>NZ_CAJUCP010000008.1:107185-120012 GCF_910585425.1 uncultured Acetatifactor sp. | reverse complement strand
TGCACCAAGAAAAGTATATATCAAAGAAAACAATGTCTATGTGGAGTTGTCCTATACGGATTTCTGCCGCCGCAGGCAAGCCGACCAGAGTTACATGGACAAGCTGTTTATCCCCATACAGGGCTGTCTGCTTGAAGTTGTGCGGGAACAGTACACGGATTTCTATCGGGATAAAGAACGGTGGCGTTATCTGAAAAAATTGGACACGAACCACAAGCTGCTCTCCTTGGAGGGATTTACAGACAGTGAGGGAAATGTGATTGACTTCGTTGTTGATGAAACGATGGATGTTGCGGAAACCGTTGTCCATGCGGTGATGGTGGACAGGCTGAAAGCCGCCCTGCCTTTGTTGTCGGACAGTGAACAGACGTTGATACAAGCAATCTTCTTTGAAGAACTTTCCGAGCGGGAAGTCGGGTTGCGGTTAGGCGTGACACAGAGCGTTGTGAACAAGCGCAAAGCCAAAATCCTTGCGAAGCTGAGAAAGATAATGGAAAACGAAATTTAAGGCGTTCAGCCCCCTTGTTTTTTCCTTTGGGAAAATGAGGGGGCTTTTTCCTGCCCTCTCAATCAATTCGATTGGAGGAAATAAGGATGGCATACAACCACGGACGGGAGGACAGGAAATGGCGTATCTGGAAAGAAGCCGAGGAAAAGGTTACAGGACATGATCTCAGATGTGTCCCATCAGCTGAAGACGCCGCTGGCAGCCCTTCGGATGTACCACGAAATCATTCTTGAAATCCATGTCGGCCAAGTACAGCCAGACCATCCTGATGATTACCCACAATGAGAGCCACGCGGACGCCACGGACAGGGTGCTGCGCATGACCGACGGCAGATTGAAGGATTTGGGGGTGACAGCGAGATGAAGAGCTATCTGGGCCTGATACCCCAATATGAAAGAATCCACCGCAGGAACAACCGGATCTCCGTGCTGTGCATCACCCTTTCGGTATGCCTGGTCATGGCGATCTTCAGCATGGCGGACATGGCCATGCGCTCCCAGAAGAACTATTTCATCAAGACAAACGGCGAATACCACGTCGCCCTCCGCGACGTGGGGCAGGAGACGGCGGAAGCAGTGTCGGCCAGAGACGTGGCCCTGTCGGGATGGGTGTATCAGGGCAGCGCGGGGATGCCAAATGACATGCCTGTCAGTTTTGCGGGAGCGTCTGAGGGTACCATGGAGGCATTGACGGAGATGGACATGACGGAGGGCACATACCCGATGCTGCCGGACGAGGCCCTGCTGAATGAGAGCGCCATGGCGCGGCTTGGCCTGGCCATCGGCGATGATGTCACCGTGACGGTTCCGGGAGGCGGGCAGAAGCGGTACCGCATCACCGGCGTCCTGGGGGATATGGGCTCCATGCTGAAGGCGGATATCTGCGGGATGGCCCTGAGCGAGGAGGGATTCCTGGCCATCGGGGACGAGGACGCGGCGGAGGGCACCACCTACCGCATCCGGTTCCGGGACGGTGCGCGCATCCAGAGGGCCATAGAGGAGATAAAGGAGCAGTACGGCCTTTCGGACAGCCAGATTTCCGAAAATACCGCTCTGCTGGGCCTGATGGGACAGAGCGAGAGCAATATCATGTAGGCCCTGTACCTGATCGCCGCTATCCTTGTCCTCCTGGTCCTGATCGCGGGGACGGTGATGATCTCCGCAAGCTTCCACACCAACGTATTGGAGAGGATACAGTTTTACGGACTGCTGCGCTGCCTTGGGGCCTCCAGGGGGCAGGTGAGGCATTTCGTGATCCTCCAGGGGCTCAGGCAGAGCGCCAGGGGCGTCCCCATGGGCCTGCTGGCGGGACAGATTGCCACATGGGCCGCCTGTCTGCTGCTGAAGTCCGTCAGCGGGGACAGGTTTTCAGAGGTGCCGCTGTTTGAAGTCAGCATCGTGGGCATAATGGCGGGAATCCTGGTGGGCTTCCTGATCGTCCTCCTGGCATCCCTTTCCCCCGCGAAAAAGGCCGCAAAGGTATCGCCTGTCACAGCCATAAACGGCAGTTCCCAGCTTGCGCAGAACAGGCATGCCGCCAATACGAAGCTGTTCCGGGTGGAGACAGGCATGGGCGTGTTCCACGCACTGTCGGGGAAGAAGAATCTGTTCCTGATGACCTGCTCCTTTGCCATCAGCATCATGCTGTTCCTGGCGTTCCAGGTGATGGTGGTGTTCCTGGATCAGGGCATGCCGGCGCTGGCCCCCTGGGCGGGAGACCTGTCCGCCTGGGCTGCCGGGGGGATGGATCCTTCCGTCATAGAAGAGATAGAGGCCATCGAGGGCGTGGAAAAGGCCTTTGGAAGGATGGAATACGGCGGATTGTCCGTTTCCTCTGGGGCGGAGAGCGGTACGGCCGCGCTGGTCTCCTATGAGGAGAAGCAGTTCGGATGGGCCAGAGAGGAGCTGAACCGGGGGGACCTGGATGCCGTCTGTGGGGGAACCACGGATATCCTGGTGTCCTACCGGGACGGGATGCTCTGGCAGTTGGGGGATGTGGTGACGCTCCATGCGCCTCTGGGGGAGAAGCAGGTGAGGATCGCGGGGATTCTGTCTTCCGCCAATGCGTCATGCCCGGCGGGAAGCTTGGGCTATATCATATGCTCCGAGGAGCTGTTCACGGAAAGCGTAGGCGCTGTGGGCTATGCCGCCATTGACGTACAGCTTGGAGGAGGGAGGCTTTTGGAAGACGGGAAAATCGCAGACAGCGGAAAGCCTTCGGAAGGCGGGAAAGCCATGGACAGCGATAAACTTGCAGACGGCGGGAAGCTTACGGACAGCGGCAGCGACAGAACGGTTTCGGCCATACGCAGCCTTCTTCCGGCGGACTGCACCCTGGCGGACAAAAGGCTGTCCAACGAGGAGGCCCAGAGTTCCTACTATACGGGCGCGGTATTCATATATGGTTTCCTGATTGTCATCGCGCTGATAACCGTATTCAATATCTTCAACAGCATGAACGCCAGCGTGGCTGCAAGGACAAGGCAGTACGGCGTGATGCGCTCCATCGGCATGTGCACCGGGCAGCTCTATCGCATGATCGCCGCCGAAGCGGCTGCCTACGCGGTGCTGGGGTGCATAGCCGGGCGCGTTCTGGGACTGCCCTTAAACAAGATGATGTTCCGGTTCCTGATCGCCGACAAATGGGGGATTAGCTGGCGGCTTCCGGCCCCGTCGCTGGCGCTGATCGTCATCCTCTGCTTCAGTTCCGCGGCGCTGGCTATCCGGCGGCCGATCAGGAAGATTGGGAGGCTGTCCATTGTGGATACGATAAAGCAGCAGCAATAGCGGACGCGGTACACCTTTCCTGACCTTAGCATATAATAGAGCAAAACCACATAGGATTATAGGTTACCATTATGTATGCTGCTCTGTTCATCTTACTTTTGCTTGCTCTCCTGAGCATGCTGTTCTGCCGCTTCCGCAGGAGGAAGATCATCTGCAGGATCCGGGACATGGAGAAATGTGAAAAATGCTCCCTGCTGGAGGAACTGGCGGAACCCTTCGGCTATGCGTACCACTGCTGCTGCGGATTCTTCTCCTCCACCCTGGACGCCTGGCAGAAGAGCGCCGGTTATACCTGGATTTACGACTTCATGGCCCCCCGTTTCCAGATGGTCTTGGACTCCCTTCCGGTGTACTTCAACTACAGGGGCCGGACATGGCTGATTGAATTCTGGAAGGGCCAGTACGGCATCAATGCCGGCGCTGAAATCGGCATCTACCACGCAGACAGGCTGTTGTCCGAGACGGAATACCGGACAGCGCATTTCCAGGCGGCCGGCGAGGCCGAAATGCTGAACTGTACCATGCAGCTGTCCCTGGAGAACGGCGCCTGCGTGAAGATTTCCGAAAGGCACTGGTGGCTCACGGCCTTCCTGCCGGGCGTGTTCGCCCGCCCCTCCAGCCTGTGCCTGAAGGCGACGGTCTGCTTCGGCAGCAGAGAGATGCTGGAAGCCTTCTACCGGGGCCTGTGCCGGGCGGGATTTGCCGCCGAGTGCATCACGGTGCAGAACCTCTGCCTGTCCTTTGTCTTCCATCGGCCGATACAGGAGCATTACGGCTTCCTGACCCGGCTGCGCCGCAGGCTGTCCCAGTGTCTGAACAGGATGAACTGCCGCCTCTTCCTCTGGGTCACCAGGCCCTTTACCTGCACGGAGGACCGCATCCTGTTCCTGTACTACTATATCCCGTTCTGCTTCCGGAGGCTGATGCGGCTGCGCCGTTTCCACAGGCGATGCCACAGGAAGCACGGATGCCGCCGCCCCAAATGCCGCCGCAGGTGCAGGCCCCGTGGCAGGAAAAAGCCATGAGCGCCAAAGGACGTCTGGACCGCGCCTTCTCCCAGGCGCTGGTCCTGCCCTTCCACCGATGCTCCCGGTATGTGCTCATCAGCGACTGCCACAGGGGCGTGGGCACCTCCTCGGACAATTTCCTGAAGAACCAGCACCTGTACTATGCGGCGATGGAGCATTATTATAGGAACGGTTTTACGTATATCGAGCTGGGGGACGGGGAGGAGCTGTGGGAGAACCGGAAGCTGCGCAACATTACGGAGATCCACGAGGACATCTACTGCATGTTCGCCCGGTTCGAGGAGAAGGGGCGGCTGCACCTCCTCTACGGCAACCACAACATCGTCCGCAGAAAGAATCCGGCCTTCCTGGAGGCCGTCATCCTCTACGCCGAGTCCGCGCCGGAGAAGTCCCTGTACCTGACCCACGGGCACCAGGCCAGCTTCCTGAACTCCACCCTCTGGCCCCTGGCCCGGTTCCTGGTGCGGTATTTCTGGAACCCCCTGGAGAACCTGGGGTTCTTAGATCCCACCAGCGCCGCCAAGAATTACGAGGTGAAGGAAAGGTGCGAGGAGAGCCTGCGCAGCTGGGCTGAAACCCGTCGGCACATTTTAATCACAGGGCATACCCACCGCCCGGTGCTGCCCGAAGAGCCCTCTTTCTATTATAATACAGGCAGCTGCGTCCATCCCCGCTGTATCACCTGCATCGAAATCCAGCGGGGGGAGATGACTTTGGTGAAATGGATCGTGGAGGCCCGGGCGGACAGCGTGCTGTATGTGGCCAGGGAAGTGATCTCCGGTCCCGTGGAGATACTGGGGACAGGTTCCTGTTGTGTTTTGACGGGGGATCCTATATAATAGGATTTATACTGCATAACGCCAGAATTTACCGTACTGCACTGGTTGAACGTATATGGCTGGCGTTATGTAGCCGGGGTACTCGGAAATTTCAACTGTTAAGCAGTATGCATCGACGACACAGGAGGGCGACATGAATCTGGATTTATTTACGGTGGCACCGGGGGAGAAGCCCCTGGACAATATGAAGGCGGCCTGCGGGTTCGCCGGAATCTTCAAGGAAATCGGCGTCATCGGGGACTCTCTGTCCTCCGGGGAGTTCGAGTCCCATGACCAGGAGGGCAATACCCTCTACCACGATATGTACGAGTATTCCTGGCCGGCTATCCTGGAGCGGCTGACGGGGACAGTGTACCGCAATTACTCCAGGGGAGGCATGACCGCCAGGGAGTACCTGGAGAGCTGGGCGGACCGGAACGGCTTCTGGCAGTGGAACCAGGCCTATATCATCGCGCTGGGAAATAACGACATATTCGGTGCAAACCAGCCCGCGGGCAGCGTGGCGGACATCCACCCGGCGGATCCGGCGGCCAATCCGGATACCTTCCTCGGAGACATGGGACGGATTGTGTCCAGGCTCAAGGGCATAGAAAAGGATGCGCGGATCTTCCTGGTTTCCATGCAGAGGCGGGGGGAGGAGCAGGCGGATCCGGTCATCTGCGCCATCGCCGACGAGATGAAGAAGATGTGCGGGCTGTTCTCCTATACCTATCTGATCGACATGTCCCATGAGGGGCCAGTGTATGACGAGGGAATGCGGAAGGCCTTCGCCATGGGCGGCCACCCCAATGCCATGGGGTACTACGTCTATGCCATGATGATAGGAAACTATATGGACTATATCATCCGTGAGAATCCCAGGGACTTCTTCGAGGTGCCGTTTATCGGGAAGGGGTTAAAGAATAAGGACATAGTCTGCAATCCTGGACAGTGAGCCGGGCAAACGTGTGGCCGAAGACGGCGGCGGTGATATGAATGGTACAGGATAATGATGAAGAGATTGAAAGCATTTAGCATATTTGCGCTGTCTGCTGCGATTCTCTGCTCTTGTGGGGCGGCGCGGAATGCCGACCTACAGGGCGAGGAAGACAGTGTGGGGGCGGGATTGAGCGTCACAATGATTCCCCTGAAAGAGGACGAGACCTTTGGCAGCCTCCGATGCTGTGGGGACAGCGTCTTGCTGGAAACGGATGCTGAAGAAATAGATGCTGAGGAAACAGATGACACAGAGACAGATGGCGTAGAGACAGATGACGCGGAAACGATATTTATCCAGAGGTATTATTATGCAAAAGCCGGGGCGGATTTCCCGGAGGAGGCATTCTGCAGCTTTGACTACAGCCAGAGATATGTATATGACTTCACTGCGGGAGAGGACGGGACAGCTTATTTTCTCCTGGCAGAAACCGCAGAAGACCCGGAGGAAGAGGATTTCGTAAAGCTGCTGGAGGTGTCCGCAGATGGCAGCGAAAGGACTCTGGCAGAGCTGGACAACCTTCGTCAGACCAGCGGCACGGCAGGTTTATCGGACTGGCGGATAAGAGCGGTGCCGGGAGGAGAGGTCCTGCTGCTTTCAAGATTTGGATATCGGTTGATTTCCCGGGATGGTGAGTTTGTAGAGGAAGAGGACTGGGAGGAGCCCAGGGACATCGACGTTCTGTATACCGGTGGGAACTATGCCCTGACATTACAGTCCGAGAATTTCCGGAATGTCCCCGGTACGCTGAACCGGGAGAACGGCCGATTCGGCACCCTGAAGGACATCTCCGGGGAAGCCCGCTTCAACAGGACGGGACAGGCGGAAAATGCAGTATTTATGTACACTGAGACGGCTGCATCCCTGTGTGACCTTTCAACGGGAAGTTACACGAAAATATACGAATGGACAGATATCGGAGTCCAGGGAGACTCTGTGATCGGCATGTATGGGGATGGGGAAGCGCCCCGGTTCATCTTCCGGGAAGAGAATATCCTGTATGAAGCCCAGTGGGACGGCGGAAGCCCCGGGGCGGAGCGGGAGGAGCTGCTGCTTGGATTCGTGTCGGACAGCGCTACCACTCGGAAAGCGGTGGCCGCGTACAACCGGACGCACCCGGATGTGCTCATCCGGATGGTGGACTATGGGAAAGAGGACGAGTCCGCGGCGGCAGACCGACTCTATGTGGAGCTCATGGCAGGGAAGGGCCCGGACATCATCCAGATGGACGGCGGATACATGGATGACCGGGATATGGGAGCGCGTGGAATTCTGGAGGATCTGTCGCCCTATCTGGAGCGCAGCGAAGTAGTCAGCGCAGAAAAGCTGATTCCTTCTGTCTATCATGCGCTGCTGTCGGAGGGTAGGCTGTACATGCTCCCGACGAATTTCCATCTGGGCGGGTTCATCGCGAAGGAGAAATGGGCATCAGAGGGTGCCGCATGGACGGTGGAGGAACTATTGCGCATTCTGGAGGAAGAATCCGGGCTGCGGGATGGCATGATAAGCAAAAACCACATGCTGGAGTGCTGCGTGATAGCTATGCTTGGGGCGGGGGATATGGACTTTATTCCAGAGGAGGACCTGCTGAAAAAATATATCTGCCTGGCCGATTATATGCCGGAGACGGCTGTATATGTTGCCGATGATTCCCTCAGGCGCGACGGAAAGCTTCTGTTCGAGCAGCTTGTCATGATGGACCCGGAGACATATCTCTACAATAAGTCCAGGTGGGGAGAGGACTCGGCTTTCGTGGGGTATCCAGGAGGCGCGGGAAACGGCATGGTCTTTTATCCGGACAATTGTTATGCTGTATGCGCACAGAGCAGCCATAAGGATGCCGCCTGGGGATTCGTGGAGAGCTTTTTCACCAAGAGCTGGCAGGATGGGATTACGCCCAACTACGCTTTTTCCATAGACAGGGATGTCTTCGAAGGGCAGATGAAGGATGCGGAAAAGATACAGTGGTACACCGACAGGAGCGGCAGACGGCAGGAAGCACCAATCATGTCCTATGAGATGGGCGGGGAGCAGGTAGATGTCTATGCGGCCAGGCCGGAGGACACTGACAGCCTCAGGAAGCTGGTTGAGGGGGCCGCGACTGTAAAGAGAGGGGATATGAGCATCCTCCGGATAATGCAGGAGGAGGCGGCATATTACTTTGCGGGCCAGAAAAGCCTGGAAGAGGTACTGGACATCATCCAGAACAGGATACGGCTCCTGAAAGAAGAGAGGAAATAAGTGAGACACGTCCGGCAGGACAAAAGGAGGTAAGGACACATGACAGTCAGCATCAATAATGGCTTTTGAATGAAAGCGGCAACATTGGGGGGCAGTTATGATTGAAATCAAAAACCTGGGAGGCGCCAAGGTCAGGGCATTGGACGGCATAAGCCTAACCATCGGGGACGACGAGTTCCTTGCGGTCATGGGGAGTTCCGGCTCAGGGAAGTCCACCCTGCTGCACATGATTGGGGGGATACGCCGATCTCGGGGAGCGTGCGTATAGACGGGGTGGACATACACAGACTGGAGCCCTCCGCGCTGGCCGTCCTCAGGAGGCGCAGCATCGGCGTCATCTACCTGGTGCTGGGTATGGGAGGCTGAATGTGGCGGGGACCTTTGACGCGCTGATTGGGGTGTGAAGAAGGGATAATGACGATAAAATCCTATATGGCTATTTTGAAAGGGCTGTCGGGCTAAGCAATCATCGTACAGCTCTTTTGTAGTTTATAGACATATATATTTACATGTGAAAATTCATATGATACAATGGCGATAAAATAAAGAATTTATTGAAAGATGATGGTATAGATATAGATGAATCAAACATTAAAGCAGGCATAAGATAATTATTATATGACAATAAAGGAAAATGACGGATGAAGTTGCGGAAGAATTAATCAATAGGAAAATAAGGGGAGGTGTCAAATGGCAAGGACAGTAGGAATAGGAATACAGGATTTTGGGAAAATCATCCAAAACAATTGTTTTTATGTGGATAAGACCGCGTTTATTAAGGAATGGTGGGAAAATCAGGACGATGTGACCTTAATTACGCGCCCCAGGCGCTTCGGCAAGACTCTGGCCATGAGCATGCTGGAGCATTTCTTTTCCGTGGAACATGCAGATAAAGGCACCTTATTTGAAAGACTCGACATATGGAAAGAAGAGAAGTACCGCAGCCTCCAGGGCAGCTATCCGGTAATCTTCTTAAGCTTTGCAGATGTGAAGGAAACATCCTTTGGAAGTGCAAGGGATAAAATCTGCCGCATCATCAAAAGCGTATATGACAGATATTCAGCCTTGCAGGATAAGGGGCCGAATCAGAGAAAGTTTCCGGATATCTTCCATGAAATATCCCCTACAATGGGTGATTCCGTAGCTTCTTATTCCTTGAAAGCCTTATCGGAATTCCTTGCGGATTATTATGGGAAAAGAGTCATCATTTTATTGGATGAATATGATACCCCCATGCAGGAAGCTTATGTGCACAGATACTGGGATGAAATGGCGGCATTTGTCCGAAACCTGTTCAATTCTACTTTCAAGACGAACCCATATATGGAGAGGGCGGTCATGACAGGTATTACACGTATAAGCAAAGAGTCTATTTTTTCCGACTTAAACCATCTGGAGGTAGTCACCTCTACCTCATGTAAATATGAGGCTTCTTTCGGTTTTACGGAATCAGAAGTGTTTGCCGCTATGGACGAATTTGGGCTTATGGGAAAGGAAGAAGTCCGTGCCTGGTACGATGGTTTTACCTTTGGGAATATGCGTGATATTTATAATCCATGGTCCATTATCAACTACCTTGACAAGCAGCGTTTTGCTGCTTACTGGGCAAACACCAGTTCCAACAGTCTCGTGGGAAAGCTGATTCGGGAGGGGATTCCAGAAGTAAAAATTGTCATGGAGGATTTATTGCAGGGAAAATCATTCCATGCGTCAATAGATGAACAGATTATATTCAGCCAGTTGGATTATAATCTCCATGCTGTCTGGAGCCTGCTCCTGGCCTGCGGCTATCTGAGAGTGGAGTGTTATACTGTAGATGGGAATTACGGTGAATGCGATTATATGCTGTCTTTGACAAATAAGGAAGTACGGTTGATGTTCCGGCATATGATAGATGGTTGGTTTGCGGAATATACCCCTGCCTATAACGCATTTATTAAGGCATTGCTGCTGGATGACACAAAGGCTATGAATGTCTATATGAATCGGACGGCATTGGCTACTTTCAGCTGTTTTGACGCTGGCAACAAGCCGTCTGGTTCTACGGAACCGGAACGGTTCTATCACGGCTTTGTATTGGGATTGATGGTGGATTTAGCGGATAGATACCGCATCACTTCCAACAGGGAAAGCGGTTTTGGGAGATATGATGTGATGCTGGAGCCCTTGCGGGATGGTGATCCGGCCTTTGTGCTGGAATTCAAGGTGCATGATTCGGAGGATGAGAAGACGCTGGCGGATACAGTAGCAGCGGCGCTTCGACAGATAGAGGAGAAGGACTATGATACGGAACTGACAGCGCGTGGAATTTCCGGAGAGCGGATTCGGCATTATGGGTTTGCTTTTGCAGGGAAGACAGTGTTGATAGGATGATGTTGGTATCTATAGATTATACAGGTAATAAAAAGAAGCGAATGAATTTGGGCAGTGAAAGCATCAGCGGGATGGGGCTGGCTCTTTTGGCCGCGCAGATACTGATTACAGAGGTGGCTCTGCGGAGAGGTGTCGGCGGAGAGATGTCCGAGGCCTGGTGAGACGGCGGCCTGCGGGATACCGGGGAAGCGCGCAGATAAAGGAAACATGTCCGGCAGGACAAAAGGAGGTAAGGACACATGACAGAGAAAGAGAGACAGGAGCGTATCGCGAAGGGGTATCTCTGGGAGGATACCCAGGAGTACATCGCCCAGCAGGCCCGGGTGAAGGATCTGATGTATGAATTCAATATGTCCAGGCCCAGCGAGATCGAGAAGAGGAATGCGCTGGTGGGACAGATGTTCGGGAGCGTGGGGGAGGATGTCTGGGTGAACCAGCCGCTGACCCTGGCGGTGGGCTCCACGGTCACCATAGGGGAGGGGACTTATATCAACTCCGGCCTGATTCTGGTGGATGATTACGAGATAACCATAGGGAAGGGCGTCCTGATAGGAACCAACGTCACCCTCTGTACCACGGGCCATCCGATCGACCCGGAGAGGCGGGCGGAAGGCACTATGTATTCCTTCCCGATCACAATCGGAGAGGGGGCCTGGATAGGAGCCGGGGCAATCGTCCTTCCGGGGGTCACCATCGGCAGTTATGCGGTGATCGGCGCCGGGAGCATCGTGAACAAGGACATCCCGGACTATACGGTGGCAGTGGGGAATCCCTGCAGGCCCATCCGCAAGATTGATGAGCGGGACAAGGAGTATTACTGGAAGGACAGGAGATTCGACGAACAGATGTGAAGGGACGGCGGATTTGCCGAGGATAAGAGCATTTGGAGATCCGGAAGGAAGTGAGGAAGATGATTTACATTACCGGCGACTGCCACCAGGACTTCGGGAGATTCAACACCAGGATATTTCCGGAGCAGAAAGAGATGACGAAGGATGATTACGTCATTGTCTGCGGAGACTTTGGCGGAGTCTGGAATCAGGGAGGGGAAAATAAGGAAGAGAAGCATCTGATGGACTGGCTGGAGGGCAAGCCCTTTACCACCTTGTTCGTGGACGGGAACCATGAGAACTTCGACAGGCTCTATGCCTGTCCCGTGGAGGAATGGCATGGCGGTAAGGTGCATAAAATCAGGCCTTCCGTGATTCATATGATGCGCGGCCAGGTATTTGCGATCGATGGGAAAAGTATCTTCACGTTCGGCGGGGCCAGCAGCCATGACATCGACGGAGGCATTCTGGAGCCGGAGGATCCGGATTTTAAGAGAAAGAAGAGGAAGCTGGATCAGGGCTGGATTCCGTACCGTATCAACCATGTAAGCTGGTGGCGGCAGGAGCTTCCCTCACAGGAGGAGATGGAGGAGGGGCGCAGGAACCTTGCGGCTCACGGCAATGCTGTGGACTTTATCGTGACCCACTGCTGCGCCTCCAGTACGCAGATTCTGCTGGGCGGCGCAGGGTACAGGCCGGATGCCGCCACCGCTTATCTGGAGGAGATCCGGCAGAATACCAGGTTTAAGAAGTGGTTCTTCGGGCATTACCATGACAACCGGAATGTAAATGCACAGGAACTGCTGCTCTATGAGCAGATCATCAGGATTTCGTGAGCATGGGGGGCAGCTCAAAGCTGAAAGGGCTGTTCCGGCAGGACGGCGGCATGAAAACAGCTCCCTGGTTACAGAACCAGGGAGCTTGCTTTTTGGAGCGGATGGCGACAGCAGCAGGAGTTTCTCTATCCGCTCTATCTTAGCGGCATCCTGGCCTCAATGATGGCCGCCTCTGTGACCGGATTGATGATGGCCGCCACCGTTTCCTCCATGGCTGTGCTGGCCGGTCTGTGCGCAGCCTGCAACACCGCAGGAGTTGTGAGTATGGCTGCCCATGTCCGTGCATCCCGCAACGCCGCAGGAGTTGTGAGTATGGCTGCCCATGTCTGTGCATCCCGCAATACCGCAGGAGTTGTGAGTATGGCTGCCCATGTCCGTGCACCCTGCAATACCGCAGGAATTATGGGAA
>NZ_CAJUCP010000008.1:106655-107085 GCF_910585425.1 uncultured Acetatifactor sp. | reverse complement strand
TGGCTGCTCATGTCCGTGCATCCCGCAACGCCGCAGGAGTTGTGAGTATGGCTGCTCATGTCCGTGCATCCCGCAACGCCGCAGGAGTTGTGAGTATGGCTGCCCATGTCCGTACATCCCGCGACACCGCAGGAGTTGTGAGTATGGCTGCTCATATCTGTGCACCCTGCAACGCCGCAGGAGTTGTGAGTATGGCTGCCCATGTCGGTACATCCCGCAATACCACAGGAGTTGTGAGTATGGCTGCTCATATCTGTGCACCCCGGCAAACCGCAGGTATGATACCCATGGCCATCGTCAGCAGTGTGCGGATAGCAGTATTCCCCATCGTGCATGTGAACTTCTGTCTCGGTACATCCCGCAATGCCGCATCTGCCGTGGCTGTGTTCGCCTGTCATGGTACAGCCGTCGATGCCGCAGGCCCCGTGTG
>NZ_CAJUCP010000008.1:0-106555 GCF_910585425.1 uncultured Acetatifactor sp. | reverse complement strand
TATGAACGGCCTCCAGGCTGCACCCCGGCAAACCGCAGTTATGATACCCATGGCCATCGTCAGCGGTGTGCGGATAGCAGTACACCCCATCGTGCATGTGCACTTCTGTCTCGGTACATCCCGCAATGCTGCATTTTTCGTGGCTGTGCGCGCCTGTCATGGTACAGCCGTCGATGCCGCAGGCCCCATGTGTATGAACGGCCTCCAGGCTGCACCCCGGCAAACCGCAGTTATGATACCCATGGCCGTCGTCAGCGGTGTGCGGATAGCAGTACGCCCCATCGTGCATGTGCGCTGCCGTTTCGGTACATCCTGCAATGTTGCATCTGCCGTGGCTGTGCTCGCCTGTGAGCGTACAGCCGTTGATGCCGCAGAGGCCATGCATGTGCGCTTCTGTCTGTGTACATCCGGAAACCGTGCAGGAAAAGCTTGCCTGTTTCTCCTGTGCCTCGTCCGGGACTTCCACGGAACTTCTGTTCACCGCATAGGAGACAATGCTGCCTGTTATCATGGCAATCGATACAAACGCAATGGCTGATAAAATCTTCTTCATTTTCACCCTTTCCTTCCAAAATGTAATTTCTTCCGTCTTTTTCCATCTAAGGATACTATAACATAAGGAAGCGCTGAAATCAATTCCGATTCCGCACAGACACTGATCAATTTTGCCTTCTTCCTTCATGATATCATCAGCGCTGGCAAGCCTGTATCGCGAGGGAAATATCAGATGCGGATAGATGCGGAAGAGCGGGACAGGGTGGACCGGCTGCTGGCGGTGGACTCCATCAGCCTTATAGGAAACGGCTGGCACAGTTGTGCGCCAGCCGCCTGACATTGGCAATCTGCCTGGAATGTGGAGGGCCATGTACTACAGCTTACAGCTCCTCCGGCCCCTCGTCGGCCCAGTAGGAGTATAGCATCGCCCCCACAGGCTTCCCGCGCAGCAGGGCCCTGCGGGTGGTATTCGGGCTGCACCATTCCTCCATGCGGGTGAGCCCGAAGCTCTCCCAGTCGGCGAAGAAGCGGTTCAGCTCCTCCTTCGGCAGCTCCTGCTTCAACAGGAAACCGCGCATGAGCCGCACGTAGCGGATGGAGAGGCGGGCCTTTTCCACCCGCCAGAGGCGTATGGCATCGTCTTTCACGGCTTCCCTGGCCTGGGCGAACAGGGCATCGTACTGGTCCAGATAAGCCTCGTCCAGGAATCTGTGCAGAGGCTTGTCATTGAAGCCCACATGGTCGTCTTCCTTCCTGGCGGTATCGCAGAGGAGACGGATGTACTGTCGGATATATTTCCCGCCCTCCCCGTAATAGTAATCCGTGAATTCCTCCATATGGCGCTCTACGTCTGCATCCGCATCCCACAGCAGCTTGGAGATGAGATAGGCCCGCAGCTCATTCAGGTCTGTGGAGCCCCGCAGCGCGCCGTTGGCCTGCTCGAAGACGCCCTTTGCGCCGTTTTCCCGGAACAGGCGCATGTTGGGCTGCAGGGAGCGCCAGTTGGGATGGGGCGTGGGATAGTAGTTGAAGCAGGTGGTGTAGTCCCAGATATAGAGCTGCGCGCCAGTCTCGTGCCAGTCCCGGATATCCTTTACAAATGCCATGTTCCGCTCTCTGGAGCACTCCTCGAAGGCGTGGGCGAAGCAGCACTCGATGGAGCACAGGCGCACGCACACATTGTGGCGTGGCCTTACCTTGGGGGCGCTCCTGGTGTACTGATAGGCCAGAGTGTCGAAGGTCACCCTGGGGAACTCCGGCTCCAGCTCTTCGGCGATGGCGTTCACGAAGCGGATCAGCGTGCCGGAGGACGCGCCCTCCTCCTCATTGATGCGGCGGCATTCGGGGCACTGGCAGTCCAGGCTCCAGTCGTTCTGGGAGATGGAGATGATCTCCGCCTCCGGGTGCTCCGTGAGGTTCTTTCGCACGGCGGCCACCGCGATGGGCACGAGTTCCGGGTTGCTCAGGCAGAGCTGGTTCTTATAGGGGGTGAGCATGCGGACGCCCTCCTTGTCCATGGCGAAGTATTCGGGATGGGCCTCGCCGTATTCCTCCGGGGAGACGATGTTCTCGAAGGAATGCACGAACCAGGAATACTGGATATGTCCGCCGTATTTCTCGCCGATGGGATGCTGCTGGCCGTTGAGGCGGGATTTTACGGCGAATTTCGTGTAGACCCGGGGCTCGTAATAATTGTGCTCCCGGTAGATGAAGTCAGGGCTGTGGGCTTCGTCCAGCTCCTCCAGCGCAAGTTCGTCCACAAAGGGCACTTTCTCGCAGGTGGCGGTAAAGAAACGGCAGCCCAGCCTTTCCAGAATCTCGTACACGCCGTAGATGACGCCGCGCTTGCCGCCTGCGATGCACAGATTCTCCCCTGCGGACCTCAGGAGGAAGTCGTCGTCTTTTCCGTCAAATGATACACCGTACCTTTCCGCGGCCTTCCCGATTGCGATGACAGGCCCGTCATAATCCGCTTCCGCGGCGTCAAAGGCCGTGGAGGTCATCCGCTCCAGATAGCTGCCCAGCTCCTGGGCTGCGTAGGTCTCCTGGGGGGTGGCGTCCGATGCCACCCGGATGCGGATGGATTTCCCATCCTGATAGATTCTGGTCTTCATAGTCGTCCCTTCCTTTCGCCGATTCGTGAATTAGAAAAGAAAATTTACATATTTAGCATACCTTGGCTTTTAGACACATGTCAAGCAGAATTTGTCCGAAAAGGGACTTGATTCACGGCCGGGAAAAGGGTAGTATATACGGTATGGCAACGGATCGTCAGGGCTTCTGCCGTGGTGGACGTAAACATGCAGAATAGGGGTAAAAGGGGCAATCGGATAACGGTTGTCCTTTTTATATCATAAGGCCTTCCCGCGTGGCTGCTGCGGAAAGGGTCTGCACGAATACAAAGGAGAAGCGAGAAGTGTATGGGAGACCGATACGGGTATGTGCGGGTGAGCACAAAGGAACAGAATGAGGACAGGCAGATGATCGCCATGAGCGGGGTACAGGTGCCGGAGCGGAACATCTATGTGGACAAGCAGTCCGGCAAGGACTTCAACCGGCCTATGTACCGCAAGCTCCTGAAGCGCCTCCGGCCGGACGACCTGCTCTATATCAAGAGCATCGACCGCCTGGGCAGGGACTATGGGGAGGTGCTGGAGCAGTGGAGAGTCCTGACCAAGGAGAAGAAGGTGGACATCGTGGTGCTGGACATGCCGCTTTTGGACACCAGGCGGGGGAAGGACCTGGTGGGGACGTTCCTGAGCGATATCGTGCTGCAGGTGCTGTCCTTCGTGGCGGAGAACGAGCGGAAGAACATCCGGGAGAGGCAGCGGGAGGGCATCGAGGCCGCGAAGATCCGTGGCGTGCGCTTCGGCAGGCCCGAGAAGCCCCTGCCGGAGAATTTCGAGGAAATCCGAGGGCGGTGGGCCGCGAAGGAGATATCCGGGAAGGAGGCGGCCAGGCAGTGCAACATGCCCTCCACCTCCTTCTACCGCAAGGCCGGATATCGGAAGGAAGAGTAGACTTTGATTTTCTCTTGTGATATAATGTTGGAATCTATAGATTATGGAAGCAGGAGGAACGGACGGATATGAATATTACGGTTGTGGGTACAGGCTACGTGGGCCTGTCGCTGGCGGTGCTGCTGGCCCAGGAGAATACAGTGACGGCGGTGGATATCCTTCCTGAAAAGGTGAAACTGATCAATGAGAGGCGCTCGCCCATCAAGGATAAGGAGCTGGAAGAGTATCTGCGGGACAGGGAGCTGCACCTGACGGCTACCACGGACGCGGACAATGCCTACCGGGACGCGGACATCATCGTGGTGGCGGCTCCCACCAACTATGACAGCAGGACCAATTACTTCGATACATCGGCGGTGGAGGGCGTGGTGGACGCAGCCCTGAAGGCCAATGAACGGGCCACGGTGGTGATAAAGTCCACCATCCCGGTGGGATATACGGCCCAACTGAACGCGCGGAAGCAGACAGACCGCATCCTGTTCAGCCCGGAGTTCCTGCGGGAGACCAAGGCGCTGTACGACAATCTGTACCCCTCCAGGATCATCGTGGGATATGATACGGAAAAGGAAGGGACGAGAGCACGGGCCGAAGCCTTCGCGGGGCTTCTGTCCGAGGCGGCATTAAAGGAGGACGTGCCGGTACTCCTCACCGGGAGCACGGAGGCGGAGGCGGTGAAGCTCTTCGCCAATACCTACCTGGCCCTGCGGGTGAGCTTCTTCAACGAGCTGGACACCTACGCGGAGGTGAAGGGGCTGGACGCCAGGCAGATTATAGAGGGCGTGTGTCTGGATCCCCGGATCGGGGACCATTACAACAATCCTTCCTTCGGCTACGGCGGCTACTGCCTGCCCAAGGACACCAAGCAGCTTCTGGCCAATTACAGCGATATCCCGGAGAACCTGATCGAGGCCATCGTGGAGTCCAACCGCACCAGGAAGGAGTTCGTGGCGGACCAGGTGCTGAAGAAGGCCGGGTATTACTCCTATTCGGGACGGCTGGACTATGACCGCTCCTACGAGAAGACTACAACTGTAGGCGTCTTCCGCCTGACCATGAAGAGCAACAGCGACAACTTCCGCCAGAGCTCCATCCAGGGGGTCATGAAGCGGATCAAGGGGAAGGGCGCGAACATCGTGATCTACGAGCCCTCTCTGGAGGACGGGAGCACCTTCTTCGGCAGCCTGGTGGTGAACGACCTGGAGGAATTCTTCCGCCTGTCGGACTGCATCATCGCCAACCGCTATGACGCCTGCCTGGACAGGGTGGCGGACAAGGTGTACACCAGGGACCTGTTCCGGAGGGATTGATTCCTTGTATTGACAGCCACCGCCAAAAAAGATATCATAGATAAGATATACTGCACACCGGTTAAGTTTGCAGTGCAACCCGACTGCAGACCGCCAGCCAGGCACTTTCTCGGAGACACCACTGTAAATCCTGGCGGTCTGCAGTATAAAAGGCCCGGAAAGCGGGGCCTGTGGGGGAGTGCCCCGGATAAGGAAAACAGAGAGGAGGAGGTCGGATGAAAGCGGTCCGACGGGAAGTATGGCGCTTAGCAAGAAGCCTGTGACAGGCATGAGGGATATTCTGCCGGAGGAGATGCAGATAAGGGATTATGTGATCGGCGTGATCAAGGAGACCTACGGCAGATTCGGATTCACCTCCATAGAGACCCCCTGTATGGAGAACATCGCGAATTTGACGAACAAACAGGGAGGAGATAACGAAAAACTGATATTCAAGGTCCTGAAGCGCGGGGAGAAGCTGAATGTAGCCCAGGCACAGGAAGAGGAGGACGTGGTGGACTTCGGGATGCGCTATGACCTGACCGTGCCCCTGGTGCGGTATTATTCCAACAATGCCGCCCAGCTCCCCTCCCCCTTCAAGGCCCTGCAGATTGGCAATGTGTGGCGTGCGGAAAGGCCTCAGAGAGGGCGTTTCCGCCAGTTCATGCAGTGCGACATCGATATCTTCGGAGAGCCCTCCAACCTGGCGGAGATCGAGCTGATCCTGGCCACCACCACCACTTTGACAAAGCTTGGGTTCAGGGGCTTCGAGATACGGATAAACGACAGAAGGATCTTAAAGGCCGTGGCGGCCTACAGCGGTTTTCCGGAGGAGGCTTACGACAATGTCTTCATCACCCTGGACAAAATGGACAAGATTGGCCTGGAGGGCGTGAGGGCAGAGCTTCTGGAGAACGGATTTGACGGGAATACCGTAGATAAATATCTGGAATTGTATCAGAACCTGGAGAAGGCGGAGGACGGCGTGGCCTATCTGGGGGAGGCGCTTTCCGGCGTGATGGAGGCTTCCGTCACGGAGGGGCTGCGGGAGATTATCGACAGCGTACAGGCCACCAAGGAGGCAGGGTTCGAGACGGTCTTCGACCCCACGCTGGTGCGGGGCATGTCCTATTACACGGGTACGATCTTCGAGATTGCCATCCCGGAGTTCGGGGGCAGCTGCGGCGGCGGAGGGCGGTATGACGCCATGGTGGGGAAGTTCACGGGCAAGGAGGTGCCGGCCTGCGGATTCTCCATCGGTTTTGAAAGGATTATCCTGCTGCTGACGGAAAGCGGCTTCCGGGTGCCGGATGCGCCGAAGAGGGTGGCCTATCTGGTGGAGAAGGGCGTGGAAGGACAGGCCCTGTGCGATGTGATTGCAAAAGCCCAGGAGGCCAGGGCACAGGGGCAGCAGGTGCTGGTGGCCCGCATGAACAAGAACAAGAAGTTCCAGAAGGAGCAGTTGACGGCACAAGGGTACGGGGAGTTCCTGGAGTTCTATAAGGAAGCTTTGAAGAACTGATTGTTCAAGGATTCATGCGCCGGGGTACTGGGGAGATGGAGGGAAGAAATGAACATACGAAGGGCAACGGCTCAGGACCTCTCCAGGATTGCGGAGATCCTGGTTTTCGTGAAGCGGATAAAGTATCGCCCTATTTTCCGAAACGATGCCTATTCCTTCGGGGAGCTGCAGGTGCTGTCGGTGGCGGAAGAATACGGGGCGCCTGATATCCTCTCACAGATATGGGTCTATGACGACGGGATCGTGAAGGGGATGATCCATGTGGAGGGCACGGAGATCAGGGAGCTGTATGTGGACTGGTTCTTCCAGGGGCAGGGCATAGGTGCGGAGCTGATAGAATTTGCAGTAAATCAATTCTCCGTAAGCTTCCTGGGGGCCCTTGAGAAGAATGAGGATGCCATCCGCTTTTATCAGCGCCATGGCTTTTACAGGACCGATACAAAGAAATTGGAAGAGGGCACCACAGAGTACCTTTGTCTGCTGGAACGGCGGATCTGCGGGTGAAAAACGGATTGCCGAAAAAACATAAAAATAAGAACGTCCTGCAAGAAAAAAGGACAGAAATCGAGGAAATGAAATGGCAGAGTCAATGAAAGGATTGAGGAGGACGCACCGCTGCGGGGAGCTTTCCGCGGCGAACATCGGGGAACAGGTCACGGTCATGGGCTGGGTCCAGAAGCAGCGCAACAAGGGAGGCATCATCTTCGTAGATCTCCGGGACAGGGCAGGCATCCTGCAGGTGATTTTCGAGGAGGCGGACTGCGGGGCGGAGCATTTCGCCAAGGCGGAGCGGCTGCGCAGCGAGTTCGTGGCCGCCGTGACGGGCAGGGTGGAGAAGCGGGCCGGGGCCGTGAACGCGAACCTGGCCACCGGGGAGATCGAGGTCCGGGCGGAGAGCCTGAGGATTCTGTCCGAGGCGGAGACGCCGCCTTTCCCTGTGGAAGAGAATTCACGGACGAAAGAAGAACTTCGTTTGAAATACCGTTATCTTGACCTGCGCAGGCCGGACCTGCAGAGGAACCTGATGCTGCGCAGCCGGATGACGGCGGCTGTCCATGCCTTCCTGGAGGAGGAGGGATTCCTGGAGGTGGAGACCCCTATCCTGAACAAGTCCACCCCGGAGGGGGCCAGGGACTATCTGGTGCCCAGCCGCATCCACCAGGGCTGCTTCTATGCCCTGCCCCAGTCGCCCCAGATTTTCAAACAGCTATTGATGTGCTCCGGGTACGACAGGTATTTCCAGATTGCCAGGTGCTTCCGGGACGAGGACCTGCGGGCGGACAGGCAGCCGGAATTCACCCAGATCGACCTGGAGATGTCCTTCGTGGACCAGGAGGACGTGCTGGACGTCACCGAGCGGATGGTGGCGAAAGTCTGCAAGGAGACCGTGGGCCTGGAGGTGCCCCTGCCCCTGAAGCGCATGACCTGGGACGAGGCCATGAACCGTTTCGGCTCCGACAAGCCGGATACCAGGTTCGACATGGAACTGACAGATGTGTCGGAAACGGTGAAGGGCTGCGGCTTCGGCGTGTTCACAGGCGCGCTGGAGGCGGGCGGGAGCGTCCGCGGCATCAATGTGAAAGGCCAGGCAGAGATGCCCAGGAAGAAGATTGACGCTCTGGTGGAGTTCGCCAAGGGCTACGGCGTGAAGGGGCTGGCGTATCTGGCAGTGCTGCCGGACGGAAGCTATAAGTCCTCCTTTGCGAAATTCATGACAGAGGAAGAGCTGAAAGAGTTGGTGGCGGCCATGGCCGGAGAGCCGGGAGATCTGCTCCTCTTCGCGGCGGATAAGCTGAAGCTGGTATGGTCCGTGCTGGGGGCCCTGCGGGTGGAGCTGGCAAGGCAGCTCGGGATGCTGGACCCCAACCAGTACAATTTCCTCTGGGTGACGGAGTTCCCTCAGTTCGAGTGGAGCGACGAGGAGGAGCGGTACGTGGCCATGCACCATCCGTTCACCATGCCCATGGAGGAGGATCTGGAGATTCTGGAGTCGGATCCGGGGAAGGTGCGGGCGAAAGCCTACGATATCGTGGTCAATGGCATGGAGCTGGGAGGCGGGAGCGTCCGTATCTTCCAGGATGACATCCAGGAGAGGATGTTCCAGGCTCTGGGCTTTACGAAAGAGCAGGCCCATGAGCAGTTCGGTTTCCTGATAGACGCTTTCAAATACGGCGTGCCGCCCCACGCGGGCCTGGCCATCGGGCTGGAGCGGTTCGTGATGCTGCTGGCCCAGACAGACAATATCCGGGACGTGATCGCGTTTCCGAAGATCAAGGACGCCTCCTGCCTCATGTCCGAGGCTCCCGGCACGGTGGACGCAAAGCAGTTGGAGGAGCTGCATCTGCAGGTGACGGAGTAAGGAATTTTTATGACGGTTCCCGGCATATTGGTGCGCGATTTCCCGGGCAATCGGTGCTTGATGTCCGTGCCAGTACAAGGCGGAGGAAGGAAGCGAGTACAAGGCATCGTCGGCTGACGACAACGCGGTAATGGGGGTGGACAGCCAGTGCTGATCGCGCAAGGATTCATGCATCGGGGTGCTGGGCCATTGACGGAGTCGGAGATGTGTGTTGCGAGATATCTGCTGGATATAGAGGAATTCATGGATACGGAAAACGGAGAAGCCCTTCTTGCGAGGGCTTTTCTGTGTGTGGATGAAGAGCGGCGGGAGAAGGCGCAGCGCATGAGGCCGGGGCGTGCGCAGGCCGCCAGCCTTGGGGCGGGGCTGCTATTGCAGGCTGCGGTGAGGGAGGTAATCGGGGCTGCAGGGGTGGAGGCGCCGGCAGGCAGACATGGGGCTGTGCTGAAAAGTATGCGGAATACGGATTCGGCGGAGGGGACGCAGACGGAGAGCAGGCTTGCGGCCGTGCCGAAGCACAGGCAGAATGGTAAGGCAGCTGCGGCGGATGGGAGAACAGGCAGGTGTGAAGAGGCACCTGGGCATGGGAGAGACATGGAAGCGGAAACGGCAGACATAGCCGGAGACAGTCCGGAGGAAACGCCGGGGGATGGGCAGAATGGTGAGACTGACAGGGAGGATTTGCCGAGAGACGTGGGTGCGGGAGCATCTTGCGCTTCCGGTGCTGCCGGAGGGATGGCTGCATCCGATATGGCGGTAGAACCGGAAGAGAGAGAACAGGAATCTGATGAACAGGAACCAGGCGAACAGGAATCAGGCGATGGGAATCCAGGCACGGCAGAGGGGAATGACAAAATAAAACGATATTCCGTTAATAAGTTGCTGGAACTTCTGGAAAATAAGCCGCCGATACCCCTTGCCTACAGATACGGCGAGAACGGGAAGCCCTATTTCAGGGATCTGCCCTTTTATTTCAATCTGTCCCATTCAGGGGACTATGTCTTCTGCGCCATATCCACAGAGGAAATGGGGACGGACATCCAGCAGCACTGCGGGAAAGACGTAGAGAAGCTGGCCGGGCGCTTTTTTTCCGGGCGGGAGACGGCAGCTCTGAAGCGGGCGGGAACTGGCCGGGAAGGGCTGTTCTACCGGCTGTGGGCCAGGAAGGAGGCCTACGGGAAGCTGACCGGGAAGGGCATCGTCTGGGCGCTGGGAGTGGATTTCCTGCCCGTTGAGGCCGTATCTTCGGAAAATGGCAGCAGTTCAGGCGAGACATATGTATCACCGGGCACAGATTTGACAGGAGGGGACATGCCTCTGCCGGAGACAGATTCAGGCGATAATGAGGCATGGGCGTCCGAAACTTCCGTCTTGCCGGAGGGAAGATGTCTGCTGTGGGAGGAGTGGTGCGGCTTGGAGGGGTACAGCATTGCCTTCTGCAGGTATGGCTGAACCGGCTATTTTTCATAATCGGCCAGGAACGGATCTCCGATGTCCAGGCGGACGGAAGGCCTTTGGGTAAGGGGATTGACATCCTGACCCGGTGCGGAGAGGGCCGGTGCGGCTGTGTCAGGAGCCTTAGGGGATGCGGCGGGGCCGAGGGTAGCCGGAGCCGGGGCCGGTGCAGGGCTGCATCCGACAGGACAGGAATTCGGCGCAGCAACCGCCGGAGCACATACGTTAGGGGCTGAAAGAGGCGGTGCAGGAACCGTCGGAACAGTCACGGCAGGAGCCGGGCAGGCCGATGAAGGGGCCGGAGCAGTCACAGCAGGGGCTGAGAGAGGCGGTGCAGGAACCGTCGGAACAGTCGCGGCAGGAGCCGGGCAGGCCGATGGAGCAACCGCCGGAGCAGTCGCAGCCTGGGCAGTCTGGCAGAAGGTGGGCATACATGGCGGCCCGAACTGCTTGCTGAACTGCAGATTGGCCTGGATTAGATTGTACTGCATCAGAATCTTCAGGGTCTGGGACAGGCATTCCGGCGTATTGCAGTTCACCTCGCAGATATCTTTGAGGGAATGGGAGAGATTCAGGATATCCAGGGATGTAATGGCCATGGCCGCCCTCCGGCAGGAGTCTTTCCCTAAAGTATATTCACGAACAGCCGGATTTGCCATCGATTCCTGAAAATCTGATTCGCCAAAGAGGCCTGACGTAAGTCGCCTGGAAATTCGGCATTGACAAATCCTATGAAACGCATATAATAAACTCATGATACACCAACTCGTAACTCAGTAAAATGCAAACGAAAGGGGAATATCATGTTTTACTGCCGGGAAGAAGAACTCCGCAGGATGAACAGCCGCTATCAAAAGGGCCGCTTTGAGTGCATTGTCATATATGGAAGGCGGCGCGTAGGAAAAACGGCGCTGATAAATGAATTCTGCAAAGGAAAACCTGTGGTCTATTTCTCCGCCTTAAACGCATCCTCTCAGGAAAATCTGGAGGCCCTCTCCAAAGCGATATATACCTGCCAGAATCCGGACAGCGTAAACGCCCCCACCTATCAGAACTATGCGGATGCTCTGGACGCGGTAACGGCCATGGCAGCAGGGGACAGATTGGTATTCGTCATTGATGAATACCCCTATCTGGCGAAGGCGGAAAAATCCATTTCTTCCAGACTCCAGCACATCATCGACCATCAGTGGCAGGATAGCCGGCTCTATCTGATTCTGTGCGGTTCCTCTATGAGCTTCATGGAATATCAGGTGCTGGGCTACGAAAGCCCTCTGTACGGACGGCGTACGGCACAGTTTAAGATACAGGCATTGACTTACCGGGAAATCACGGTATTCCATCCGGAGCTGGAGACTGCCGACCAAGCCCTTCTATATGGCGTGACCGGAGGAATCCCCCACTATATCAATAAGCTGGACGTAGAAAAAAATCTGGACGAGGCGCTTTTGGAAAATCTGTTCAACACCTCAGGCTATCTGTTTGAAGAACCGGAAAATCTGCTGAAGCAGGAACTGCGGGAACCGGCCATCTACAACTCCGTTATTTCGGCGATTGCCGATGGGGCCAGCCGTTCCAATGAAATTTCCACGAAAGTAGGCCTGGAATCCGGCGTGTGCGTGAAATATCTAAAAGTGCTGCTGGAACTGGGTATTCTGAAAAAGGAGACGCCGATTGCGGAGAAGACCGGCCGGAAAACGGTCTATGTCATTGACGATACCTTCTTCCGATTCTGGTATCGCTTCGTTCCCCGGAATATGTCCGCCATCAGCGCAGGGAGGATGCGGCTCGTCTATGAACAGGCGGTAAAACGGTTTTATCCGGATTATATGGGACTGGTTTTCGAGAAGATGTGCCGGGAATATCTGCTCCGCTATGCGGAAAAGCTTCCCATTCTGCTAAGCGGCGTCGGACAGTGGTGGGGAACGGATCCGAAAACGCGGAAAGAGGTGCAGATTGACATTGTGGGCACGCCGGTAGAAGGAAACGAATATCTCATCGGCTCCTGCAAATATCGAAACGAAAAGATTGGGACAGAGGAATTGGAGCTGCTTCGCAGATATGCGGCAGTGTTCCGAGGGGACGCAGGCTTCCACTATTATATTTTTTCCAAAAGCGGTTTTACATCGGCATTGACGGAAGCAGAAAAACGGGGCGAGGTCACGCTGCTGACGCTGGAGGACCTCTATAAATAAAGCGGCAACTGCAGTGTTTCGGACAGATGCAGTCAGGACATACCGCCCCGGGACAGACATGGAAGAGAGGTACGAAAGAAAATGGAGCGTTCAGAAGACGTGATACTGACCAATATGTGCATGGTCTACGACGGCACGAAGGTGCTGGTGCAGGAGAAGATATTGAAAGGGGACATGGAAGAGGGGCATTCCAGAGGAATCACCTTTCCCGGCGGCCATGTGGAGAGGCATGAGCCGATTGTGGATTCCGTCATCCGCGAGATTTATGAGGAGACCAACCTGACCATAGAGAATCCCAGGCTCTGCGGCGTCAAGGACTGGGTGGAGGAGGACGGGAGGCGCTATGTCGTCTTCCTCTTCAAGACGGACCGATTCTCGGGGGAGCTGAAATCCTCCGATGAGGGGAAAGTTTTTTGGACAGAGCTGGAGGATTTGCCGAACCTGCCCGTCATATGGCATATGGACCGCATGCTGCGGATTTTCGATAAGGAGGAATTCGCGGAACTGTTCCTTGAAGTGGAGCACGACTGGAGGCCGGTACTAAAATAGCCCCAAATAGAACTATGCATCACGAGACAAAGCATTGAAATACAGGCAGGGCAGGAGGCATACAGACATGCATTCCCACAAGGAAGATGAAAACAGGATAATCACGATTCCCAATATTTTGTCCGCATTCCGGCTGGTTCTGATTCCGGTATTCCTATGGACATACTGCGTCTGGGGCGAATATCTGGTGACAGCGGGGCTGCTATTGCTCTCCGGGCTGACGGACCTGGCGGACGGCTTTATCGCCAGACGTTTCCATATGGTGAGCAATCTGGGGAAGATGCTGGACCCGGTGGCGGACAAGCTGACCCAGGCGGCGATGCTCGTCTGCCTTGTGACGCGGTTTCCCATGATATGGTGCCCGCTGGCGCTGCTGGCCGTGAAGGAGGCCTCGGTGGGGCTCACATCCCTCCTGGTCATCCGCAAGTCCGGCAGGGTCACAGGCGCGGCCTGGCACGGTAAGATTACGACAGCCATGCTGTACCTCACGATACTGATTCATCTGATATGGCCCCATATCCCGGCGGCAATCTCCAACGGTTTGATAATGGTGTGCTCCGGAGTGATGCTGGTTTCATGGGTGATGTATATACTGCGTAACGTGAAGACCCTGGTCGGCAAGGTCAGCGCTCCAAAAAATCATTGACATCTGCTTTGGGATTTTCTAAAATAATCTTAGTTTAAGGCGTTATCTGCTCCGGTTCCGGAATCTGGGCGTCATCCGTCCGGACGGAAAGAACCGGGGGACAAAATATTATTTATCCGTCCGCTGAATCGGACAAAAGAGGTGCAAGCATGAATAAGTTAATGAAGTATCTGAGCGATTACAAGAAGGAGTCCGTCCTGGCGCCGCTGTTCAAGCTGTTGGAGGCCTTCTTCGAGCTGCTGGTGCCCCTGGTCATGGCCAGCATCATCGACCGTGGCATCAATGCGGGGGGCGCAGGCGGGGCTGACACGGCCCATATCTGGCGCATGGGGCTCTGTCTGCTGGCGCTGGCGGTAGTAGGGCTGGTGTCCTCCATCACGGCCCAGTTCTTCGCGGCCAAGGCGGCGGTGGGATTCTCCGCAAAGCTGCGACAGGCCCTGTTCGACCATATTCAGGGACTGGATTTCACCAATATCGACAAGGCCGGGACCTCCACCATGATCACCCGCATGACCAGCGACGTGAACCAGATCCAGTCCGGTGTGAACCTGGTGCTGCGGCTGTTCCTGCGGTCCCCCATCATCGTCTTCGGAGCCATGATCATGGCCTTTACCATCGACGTGAAGAGCGCACTGGTGTTCGTGGTGGCCATTCCACTGCTGGCCATCGTGGTCTTCGGTATCATGATCTGGACCATGCCTCTGTATAAAAAAGTCCAGGCCAATCTGGATAAAGTGCTGGGAATCACCAGGGAGAACCTGACAGGCGTCCGTGTCATCAGAGCCTTCCACCAGGAGGAAGTGGAGGAGGGGCGCTTCCGGGGATTTACCAAAGCATTGGCGGACAGTCAGATCTTCGTGGGGAAGATCAGCGCCGTCATGAATCCCGTTACTTATGTAATCGTCAACGGAGCCATCATTTTCCTGATTTATATCGGAGCCGTCCAGGTGAACGTGGGGAACCTGACCCAGGGCGAAGTGGTGGCCATCATCAACTACATGTCCCAGATTCTGGTGGAGCTGGTGAAGCTGGCCAACCTGATTATCACGGTGACAAAGGCTTTGGCCTGCGCGGACCGGGTGGCCGGAGTGTTCGAAATCCGGAATCAGGAGAGGACTGCGGCAACTGGAATTTCAGAGGGAATGGGCGGAGCCAAAGCGCCGGATTCCGCCGGGAGGGCGCAGGGAGCCGGAGCTGCCAGCCTGGACGTGGGCGGCACGCCTTTCCTGCATTTTGACCATGTATCCCTGACCTACGCAGGCGCAGGGGCCGAGACACTGCACGACATCGACTTCACCGTGAACAGAGGCGAGACCATCGGCGTCATCGGCGGCACCGGCTCCGGCAAGTCATCCCTTGTAAACCTCATTCCCGGCTTCTACCCGGTGACTGGCGGACATTTACGCCTGGAGGGCAGGGACATCGGCCAGATTCCGGAAGACGAGCTGCGGGGCATGGTGGGCATGGTGCCCCAGAAAGCGGTGCTCTTCAAGGGAACCATCCGAAGCAACCTCCAGTGGGGCAAGCCCGATGCCACGGAAGAGGAGATGTGGCAGGCCATCGACACCGCCCAGGCCAGGGAGGTAGTGGAAGGGAAACGGGGCAAACTGGATGCCGAAATCGCCCAGAACGGCAAGAACCTCTCCGGCGGCCAGAGGCAGCGCCTGACCATCGCCAGGGCGCTGGTGCGCAGCCCCCGGATACTGATCCTGGACGACAGCGCCTCCGCCCTGGACTACGCCACGGATGCAAAGCTTCGGACTGCCATCCGCGGCCTGGAGGGCGGAACCACCACCTTCATCGTCTCCCAGCGCGCCTCTTCCATCCGCCATGCGGACAAAATCGTGGTGCTGGATGACGGCGAGATGGCGGGCATCGGAACCCATGACGAACTTTTGGAGAATTGTGAAGTGTACAGAGAGATCTACTTCTCCCAGTACCCGGAGGAGCGGCTGAAAGCGGCGGGTGCGGGGAACGGAACAAGCGGAAACAGAAGCGACAGAGAGAAGGGAGGCCAGAGCCATGGCAGCAGATAAAGCACAGACAAATAAGAATGGGCAGTCCAGCCAGATGGCCGCCATGCGTCAGGTGCTGCGCTACATACGTAGATACTGGCTGATGGTGGGCTTCTCCCTGGCGCTGGCGGCGGTGACCGTGGTGCTCACCCTCTACGTGCCGATCCTCACTGGAGACGCGGTGGATCTGCTCCTGGGAGAGGGCATGGTGGCTTTCCCGGCAGTCTTCTCGATCATGAAGAAAATCGGCATCGCCGTGGCCGTGACGGCCCTGTCCCAGTGGGTGATGAACACCTGCAACAACCATATCACCTACCATGTGGTGAAGGACATCAGAGAGGACGCTTTCGAGAAGCTGGAGAAGCTCCCCCTGAAATACCTGGACGCCCACGCCTACGGTGACATCGTCAGCCGGGTGGTGGCGGACGTGGACACTTTCGCGGACGGCCTGCTCATGGGCTTCACCCAGCTTTTCACAGGCGCGCTGACGATTATCGGCACCCTGATTTTCATGATGGTCACCAATGTGCCCATCGCGCTGGTGGTGGTGTGCATCACCCCGGTGTCCTTCCTGGTGGCCAGATTCATCGCCACAAGGACCTACTCCATGTTCAAGCTACAGTCGGAGATCCGGGGAGAGCAGACGTCCCTGATAGAGGAGACCATAGGAAACCAGAAGATTGTGAAGACCTTCTCCAGGGAGGAGGCGGTGAAGAGCCAGTTCGGGGAGATCAACGACAGGCTCCAGGGCTGCTCCCTGCAGGCGATTTTCTTCTCCTCCATCACCAATCCCGCCACCCGCTTCGTCAACAGCCTGGTGTACGCGGGCGTGGGCATCTTCGGCGCTTTCGTGGCCATCCGGGGCGGCATCAGCGTAGGGCGGCTGTCCTGCTTCTTAAGCTATGCCAACCAGTACACGAAGCCCTTCAACGAGATATCCGGCGTGGTGACGGAGCTCCAGAACGCCCTGGCCTGCGCTGCCAGAATCTTCGAGCTCATAGGCGAGGAGCCCCAGGTGCCGGATGCGGAGGACGCGAAAGCGCTCACGGACGCCCGGGGAAACGTGGCCCTGGAGAACGTCTATTTCAGCTATGTGCCTGAGCGGAAGCTCATTGAAAATTTCAACCTCACGGTGAAGCCCGGTCAGCGGGTGGCCATCGTAGGCCCCACCGGCTGCGGCAAGACCACGGTGATCAATCTGCTGATGCGCTTCTACGACGTGGACAGCGGGCAGATCAAAGTGGACGGCACGGATATCCGGGACATCACCAGAGGGAGCCTGCGCACCAGCTACGGCATGGTGCTCCAGGAGACCTGGCTGCGCAGCGGCACCATCCGGGACAATATCCGCATGGGAAAGCCGGAAGCCAGCGAGGAAGAGGTGGTGCAGGCAGCCAAGGCGGCCCACGCCCACAGCTTCATCAAGCGTCTGCCGAATGGCTACGACACTGTAATCACCGAGGACGGCGGCAGCCTGTCCCAGGGCCAGAAGCAATTGCTGTGCATCGCCAGGGTGATGCTCTGCCTGCCGCCCATGCTGATTCTGGACGAGGCCACATCCTCCATCGATACCCGCACGGAGATGCGGATCCAGAACGCCTTCGCCCGGATGATGGAGGGCAGGACCAGCTTCATCGTGGCCCACAGGCTCTCCACCATCCAGGAGGCGGACATCATCCTGGTGATGAAGGACGGCAACATCATCGAACAGGGCAGCCATCAGGCGCTGCTGGAGCAGAAGGGATTTTACTCAACGCTGTACCATTCCCAGTTTGAGGGCTAAGTGCGCAAAGATTTTCTAAGCGGCTAAGAGGGGGCATACCCCACCTCTTTAGGACGCCCGCTAAGAAAATCTAAGTTGCGCACAGAAGAATACCAAAAGTGCGGGCATTCTTCCGGATTTGCACCAGGTTATTGGCTGTTTGTGCTGCGGCATATTTGAAAGCTGTCGGATAGCTTTGCTCTGTCCGGCAGTTTTTCCATAGACGGAGGAGCGGGATAGGAGGAGTGGGATGGTTTACACAGTTACGTTCAATCCTTCACTGGATTACATCGTCTCGGTAGCGGATTTCCGGCTGGGCCTGACCAACAGGACGGACTCGGAAGCGATTTTACCGGGAGGGAAGGGCCTGAATGTCTCCATGGTGCTGCGCAACCTGGGGGTGGACAGCAGGGCCCTGGGATTTGTGGCAGGGTTCACGGGGGAGGAGATTGTCCGCCGGGTGGAGGAGATGGGCGTGAAGTCCGATTTCATCCGGCTCCGGGAAGGGATTTCCAGAATCAACCTGAAGCTGAAATCCATTGACGGCACGGAGATTAACGGCCGCGGCCCCCGGATTGGCAGGGAGGCTGTGGGGGAACTGATGGAGAGGCTCGATGCTCTGGGGGAGGGGGATGTGCTGGTGCTGGCGGGAAGCATCCCCGGCTCTATGCCGGACGAGACCTATGGGAAAATCATGGAGAGGCTGGCCGGGAGAGGTGTGATGACCGTGGTGGACGCCACGAAGAAGCTTCTGATGAATGTGCTGGAGTATGGGCCTTTCCTGGTGAAGCCCAACAGCCATGAGCTGGGCGAAATCTTCGGCGTGGAACTCAGGGACAGGGAGGAGGCCATACCCTATGCGCGGAGGCTCAGGGAGCTGGGGGCCGTGAACGTCCTGGTGTCCATGGCCGGTCAGGGCGCGGTCCTGGCGGCGGGGGACGGAGAAGTTTACGCTGCCTCTGCCCCCAGGGGGAAACTGGTCAACGGCGTGGGCGCAGGCGACTCCATGGTAGCAGGCTTCCTGGCGGGATGGATGGAAAGGAATGACTACAGACATGCCTTCCACATGGGGATAGCCGCCGGAAGCGCAAGCGCGTTTTCGGAGCTGCTGGCCACCGGAGAGGAAGTCATGGATTTATACAGGCAGATGGCAGGCTCAAGGATGGAAGGGTTTGGGGACAGAAGGACTTGAGGACAGAAGGAAACGCTACCGGAGGTGGGGCAGAGATGCGGGTATATCATGGAAAGAGCGTATGCGGCGGAATCGCCATAGGCAAGGTATCTGTGTACGGCAGGCCGGAGGGCCGCGTAGAGCAGGAAGAGGCGCAGAACCAGGAAGCGGAGATCTGCCGTTACCGGGAGGCCGCCGGGATAGCCTTGGAGCAGTTGGACGGGCTGTATGAAAAGGCCCTGCGTCAGGTGGGGGAGGCCGAAGCGTCCATCTTCGAGATTCACCGGATGATGCTGAAGGACAGCGAATTCCAGGGCTCCATAGAGAACATCATCCACACCCTGTCTGTCAACGCGGAATACGCCGTAGCCCGGACGGCGGAGAATCTGGAGCAGAAGTTCCAGGCCTGTGAGGACGCCTATATGAGAGAACGCGCCGCCGACATAAAGGATATCGCCCGGCGCCTGCTGGCCATCCTCCAGGACCGGGAGGAGGAGAGGGTTCAGGTGGAGGAGCCGGTGATCCTCCTGGCGGACGACCTTGCCCCCTCCCAAACGGTGCAGCTCGACACAAGCCAGGTCCTGGCTTTCGTCACTGCCCGAGGCTCCCTGAACTCCCATACCGCCATCCTGGCCAGGACCATGGGAATCCCGGCCCTGGTGGGTACGGACATTCCTCTGGACGAAAGCCTGGACGGCAGGCCGGGCATCGTGGACGGCGCTGCGGGCATGCTCTATATCGACCCAGACCGGGAGACCTGTGCCAGGATGCAGAAAGCCCTGGAGGAGGAAAAGGAGAAAAAAGAGCTCCTTTGGACCCTGAAGGGCAAAGCGAACCTTACCCTTGACGGTCGGAGCATCCAGCTACATGCCAATATCGGGAGTATCAAAGACCTGGACCTGGTATTGCAGAATGATGCCGACGGAATCGGACTGTTCCGCAGCGAATTCATTTACCTGGAGCGCACCAGCTTTCCCACCGAGGAAGAACAGTTTCGGATCTACCGTACCGTGGCCGAGACCATGGGCGGAAAGCGGGCGATCATCCGCACCCTTGACATCGGAGCGGACAAACAGTGCGCTTATTTTGGGATGGAAAAGGAAGAGAATCCAGCCCTGGGCTGTCGGGCCATCCGCATCTGCCTGACCAGAACGGAAATCTTCAAGACCCAGCTGCGGGCCCTGCTGCGGGCAAGCGCATACGGAAGGCTGGCCATCATGTACCCCATGATCACCAGCGTGAAGGAAGTGCGCAGAATCAGGGAAAGCGTGGAGGAGGTAAAGGCAGAGCTGGAGGCCCGGGGCCTGCCTCAAGGCCATCCGGAGCAGGGCATCATGATAGAGACCCCGGCCGCCGCGGTAATCAGCGATCTGCTGGCCAGAGAGGTGGACTTCTTCAGCATCGGGACCAACGACCTGACCCAGTATATGCTGGCGCTGGACAGACAGAACCAGTCCCTGGACGAATTCCGAGACGCCCACCATCCCGCGGTGCTGCGGATGATTGAGCTGACAGTGGAAAATGCCCACAGGGCCGGAATCCGGGTGGGAATCTGCGGAGAGCTGGCGGCTGACCCGGAGCTGACCGGGGAATTCCTGGCCATGGGCGTGGACGAGCTGTCCGTAGCGCCGGAGAGGATCCTGCCGCTGCGCAAGGCCATACGGGAGACAGATGTCTCCGAATATATCCGCACCCGTTAAAACCGACATGCCCCAGACGCGGGCGGAAACTATCCCAATTCGATGGCGGATTCGGCGGCTGGAGATAGAAAAGAACACGCAAAAAGAATCGGCCGAACGGGCAGGCAAAGCCGAAGCCGGTACTTATACTGCACACAGGTTAAATTTGCAGCGCAACCCGACTGCAGACCGCCAGCCAAGTGCTTTCCCGGAGACGCCACTGTAAATTCTGGCGGTCTGCAGTATAAGGATTCGCCCCGATCCGCCGATATACATTATGGATTCTAATTGTACGCACATATCCACATTTCAAAAATGAGAGGGGCAGCCATGAGAGTACAGAACAACATAACCGTCTTCAGCGGGGACACCCGGAACAATGCCCAGGCAGAATGGACCAAGAAAGAGGGGACGTACAGCTACGACCAGAAGAGCAGATCCGTATACGCCGGGAATTTCCTGAAGGAGTTCCCTCTGCGGGAGAAGATCCAGCAGAAGAAGGCGGAAGCCCAGCAGCGCGCCATGAAGATCGTGGGGGATGCCTGGGACGCGGACAAAGTGATAGATAACGAGATCATGCAGCGCCAGGAGCGCATCCGGGAGCTGAGGGAAGACAACAAAGACGCTATGGAGAGCCTGAAGGAATTCCGCCAGATGGAGGAAGACCTGCGGGAGGGATACGGCGTGGCGGCTGACAGTGAGGAACAGATGGATCTGGAGCTTATGAAGCGCAACGCCCTGGGCCAGAAGCTCACTGAGGAGGAGAAGGAGCGCCTGGCCGAAATCCGGGAGAACGGGATGACGGACTACCAGACCCGGGCCCTGGAACTCGATAAGGCAGCCTCCTATTACCGGAAGGTGATTGCGGAAAATAACATAGTGGTGGCTGAAGAGTCGGATGTGATTCAAGATATCCGGGCGGAGCGGAATAAATACCATCCCGTGCTGGACGCCCAGGAGCAGGCGGAGGACGTGCTGGCGGCTGCCCGGGAGGAGATCATCGGCATCGTGGAGGAAGAGGCTAAGGAGCACCTGGACGAAGAGCAGGAGGAGCGGGAGGAGCAGGCCGAGGCCATCGAGGAGAAGAGGGAAGAGCAGGAGGAGATTCTGGAGAAGCGGGAAGAAAGGGAAGAGGAGCTGGATGAGCTCATAGAAGATATGCCCGTGGAAGAGATGACCGACCTGAGCCAGACCATAGACGAGGTCAAGCAGCAGATCCAGAAGGTGCTGAATGAGGTGAACCTCCTGGACGAGGACATCAAGGGAGCCCAGGTGGACCTGAACGCCTGACGGGAAAGAGCACTGCCCGGGAACGCCGCGGCAGGGAGGCGCTGCTTCGCCGGAAGGCGGGGAACTGCAGAATCAGCCGGTCAGAGCGAAGCTGCAGACATAAAGCAGGACATGGCTGCGGACATCCTGTGGTAGGATATCGGGGATGGGGCAGCAGACAAGGGCAGGGCCTGACGGGTTTCAGGTCATCTGACGGAACAGAGACGAAGGGGGCATGACATGAACATACAGAGCAACATCACGATTTTCACAGGGGACACCCAGAGCCGCAGCCAGGCGGAGAGGGTCGGGGCAGACCGGAACACTCAGGATTCAAAGGGAAAGAGCGCGACCTTCTACGCCGGGAACCTGCTGGCAGAATTCCCCCTGCAGGACAGACTGCAGCAGCGCCGGGCCCAGGCCCAGGAGCGCGCCATGAAGATTGTGAGCGATACCTGGGACGGAGACAGGATGATCGACGAGCAGATCCAGGAGAGCAGGGACCGCCTGAGGGAGTTGCGCTCCACCTATAAGGATGCCCAGGACAGCCTCCGGGTCCTGGAGGCAAAGAGCAATGAATGGACGGCCCATTATGAGGTGGATCCCGACAGCCAGGAACAGCAGGATCTGGAGCTTTTGAAAAAGGAACAGGCCTCCCAGCAGCCCTGGACAGGCGTCCAGCTGACGCGGGAGGAAGAGGCGAAGCTGGCTGCAATCAGGGACAAGGGGATTACGGAGTACCAGAAGGTCCAGCTTGAGGTGAACGAAGAGACATTGATTCATCAGAAGACCGCATTTTTCACAGGCCGGAACATCGAGAAGGAAAATGCCGTCATCCGGGGCATCCGGCTGGAGCGCCTGAAGAAAGACCCCATGGTGAAGGCCCAGAAGGAGGCGGACCAGGTCATGGAAGCCGCCCGGGACGAGGCCATCGGCATGATTGTGGAGGAGGCCAAAGAGCATATCGACCAGGAGCAGGAGAAGAAGGAAGAGGAAGCCGAGGCCATCGAGGAGAAGAAGGAAGAGCAGGAGGAGGTCCTGGAGAAGCGCCGGGAGGATGAGGAAGAGCTGGAAGAGTTCATGAAGGATATGCCCATGGAGGAGATGTCCGACTTAAAGAACGCCCAGACGGAGATCCAGCAGGAAATCCAGAACCTGGTCAGCAAGATGAACCTGGTGGCGGAGGACATCAAGGGTGCGAAGGTGGACACCAACATATGAACAGAAAGCGGAAATGCCATGGGGAGGACAGTCCTCGTGGCATTTTTCATAGAGACAATGGAGACAATGACAGCGGCCATGGATTCCGGAAAACACGGCAGATCCATGAGGCGCAGACAGGAGAAGAGGAAAAATGATCGATTTGCATCTACATCTGGACGGCTCCATAGACCCGGAGGATATGCCGCGCCTGGCAGAACTGTCGGGGGCTGCGCTTCCTTCGACGCGCCAGGAGGAATTGCGCAGCCTCCTCTCGGTGGAGCCGGACTGCAGGAACCTGGGGGAATATCTGGAGAAATTCCAGCTCCCCCTCCGGGTATTGCAGACCGGGGAGAGCTTGGAATACGCTGTTTACCGGCTTCTGGAGAGACTGAGTGGGCAGGGGCTGTGCCATGGGGAGATTCGGTTCGCCCCGCAGCTCCATCTGGAGAAGGGGGTGACCCAGGAGCAGGCCGTCAGTGCGGCAGCGGCAGGACTCCGGCGGGGAATCCGGGATTTTGGGCTATCGGCCGGATTGATCCTGTGCTGCATGCGGGGAGAGGGCAACAGGGCGGAGAACATGGAGACGGTGGCTGTGGCGGAGCGCTTTCTGGGGAGGGGTGTCTGCGCCCTGGATCTGGCGGGGAACGAGGCCGCCTACCCCACGGACAGGTTCGCCGATGTCTTCCGCAGGGCCGGGGAGCGGGGAATCCCCGTGGTCATCCACGCAGGCGAGGCCGCGGGGGCGGAAAGCGTCAGGACGGCCCTGGAGCTGGGGGCTGTCCGCATCGGCCATGGGATACATGCGGCATCGGATGCGGAATTGATGGAAATCCTTTGGGACAGGGGGATTTTTCTGGAACTGTGCTATTCCAGCAATCTCCAGACAAGGGCGGTAGGCCTGCCGGAGGAATATCCGCTGGAGAGGTTCCTGGACAGAGGAATCCGCGTCACCGTCAATACCGACAATGTGACCGTATCCGGCACCAGCCTGAAGAGGGAGTATCTGCTGCTGCAGGAACGGTTCGGGCTGAGCGGGGAGGCGCTGAAGGGCCTGGCAATCAACGCGGCGGAGGCCGCCTTTGTCACGGAAGGGCAGCGGGCGGCCCTGAAGGAGCGGATAGACAGGGAGTTCCCGCTGTGGCTGAGCTCCGGAGAGCCAAAAGGGAAGTGACAGAGGGAGAGGACTGTGCTAAAATAGAGATATCGAAAGGATAAAGGAGGGCAGGGACGGATGAAATATGACAGGATCTCTGGCTTTGCGGACGAAATCGCGGAGGATGTGGATACCCAGTTCCGGGTGCTGAACAAGCTGGATATCAGGTATTTTGAACCAAGGGGGATCGACGGGAAGAACATTGCGGAGCTTTCGGACGGCGAGGTGGCCGCGCTGAAGGAGAAGATGGAGCGCTGTGGGATCAAAGCGTCCTCCATCGGCTCCCCCATCGGGAAGATAAGGCTGGACGAGGACTTCCAGGCGCACTTTGAGAAGTTCCAAAGGGTGGTGGACATCGCGGAGAGGCTGGATGCCGGATATATCAGGATGTTCAGCTTCTATCCCCCGGAGAGGCCTGATTCCGCGGCGGGGGAGGGCGATGGGGCCGCCCACGAGTGGACTGCCGGAGAGAGGGAGGAGGTGATCCGCCGCCTGCGCAGGATGACGGCGTATGCCGGGGAGCGGGACGTGGTGCTGCTCCACGAGAACGAGAAGGGCATATACGGGGATACTGCAGAGCGCTGCGCGGATTTGATGAGGGAGCTGGGCTGTAGGCATTTTCAGGCAGTGTTCGATCCGGCCAACTTCGTGCAGTGCGGCCAGGATACGAAGGAGGCCTATGAGGCTCTGCGGAGCTTCATCGCCTATGTGCATGTCAAGGATGCACGGGTGGAAGACGGAAACGTAGTACCGGCCGGGGCCGGGGACGGCAATGTGGGGCATATTCTGAAAGGCCTTTTGGACAGCGGGTATGAGGGGTATCTGAGCCTGGAGCCCCATCTGGGCAGCTTTTCGGGGCTGGCCGCTCTGGAGCTGGATGACAAGATGCAGAACCTCCCCCAGGGCGGAGAGGGCACATTTACGCTGGCATACCGGGCACTGGAAGATATTTTGGATAAAATAATCAGGTAGGAGGAGCTGTATCCATGAAAAATGTGAGATTAGGCGTAATCGGTTTCGGGAACATGGGAACCGTACATGTGAAAAGCGTGGCGGAAGGAAAGGTGCCGGGCATGGAGCTGGGAGCGATCTGCGATATTGCCCCGGCCAGATGTGAGGCGGCGAGGCAGGAGTATCCCCAGGTCCCGGTATTCGGCGAGGCAGAGGAGCTGTACCGCAGCGGCCTGTGCGATACGGTGATCATCGCCACGCCCCATTATTTCCATCCGCCCCTTGCCATAGAGGCATTCCGCCACGGCCTGCACGTCATCACGGAGAAGCCTGCAGGGGTCTACACGAAGCAGGTAAAGGAGATGAACGCCGCCGCGGCGCAGTCCGACAGGAAATTCGGCATCATGTACAACCAGCGGACCAATCCGGTATACCAGAAGCTGCGGGAGATGGTGCAGAAGGGGGAGCTGGGCCATATCAAGAGGATTACATGGATCATCACGGACTGGTATCGCCCCCAGGCTTACCACGACAGCAGCACATGGCGCTCCACCTGGAAGACGGAGGGCGGCGGCGCGCTGATCAACCAGAATCCCCATCAGTTGGATCTCTGGCAGTGGATGTTCGGCATGCCGGACAGGATATTCGCCAAGGCCAGCTTCGGCAAGTATTATGACATCGAAGTGGAAGACGATGTGATGGCATACTTCGAGTATGACAATGGAACCACCGGGGAATACATCACCTCCACCGGGGAGGCGCCGGGCACCAACCGCCTGGAGATCGCCTGCGACATGGGCAAGGTAGTGGTGGAGGACAACAGAATCGTCTTCCATCGGAACGTGGTCTCGGAGCGGGAGCACAACAGGGTGAACACGGCTCCCTTCGGAAGGCCGGAGTGCTGGGAGTGCAATGTTCCGGCGGACTTCTCCGGCGGGCCCCAGCATGTGGGCATCCTGAGCAATTTCGCCGCCGCCCTGCGAAGCGGCGCACAGCTTCTGGCACCGGGGGAGGAGGGCATTTTCGGGCTGACCATCTCCAATGCCATACATCTGAGCGCATGGACAGGGGAGACAGTGGATGTAAAGGACTTCCCGGATGAGCGGTTCTATCGGCTGCTCCAGGAGAAGATCGGCGCGTCCACCGTTGTGAAGAAAGAGTCCCAGGTGATTGTGGACAACAGCAAGACATATTAAAAGGACATGTGAGGAGGCAGCTCATGTCGAACGACTTTTCTAAGGGGAAGGTCTGGCGGAATATCATGTCCCAGGCCGTTCCCCTGATGCTGGCACAGATGGTGCTGCTTTTATACAATGTGGTGGACCGTGTCTATATCGGGCATCTGCCGGGGGCGGACAGCATGGCGCTGACAGGCATCGGGCTGGCGTTCCCGCTGACCACGCTGATCGCGGCGTTCACTTATCTCTTCGGCACGGGAGGGACGCCTCTGTTCTCCATAGCCAGGGGGGCGGGCCAGGAGGAGCGGGCGGAACGGATATTGGGAAATACCTGCTCGCTGCTGTTGGGCTGCTCGGTGGCGATATTCCTTTTCTGCTACCTGCTGCGCAGGCCGGTGCTCTATCTGTTCGGGGCCAGCGACGCCTCCTATGTGTATGCGGACGCATATCTGCGCATCTACCTGCTGGGGACTCCCTTCGCCATGCTCTCCACAGGGCTCAACGGCTTCATCAACGCGCAGGGCTATCCGAAGACGGGCATGATGACGACCCTGATCGGGGCGGTGCTGAACCTGGTACTGGATCCCGTGTTCATCTTCGCGCTGGACATGGGCGTGGGAGGTGCGGCCCTGGCCACCATTTTGAGCCAGACGGTATCCTGTGCCTGGGTGCTGCGCTTCCTGACCGGCAAGAAGGCCGGGCTGCATATCCGCAGGCAGAACCTTCCTGTGGACTGGAAGCTGGCCCGGGAAATCGCCGCCCTCGGCATGTCGGGCTTCATCATGCAGGGGACGAACTGCCTGGTGCAGGTGGTGTGCAATGCCACCCTGAAGGTATACGGCGGGGATCTGTATGTAGGGATCATGACGGTCATCAATTCCGTGCGGGAGATTCTGTCGCTGCCGGTGAACGGGCTCACCAGCGGCTCCCAGCCGGTGCTGGGGTACAATTACGGGGCGAAGCGGTACGACCGGATCTGCCAGGGAATCCGCTTCACGGCCTGTATGGGCATCCTGTATACCCTGCTGGCCTGGCTGGTGGTAATACAGTGCCCCCATCTGCTGCTGTCGGTCTTCACGGAGGACGCGGCCATGCTGGAGGCGGGAACCGGCGCGCTGAAGCTGTACTTTTTCGGATTCTTCTTCATGGCGTTCCAGTTCACAGGCCAGTCGGCCTTCACCGCGTTGGGATATTCCCGGCAGGCGATCTTCTTCTCCCTGCTGCGCAAGGCCGTGATCGTGGCGCCGCTGACGGTGATCCTGCCCAGGCTGGGGCTGGGTGTGGACGGCGTGTTCTGGGCGGAGCCCATCTCCAACTGCATCGGCGGGCTGGCATGCTTTATTACGATGTATTTCGTGCTGTACCGGAAGCTGAAGCGGGAGAGCGTCCAGGGGGCAGAGTAGGCGCTGGCTGCAGGCGTAAAATTCTTTACTGGCAGTCGGTGTATCCCATTTGTGTGCCAAGGCTCTTCATTGACTAAGGAAACACGCTGAAGAAACTGGGAAAGGGACAGGAATGATTCTCTGCGATTCTGCCTGGGATGTGACTTTCACGGTATAAGTTTCTGTCATTGCTGCAGCCCTTTCCGGAGATCTGAAAAGACATCTGACACAGGGCGTGATTCATCGGCTCTGGCCTGTGACAATCCAGCCTTAGGTTATGGAATGGGGGAACTTGCTGCTCTGAAACACGAGGTCTTTGAGGGAAACACTTTTAGGATACGCCACAATGTGGACAATCGGCTGATTATGGAGCAGATGGGGCACACGGACATCGCCTGTACGGAGAACCATTACCACAGGAACAGGCAGAGCATAGACGCGAAAGGCCAGATTATAAGCAGCATCCCGGAATTCCAGACAAAATAAAAACCAATCAAATCAGCTTTGATTGGTCTGTTAATTGGTTTTGATTCTACGAAGCTCCGCAACACCAGTAAAATCAATGGTTCCAGAAAGCTGCTGACGGGAATCGGACCCGTGACCTCCGCACTACCAATGCGACGCTCTACCTACTGAGCCACAGCAGCACATGAATGTGTTCCGCACTCACAAATGATATTATAGCAAGTTCTGGCAGTCTTGTCAACAAAAAATCTAAATTTTTTGCAGAATTTTTTGCTCAGTTCTTATAAAATTCCAGAGCGGCCTACAGATACTGATTCTGGAACCTGCGCATGAGGAATTTAACCGGATAGCCCTTTTCAGCGCAGATGGAGCGCACTACATCCTCCGCTGTTTCCTTTGAATTCTCGTTCACGCAGATGATGCAGGTGTTTTTGCTGCGATGGAAGAGGGAGGATTTGGGCCAGCGGATATAGTAGGAGATACGATGGCCCAGGAGCGCCTTCTCGATGAGCTGCTTGCACTCCAGGTCGGCGATTTCGCATAGCTCGATTTCATTGTTCACTTTTACGGAAGTATATAATGGCTGTTCCATAGATGTTCTCCTTGGTTTTGTTGATAGTCAGGAATGTGACGTGATTTCGTATGCCTTGTATACAGGAATTCAGAAACCGACATGATTCCCTACGCTTCAACATTATACCACAATACCATATTTCTATGCAAGTATAGATCGCCAGTTTTCGCCGTTTTCAGACGAGCGGTTTTCGGAGGTTTTCGGATAGCTTCCGGACGAAACACGGGATGGTGCCAAGGAAGCCGCAGTGGCGTCAGGGAAGCAGGAGAAAGGGGATGAAAAGGCCGCGATGCGTGTTCAGTGCATCGCGGCCTTTGGATTAGGCGTTATGAAATCATTGCGCATTGGGGTCGATACCGGGATCCTGAAGGGCCTCCTGCTGGGCGGCAAGGTCGCGTTCCGTAATCTCCCAGGCCTGCTGCGCCAGGATGGCCTCATAGTCGGGATTCGCGAAGAACGCGGCATCGTGCTGGCAATGCGGGCTGTTCGAGCCGTCCGCCGTCTCTCCGTCAGGCGTGATGGCCGCGGAGCCCTGCAGAAGGGAAGGATCCTCCTGGAACGGCAGATCCAGATTGCCGGGTACCTTCATCGGACATTCAGGGCTTGCAGGCAGCAGGTCGTAGTTGCAGACATCCCCCACATAATGGATATTGCAGGGATCTGTAGGGGCCGTTCCCGCGGCAAAGTATTCGCCTCTTGTAGTAGTACAGACGCCCGGGATAGGCTGCAGACCCGACATGGTGCACACCTCCGCACGGACGATGCCCTGGGGCGTGGTGAACTTCTCGTCGGGCAGATTCTCATGGACACGCTTCATGATGACAGTCCAAAGGGTCTTGGACAGATCCACCTCCCTGCCGGGACGCTCGGTGCGCATATGCACATTGTTGTCATAGCCGGACCAGACGCTGCAGGTATAGTAGGGCGTGAAGCCGGCGAACCATACATCATTGTAATCCGTGGAGGTGCCGGTCTTGCCGGCGATGGCCATGGTGGAGCTGAAATTACAGCTGGTGCCGGTGCCGCCCGCACCCCTTATCACATCCACCATGGCATCGGTCAGCAGGAAAGCGGTGGTCTCCTTGATGACCTGCCTGGAGGTGGGATTGGTATTGTCCAAAAGGATGTCGCCGTCCGTATTGGTCACTCTGGTGTAGAGCTTGGGCTCTATATAGGCTCCCATATTGGCGATGGCCGCATAGCCGGCCGTCAGCTCCAGAGGCGTGGCGCCGTAGGTCAGCCCGCCCAGAGCCAGCGTCTGGTTGACATCCGTGTAGAAGCGTTCCTCCCCGGTGGAGTCCCTGAGCCATACGCCGTCCGTCAGGGTGGTGAAGCCGAAGTTCACCAGATAATCATAGCCCAACTGGGGCGTGATGACAGTCTCGGTCTTGGCGGCGACGATGTTCAGCGACTCCCTGATGCCGTCCCGGATGGAATTGATGCCCCGGTAGCCGCTGTACCAGTTCCGGCAGGGAGTGCCGTCGCTGAAGTTGAAGGGAGCGTCGAGGTAGGGGGTGGCCAGGGTCTGTCCTGCGCTGTCTAAGGCAGGGGCGAAGGCCGCCAGCACCTTGAAGGTGGAGCCGGGTGAACGCTTGGCATCGGTGGCGCGGTTCAGGGTTCGCCTCCCCTCCTTTGTGCCGCGCCCGCCGACGATGGCTACCACATAGCCGGTGGACTGGTCCTGGATGGTCATTGCGGCCTGGGGCTGAGCGGTCATGGAGATGGTCTCCAGATAATTGTCCTCCCTGTCGGCAATCCCCAGATCCGCCAGCACGGCGCTGCGGTAGGTGGCGATGGCCTCATAGGCCGCGTCCTGGGAACTGAATATCAGGTTGAAGCCCTTGTCCAGATTGTCCTTGAACCAGGTCATCATGTTCTCTTTGCTGAAATTGTACTGCTGGTCATCGGCACCGTAGACGGTGAGGGCATAGTTCAGATACCAGTATACGTTCTCGGGGAAGTTCTCCGGGTTGGAGAATTCCTCGTCACAGATAGTCTGGATGGTGGGATCCATGGTGGACTCGATGCGCAGGCCTCCGGAGGTCAGCAGGGTCTCCGCCATGGATTCGCTGTATCCGGCGATATTGATCAGGTCCTCCCGCACCTGCTCGTACACCGCGTCCGAGAAATAGGAGCCCGCGGTGGTATTGACAGCGGTCTGGACATCCAGGTCATGGAGCTCGATGCGGTTATATACCGCCTGCGTATCCGCGATGGCCTCCTCGTATTCGGCATCCGTGATGAACTCCAGCTCCAACATCTTATTCAGGCAGTCCAGACGGCGCTTGGCGTTTGACTCAGGGAAGCGGATAGGGTCGAGGCCGGTGGGGTTCTGGGTGATGGAGGCGATGACGGCGCATTCCGACAGGGTCAGGTCGCTGCAGGATTTGCCGAAGTACCGCTGGGAGGCGGACTCCACGCCCAGGGTGTTCTGCCCCAGGTTGATGGCGTTCATGTAGCGCAGCAGCACCTCCTCCTTGGTGAACTTCTCGGAGATCGCCAGAGCCAGGTACTGCTCCTGGAACTTGCGCTTGAACATCTTGATCATGTTCCCGTTTTCCTCGGTCCATGTGGTGAAGATGGTGTTCTTCAGAAGCTGCTGGGTGATGGTGCTGGCGCCCTCCTTGTCCTTGCCCAGGGACTGTATGAAGTGTACGGCCGAGCGGACGATGCCCTCGAAATCCACGCCGTTGTGCTTGTAGAAGCGCTCGTCTTCCAGGGCCACGAACGCATTTCCCAGATGCTTGGGGATGAGGTCCATGCTGTTGATCTGGATCCGGTTGGAGTTCATGCTGACATACTGGTCGATTTCGTTGCCCTCGCAGTCGTACACGATGGTAGCCTCCCCTGTAGCCACCACATCGCTTAAGTGGATCTGCGGCGTGGAGGCCAGGATGCCCTTGTAGGCGCCCAGCCCGGCGCAGACGGCGCAGATTACGATGCCGATGACGGAGGCCAGGGCAAGCTTCACCAGGGTCAGTATGAGCTTGCGCCCCAGTTTCTTTGTCTTAGAGTTAAGTGCCCTCTGCTTGGCACGGACACCTCTTTTTCCATAGTTCATTTGATTCGCCTTTCTGCTGATACGCTTTGGAAGGGATGGGTGCGTATTCGCATATTTAACTCATTATACCAAAAAGTATTATGTAAATAAAGGATTTCTTTTTCTTCTTAATAATTGTTTCACATTTTAGACATATTATGCTATTCTATATGGAAGAAAGGCATAATGACAGAAAAATCAGATGGGAAACGGGGAAGATATATGGAAAGTGGAAGAGAGGGCTCCTACCGCGTGCTGCTGTCAGGCGGAGAGGGAGAGTATGTGGAGAAGAAATCCCGCTTCATCGCCACGCTGCGGGCATGTGAAAGCGAGGAGGAGGCGGTGCGCTTCATCGAAGAGATGAAGAAGAAATACTGGGACGCCAGGCACAACTGCTCCGCCTTCGTGATAGGCAGCAGGGCGGAGCTGACCCGCTGCAGCGACGACGGGGAGCCAAGCGGAACGGCGGGGCGGCCCATGCTGGAGGTGCTGACGGGGGAGGGGATCCGCAATGCGGTCGTGGTGGTCACCAGGTACTTCGGCGGGGTGCTGCTGGGCACCGGGGGCCTGGTCCGGGCCTACACCCAGGCCGTGAAGGAGGGCCTGAGGAACTGCCAGGTGGGCAGGATGCGCCCGGGCTATGAGGCCCTGGCGGAAGCGGACTACAGCGACATAGGCAAGGTGCAGTACCTGCTGAAGGAAAGAGGCATAGAGCCCCTGTCCGCGGAATACGGGCAGAATGTGGCCCTGCGGCTGCATATTCCGGCGGAGGCGCTGGGAATACTGAAGAAAGAGCTGGCAGACGCCACCAGCGGGCGGGTGGGCCTGGAGGGAATAAAAGAGATTTATTACGTTGACAAAGAGGCGTTCTGACGTTAAAATGGGAATGTCAGAGACGTATCGCGGGTTCTGATGAATACAGCATTTCGAAAGGTGGTGGTTTTGGATGAAGAGTACGAAAATAAGCAGTGACAACCCTCTTCCTGGTCGAAGTTGCCGGACAATTCTAAAACCACATAAGGAGAAATGCTATGGAGAGAAGAATCGAATTAGAGGAACTTAAGGAGCTCCTTGCCGCCAGGAAATATACGAATATCCGTCAATTTCTTGTCGAGCTCAACGAGGCGGACATCGCGTTCCTGATGGAGGAGCTGGAGGATGAGGAGAGGCTTAAGGTGTACCGTATCCTGCCGAAGGATCTGGCGGCGGATGTGTTCTCTTATCTGGAGTTCGACAGCCAGGAGGCCATCATCACATCCCTGTCCGACAGGGAGGCCGGCAGCGTCATCGACAACCTGATGGCGGACGATGCGGCGGATTTTCTGGAGGAGATGCCCGCCAATGTGGTGGAGCGGCTTCTGGCCAATGCCAATCCGGAGACCCGCCAGGCCGTGAACCAGCTGCTGCGCTACCCGGAGGATTCCGCGGGGAGCATCATGACGGTGGAGTATGTGTCCCTGAAGGAGAGCCTGACGGTGGATCAGGCCATTGAACGGATTCGGGCAGTGGGGCTGGACAGCGAGACCATCAATATCTGCTATGTGCTGGATGCCAGGAGGCAGTTGGTGGGCACTGTGGCGCTGCGCTATCTGCTGCTGAGCCGGGGGGACGAGCGGATTGCTGACATCATGCACGAGAACGTAATCTCCATCCACACCCTCATGGACCAGGAGCAGGTGGCGGAGCAGTTCAAGAAATACGACTTCATCGCCATGCCCGTGGTGGACAACGAGAACCGCCTGGTGGGCATCATCACGGTTGACGACATCGTTGACATCATGGAAGAAGAGACCACAGAGGACATGGAGAAGATGGCGGCCATCGTGCCCAGCGACAAGCCCTATATGCGGACAGGGGTGGGGGAGACCTTCAAGAAGAGGATTCCCTGGCTGCTTCTGCTGATGGTGTCAGCCACCTTCACAGGGGCGATCATCTCTTCTTTTGAAGACGCGCTGAGCGCCTGCGCGGTGCTGGTGGCATTCATTCCCATGCTCATGGACACGGGAGGGAACGCGGGGGGCCAGGCCAGCGTGACCATTATCCGCGGGCTTTCCCTGGGGGAGATTACCTATCGCGACGTGCCCAGAGTGGTGTGGAAGGAGATTCGGGTGGCGGTTCTCTGCGGCGGGACTCTGGCGGCGGCGAACTTCGCCAAGCTGATGCTGTTCGACCGGGTGGGGATTCTGGTGGCCTTTACGGTATGCCTGACTCTGGTGGCGGCGGTGCTGATGGCCATGGTAGTGGGATGCCTTCTGCCCATAGGAGCCAAGCGGATCGGCTTCGACCCGGCGGTGATGGCCAGCCCGTTCATCACTACGATTGTAGATGCTTTGTCTTTGCTGGTGTATTTCCGGTTCGCCGCCATGCTGCTGGGGATTTAAGACAAACATGTCGTCCAGAGCGGGACAGGCTGATATGCTGCATAACGCTGAATATTGCCTAATGTAATCATGCGATTGAACCCGTCAGCGTTATGCAGTCTGGTTTCATGGCAAGCGAAATCGTTAAGCCGTATAAATAGTGGCACGATGGGGGGTGGTAGAAGGATACCACCCCCTTTTTTCATGGGTGGTAGGGGAAATCATCTTGCAAAATGCAGGGTGCTTTCGGTAAAATGAGGGTATCTGCAGATGGCAATGTCCGGGTGCCGGCGGGGCAGACGGGGAACTGGAATAAAAAGAAAGGTGGGAGCGGGATGAAGAATTTTAGGGAGAAAAAATTTCTGGCGAAATTGAGGAAGGTGCTGGGATGCAGGGGGTTATGGTCAGCGCTGGGGATTGCCTGGGTCCTGTACTTAGGTCTGGCGATATATGGAGGTCCCCGCAGAGTGTGGGAAATTATCCGCTATTGTGACACATGGGTTCCTATGCTTCAGCTATGTATCATTGTACTGATTCTGTACCAGGCCGGAATGGAAAAGGATTTCTTCCGGGGATTGGCCAGAGCCTTTGCCCGGAAAGGGAAGGGATGCTCCAGAATGGAGCTGCGAAGGTCTGTGGGGGCGGTCCAGTGTGTGGAGAAGGCGGCTGTGGTAGCCTGTATCATCACGTTCCTGATGAACATCATGGATATGTTCACCGGTGGGTTTTCCAGAACCACGCTGGAAAATGCGGATATTTTTGCCGCTGTAGTCTCTCTCCTTACGGTAATGATGAGCGGCGACATCCTGTTTACGGCGGTTCTCATTCTCCTGCTGATGCCTGTGAAGTACAGGCTGGAGCGGATGCTGATTTCCTACATGGAGGAGCCCCAGGACAGCGAGGCGGAACGGATGGAGGCGGACAGCCAGAGAGTGTACTTTGGGCTCAGGGCCATGGGGCTTACGGACAGGGAGTCCGAGGTGGCCAGGCTGGCGGCAGGCGGTATGAGCAACCGGGAGATCGGAAAGGAGCTTTACATCGCGGAGGGGACTGTGAAGAAGCATATGACCCATATCCTGGAGAAGGCGGGGTGCGCGGACAGGGAGGCTCTGGCGAAGCAGGTCAGGAAGCTGTAGGATTGGAATAAAGACAAGCGCGTAGTAATTTTTCTCGAAAAGAAAGCAGCCGGAATGGGGATGGAATCCCGGTTCCGGCTGCAGCTTTTATGTGATTAATGCTCTATGGGGCTAGTACCCCGATTATGAATCCTTGAGCAATCAGCCCTGGCTGTCCAACCCGGTACTGCGTTGCCGTCAGTGGACTATGCTCCCGCATCGTCTCCTTCCTCCGCCTTGTCCTGGCGCGGAAATCGAGCACTGATTACTTGGAAATTCATGCACCAGTGTACTAGGCAGTCTCGAACTTCAGGGGCATCTGACTCTGTCCCCCCGCAGCCTCCTGGGTCAGGAAATCATACTGGGACATATACAGCTCATAGTAAGCGCCCTCCTGGGCCACCAGCTCCTCGTGGGTGCCACGCTCCAGGATGCCGCCCTTATCGACGTACATGATGCAGTCGGCGTTCTTGATCGTGGACAGCCTGTGGGCGATGATGAAGGAGGTGCGGCCCTTCAGCAGCTCGTTCAGGCCCTTCTGCAGCAGAATCTCCGTCTCCGTGTCGATGCTGGAGGTGGCCTCGTCCAGGATCAGTATCTTCGGGTCGGCAAGCAGGGCCCTGGCGAAGGAGATCAGCTGCCTCTGGCCCGCCGAGAGCCTGCTTCCCCGCTCGTTCACCTCGGTGTAGTAGCCGTTCTCCATCTGGGAGATGAAGTCATGGGCGCAAACGGTCTTGGCTGCGGCTATGACCTCATCGTCCGTGGCATCCAGCTTGCCGTAGCGGATATTGTCCATGATGGTGCCGGAGAAGATGAAGCTGTCCTGCATCATCACGCCCATCTGGGACCGGAGGGAGCGGATCGACACCCCGGCGATATCCGTGCCGTCGATGAGCACCTGCCCGGAATCCACATTGTAGAAGCGGGAGATCAGGTTCACGATGGTGGACTTCCCTGCGCCGGTGGGCCCCACGAAAGCGTAGGTCTCGCCCTCCCTGGCGGTGAAATTGATATTGTCCAGGATCCTGTGGCCCTCCTCATAGCTGAAGCACACGTCCTTGAATTCCACCTGGCCTTTGATGGCGGGCATCTCCGTGGCGCCCTCCGCGTCCTTCACCAGGACGGGCTCATCGATGGTCTCGAAGATGCGCTCCAGGTAGGAGATGGCGGTCAGCAGCGAGTTGTAGAAGCTGGCCAGGGTGTTGATCGGGGCCCAGAAGCGCCCGATGTAAGCGGTGAAAGCGATCAGCACGCCCACCGTCAGCGTGGCGTCCGGAGCCAGGATCCAGCGGATGCCCAGCACGTAGATGAAGGATGTGGTGATGATGGAGATCATGTCCACGCTGGGTCCCAGGGTAAAGTTGTACAGGATCGCGTTCATCCAGGACTTTCTGTAATTGCCGCTTAAGTTATTGAAAATCTGGTTGTTCTCGTTCTCGCGGACAAAGGACTGGGTGACCCGGATGCCATTGATGCTCTCCGCGATGTAGGCGTTCAGGTTGCTCTGCTTGTTGGACTGGATCTGCCAGGCCTTCCGCTGCCTCTTCTTGATGAAGACGATTACCAGGGCCAGCAGCGGCAGGCCGCAGAGGCATACAAGGGTCAGTCTCGTATCGCAGAAGAGCATGAATATAATAATGAAGAAAAGGTTGCACAGATCCGTGATGGTATTCACGATACCATTGCTCAGCAGGTCGCTTAAGCTGTTCACATAGTTCACCACGCGCACCTGTATCTTGCCGTGGGGCCTGTCATCGTAGTAGGAGAAGGGCAGCTCCTGCAGATGGTTGAAGATATCCGTGCGGATGGCGTGTATGATGTTCTGGCCTACATTGCTCATGATCTTAATCTTGAAGCGCATGGCGATGCCGGAATAGGCCGCCACGGCCAGCGTCAGCATGCTCACGGCCACGATTCCTCCCATATCCTTCCCCGGGATGTAGATGTCCATGATTCTCTGGAAGAAGATGGGCACCAGCATGGTGGCGGCGGAGGCGCTGAGCATCAGGACGATGACGCCTGCCATCTTCGTTTTGTAAGGGGAGACATAGGCTCCCAGACGTTTCAACTGTCGGACGTCAAAGCTGTCTTCCAGCACTTCGTCCATGTCATATCGATTGCGTGCCATAATTATACCTCTCTGTGCGCTTCAGCGCTACGATACCTTCGTTATGCGATATGTTTTTTCTGCAGCAGCTCCTGGGGAATCTCCCCGTACTGGTTGTGGAAGGCCTTGGCATAATAGCCGTCCTTGGCCAGCAGCTCGCTGTGGGTGCCCCGTTCGATGATTCGCCCGCCGTCCATGACCAGTATCAGGTCCGCGTCCTTGATGGAAGAGATGCGGTAGGCGATGATGAATACGGTACAGCCCTCCTTGATGCTCTTAAGCTGCTTCTGGATATAGCTCTCCGTCTCCATGTCCACTGCCGATGTGGTGTCGTCCAGGATCAGGATGGAAGGATCCTTCAAAAGGGCCCTGGCCAGGGAGATGCGCTGCTTCTGGCCGCCGGAAAGCCCCATGCCCCGTTCGCCTACGATGGTGTCGTAGCCGTCCGGCATGGCGTTGATGAAGTGGTTGGCATCCGCCATGATTGCGGCCTTCTTCACCTGCTCGAAGCTGCAGTCGGGCCTGCCGTAGGCGATGTTGCCCTCGATGGTGTCGGAGAACAGGAACACGTCCTGCATGGCCATGCCGATGTTGTCCCGCAGGTTGTACAGGTTCATGTCCCGGACATCCGTGCCGTTCACCAGCACCTGCCCGGAGGTGGCGTCATAGAACCGGCACAGCAGGTTCATCAGCGTGGACTTGCCGGAGCCTGTGGAGCCGATTATGCCTACGGTCTGCCCGGCCTCCACGCTGAAATTGATGTCCTTTATGATGTCATCGTCGCCGTCGCTGTAGGCCACATCCTTGAATTCCACCTGGCCGCGGATCTTCTCATGGGGATAGCCGAAGGTATCCGCGTGGTTCCAGGCAAAGCGGGGCGTGCGCACCTTGGGCTCCTCGCTGTAGGTGGCGTAGATCTTCTCCACGGAGGTGACGAAGTTCTGGATATCGTTGACCCACCAGCCCGCCATGCGCAGGGGCGCGTTGAGCATCCACAGATAGCCGTTGACCTTTACCAGGTCTCCCATGGTGACCTCCCCCTGGATGACCATGTACCCGCCGTAGAGCATCAGGATGACGGTGAGGGCGTAGGCCAGGATTTCGAAGATTGGCACGTATTTCATCCACACCCGGGAGCCCTTGATCTGGGCGTCCCGGAACCTGTCGTTCTCGATCTGGAACTTGCCCTTCTCGTATTCTTCCTTGGCGAAGGCCTTCACCACCCGGTTGCCGCTGATGTTCTCCTGGACGAAGGCGTTCAGGGAGGAGAAGCAGTTGCGGTTGCGCTGGAAAGCGGGCTTCACCTCTTTGGACTGCTTGAAGGTGGAGATGGCCGTGAAGGGCAGCACCACCAGCATGCACAGGGCCAGCTTCGGGCTCACGGTGAAGATCATCACCAGCGCGAAGATGAACAGCAGCACGTTCTGGTACACGGCGTAGATGACATAGGCCACGAAATACCGGACGGCGTCCATGTCTCCCGTCTGGCGGCTCATCAGGTCGCCGGTGCGCTTCTTATTATAAAAGTTGAAGTCCTCCTCCAGCAGCTTCCTGTACACGGTGCTGCGCATGTCGTAGAGGACGCCCTGGGAGGCCGTCTCGAACATGAGCTGGTACAGGAAGCGCAGGACGCAGTTGAGCAGCGTGATCCCCACCAGGCATGCGATCAGCGTGGGCAGCAGGTCGTAGTTCCCTGCCTGGATGACATCGTCCACCATGATGCCCGATATGTAGGGGTTGACAATGGACAGGGCCGCGATGACCGTGGTCAGGAACAGGCCGCCAATCATCAGTTTCTGGTACTTCTTCAAGAAGCCGTAGAACCATTTGATAGGTGTCATATGCAAATCCTCCCCGGAACGCCTGTGTCGTTTTTTTGGCATTCCATCCGCCTATTTATTGTTTGCGGGCTTATGGTACATTGTACTTTTTAGGATACAAAAGGAAATGGAGTATCTTGCACCCTTGATGGAAAATTTTGTAGCCGGAAATAAAAAAAGGGTTTTACTTTTGCAGCCAAACAGGGTAAAATAAGAAAACAGGATCGATGGGGGAATCTGTAGACGAAATTTCGCGTAAAGGCAGAAGGACGAAGACATGTGTGTAGAGACCAAAAAGCAGCAGGCGGGCGAGATTTCCATCGATGAGATGGATCCTACTTTCCTTTTTATATGGAAAGGCACCAGACAGAAGGACATGGACGCCTCCGAATACCGGAGCCATGACCATCTGGAGATTGCGTATGTTTTCTCCGGAGAGGGGAAATATCGTATTGAGGACAGGATTTATACGGTGCGGGAGGGGGATTTGCTCATCATCAATTCCGGCGATAAGCATCAGTCCCTGTGCTGTCCGGAGGCGGAAGTGCCGTCCACGGAATTCTTCGTGGGCTTTTCGGATATCCGGATAGCGGGCTGCCCGGACAATTTCCTGCCGCTTCCGGGAGGGCAGCATGTCCTCCATACCGCGGGGGAACTGCGGCAGCGCCTTATGAAGATTTGCTCCTCCATGGAGGCGGAGAATGCCGTCCGCAGACAGGGGCGGTACTTCATGATGAAGGCCTATCTGATGCAGATGCTCCTGCTGGTGATCCGGGAGCAGTGCGAGCCCATGGAGAGGCCGGCCGGCTGCGCCTTCGAGTCCGCCAACAAGAAGTACGTGGTGGAGCAGATCATGAACTATATCGAGGACCATTACAGCGAGAAGATCTCCCTGGATCAGATCGCGGAGAACATGTACCTGAGCCCGTTCTACATCTCGCGGATCTTCAAGAGCGAGACGGGGAACGCGCCGATCAGGCATCTGATCAACATCCGGCTGGAGAAGGCCAAGGAGCTGCTGGAGGGCGGATACGAGGGGAGCATCCAGGAGGTGGCGGCCCAGGTGGGGTATGACGACGCGTACCATTTCAGCAAGCTCTTCAAGAAGCGGTACGGGATCTCCCCCTCCCAGGCCAGGCACGGCTGGGTGGACGCATGACGGGAAATCGTCGGATATTGGAATTTTTGAAAAGATGTTTCAACCAAATACGAAATGGAGGTAAGAGATGAAGTATTTTTTTGAATCAGTGGTCGAGAAGAAGGAAAAGGGCTATATGATTCAGATTCCCTTTAATGTATGGGAGGTCTGCAAGCAGAGGGACGTCATCAAGGGCGAGGTGATTTTGGACAACAAGCTCATCAACTGCGAGCTGCTCCCCAAGGAGAAGGGCAATTATGAAATCCATATCGGGGATGAGGATGCCGTCAGCGTGGAGCTGGGAGTGCCGCACAAGATCGTGCTCCACATCACGGGCTCCCTGATCCGCATGGACCAGAACAGCCCCTACAGCGTGGAGAATCCCATCCGCAAGATCGACAGCATAAATGTCATCATCCAGCCGGAGGATGGGCTCTGCGGCCAGTCCTGCGTGGCCATGCTGGCGGGGAATACCATAGCGGAGGTCATTACCGTCATGGACTGCAGGGAGTGGCAGGCCACCATGGGCATGATGATTTCCGCCCTGAACTATTACGGAATCGACCACGCCGATGTCATCAATTATACGGAAGGCCGGGACACCGTGCTGCCCAGGTGCTGCATCATGATGGAGAAGATGGGACGGTTCTGTCATTACCTGGTGCATTTTGACGGGAAATACTATGACTCCAACCTGGGCGTGCTGGAGGAGTATGACATGTCCAAGCTTCTGGGGTATCTGGAGATCAAGTGTTAGTACGGAAGATGGGCATTCGCTGTCTTGGGTAGTAAAAGGGCCTTCGCAGTTTCCGGCGGCTGCGAAGGCCCTCTTTGTAAGCTCTGCCATGGACCGAGCGCCGGAGCCGTCATTAGGATACATAAAAGAACGGCCGCACGAATATAGATACCATAAGCAAAGACGGCAGCCGCTTTCCGGATTCCGGGACAGCGGCGGTTTCAGAGGGAAGGCTGTATGGAAATCTATGTGGTGAGACCCGGGGACAGCGTGGACAGCATCGCCAGGGCGCTGGACGCCAATGTAGAACTGCTGATATATGACAATCAATTGGTGTATCCGTATGAGCTTGCCGTTGGGCAAGCTCTTTTGGTAAACGGCTACGCCGGGGAGGCGGACAGGGCGGCAGCGGTCAGCGGCTATGCCTATCCCTTCATCAGCCCCTGGGTGCTGGAACAGACGCTGCCCTTCCTGACGGAATTACGCGTCTTTTCGTACGGATTTACGGAAGATGGCGCGCTCCTGCCGCCGAACCTGGGGGACGATGCCTGGATGATCGCGGAGGCCGTCCGCTTCGATGCCATGCCTATCCTGACCCTGACGCCCTTCGGCCCCGATGGGAACTTCAACAACCGGCTCATACATTCCGTGGTGAACAATGAGGCGTATACGGCGAACCTGATCCGCAATCTGCTGGATACCATGGGGGAGAAGGGGTATGTGGGCGTGGACATCGACTTCGAGTACATCCTGGCCGAAGACAGGGATGCCTTTTCGGATTTTGTGCGGCAGGTGGCGGAGGCCATGCGGGAGGAGGGCTACCAGACCTCCGTGGCCCTTGCCCCAAAGACAAGCGCGGACCAGGAGGGGCTGCTGTACCAGGGGAAGGATTACCGGGCGCTGGGGGAGGCGGCGGACTATGTGCTGCTGATGACTTACGAATGGGGTTATACCTACGGCCCACCCATGGCCGTAGCCCCCATCAACCAGGTGCGCAGGGTGGTGGAGTACGCCCTGACCGAAATCCCCGCCTCGAAGATAGACTTGGGCATCCCCAACTACGGCTACGACTGGCCCCTGCCCTATGAGAGGGGCGTCACCAAAGCGGTCACCGTCAACAATGTGCAGGCCGTTCGGATTGCCGTAGAGCAGGGAGCGGAAATCCGTTTCGACAACGTGGCGGAGAGCCCTTATTTCAAATATACGGCTGACGGAGTCGCCCATGAGGTGTGGTTCGAGGACGTGAGGAGCCTGTCGGCCAAGTTTTCCCTGATGGAGGAGTACGGCCTGCGGGGCTGCGGCTACTGGCAGATCATGCAGTGGTTCCGGGCCAACTGGCTGCTCCTGCGGGACCGGTTCTATATCCGGAAAGAATGAACAGACTGGATGTACTGCTTGGGAGAATGGCCCATCTGGTGCATAAAGATGCTGCAGAAATAGGTGCGGTCAATGCCCGGCATGTGGGCCAGGCTGGAGACGGAGCATATTCTGAAAGCCGGACGGGAAATGCAGATTTCTGAAAAAAATATGTAGATTTATTTTGATGAATATGGTACTATAAGCATGAAGAGAGGGCATAATATATGCGAAAGAAGGGAGGAGGTAATATGGCCACGTCTACTTTTGGCAAACAATTTTCTGTAAGGGCGAACAAAGCTGCCGAGTTTGTATCAGAGATGTCGAAAACAGTACATCCTACGCTGCGTAAAGATTTTCATTCCCATTCAGCCAATTTGGCCCAGGATACCGATTTGAGAGAAAAGATGAAAAGGGCGTTAGGAAATAGATGAAAGCATACAAGGTGATAGCGTTAGGCGTACTTTTGAACGATGAATATGATATAAGCAAAATTGAGCAATCCTTTAAAAAGTTCTCTTGTCAACGGGAAGTTGATTTAGAGAATTTTTTAATAATATTCTCTTGCACTGGCGGGAAATGGAAGATTTTAGTGAAGGCCTAAGTGTGTAAGGAGGCAAGATGCTATGAGAATGTACGATATCATCATGAAAAAAAGGAACGGCGGCGAGCTCTCAAAGGAAGAGATAGACTTCTTTATCGAGGGCTACACGAAGGGCGAGATTCCGGACTATCAGGTGTCCGCCCTGATGATGGCGATCTACTTCCGGAAGATGACAGAGGCCGAGACCCTGGCCCTGACCATGGCCATGGCGGACAGCGGCGACAGGCTGGACCTGTCCGGCATCAGGGGCGTAAAGGTGGATAAGCACAGCACGGGAGGCGTGGGCGACAAGACATCCCTGGCCCTGGCTCCCATGGTGGCCGCCTGCGGCATCCCCGTGGCGAAGATGAGCGGCAGGGGGCTGGGCCATACCGGCGGCACCATCGACAAGCTGGAGAGCTTCCCGGGCTTCACCACGGCCCTCACCACGGAGCGCTTCATTGATAACGTGAACCGGATCGGCATCGCCATCATGGGGCAGACCGCCGACCTGGCCCCCGCGGACAAGAAGCTCTACGCCCTGCGGGACGTGACGGCCACTGTGGACAATCTGTCCCTGATCGCCAGCTCCATCATGAGCAAGAAGCTGGCCGCCGGGGCGGATGCCATCGTGCTGGACGTGAAGACGGGCAGCGGCGCGTTCATGAAGCAGGAGGCGGAGGCAAAAGCCCTGGCGGAGGAGATGGTGAAGATCGGAAAGAACGCCGGGCGCAGGACCGTTGCGGTGATCTCCGACATGGACCAGCCCCTGGGCTTTGCGGTGGGGAACGCCCTGGAGGTCAGGGAGGCCATCGAGACCCTGAGGGGAAACGGCCCCGAGGACTTCCTGGAGCTGTGCCTGACATTGGGGAGCCAGATGCTGATGGCAGGCGGAAAGGCGGAAAGCGCCCGGGAGGCGGAGGGGATGCTGCGGGCTGTGATCGCGGACGGCAGCGCGCTGGGCAAGCTTGCGGAATTCGTGGAGGCCCAGGGCGGGGACGGCAGCGCCGTGTACCATCCCGAGCTCCTGCCCCAGGCGGCCATCCAGGAGCCTGTGGCAGCGCCGGAGAGCGGGTATCTGTCCCGTATCGTCTGCGATGAGGTGGGAATCTGTTCCCTGATATTAGGCGGGGGCCGGGAGACCAAGGAGAGCGAGATAGACCTGTCCGTGGGGCTGGTGCTGTACAAAAAGGTGGGAGATTACGTGGAGGCCGGAGAGCCCCTGGCGGTGATACACGCCAATGACGCCGACAGAGCGGAACAGGCCCGGGCGCGCTATCTGAGGGCCTGCACCATTGCCGGAGAGGCCCCGGAGAGCACGGCTTTCATCAAGGGCATCCTCCGGTAGAGCGGCATTCCTACGTCAGGACCGGATGAGGGGACGCCCGGGATGAAAGGGGGCATAGTTTTAAGGCGGCGGTAATATAATGGGAATATGAGAAGAAACAATGACCGCATCCAGAGGAACGAGGAGAGAAAGGAATCCCTGATCGACTCCCTGCGGTTCCCCAAGGACATCTGCATGGGCGCCATGAAGGTGACGCTGACGGGCAACCGGGAGGCATGGATCGAGAATTACAGGGGGCTTTTGGAGTATACGGAGAGCCATATACTGCTTCAGGGCAGGACCTGTCAGGTCTGCTTTGAGGGGGCCAGGCTTTCCATCGATTATTACACCAATGAGGACATGAAGATCAGCGGATGCATCAGCTGTGTCAGGTATCTGTGAGGGAATGTGCCGGAAGCGGAATGGGCTTCCGGCGCATGCGTATAGAGCGCGGCAAACCGGAGAGCGATTGCGGAATCGGAAAGGAACAGGCCATGATTAGATTTCTGAAATATATGAAGGGATATCTGCGCGTCCGCGTCTGGGGCTTCTCCCCGGAGCGGTTCATGAACCTGTGCAGCAATAAGGGCATACTGCTGTGGGACATCGTCAGGGAGGGCGATGTCTACTATATGAACATCACCCTGAAGGGATTCTGGGAGATAAGGCCTATCGCAAAAAAGACAGGGACAAGGGTAGCCATACTGGAAAGATATGGACTGCCCTTTTTTCTGCCCGGGCTTCTGAAGCGCAAGATGTTCGTCCTGGGGCTGGTTCTGACCGTCGCTTTCTGGATGCTGTCCTCTCTGTTCATCTGGGACATCCACCTGAGCGGAAACTATCAAATCACCGATGATGTGTTCCAGAACTTCCTGAAGGAGAACCAAGTGCGGATCGGCATGCGGCGGGACGACCTGGACATCCAGGAGCTGGAGAAGCAGATACGCAGGCAGTTCCCTCAGATCACCTGGGCCTCCGCCCGCCTGGACGGTACGAAGCTGCTGATAGACATCAAGGAGAACGACGCCCCCATGAGCACGGAAGAACGGGAGAACACGCCCGGGACGGATCTGGTGGCGGAATACGACGGCAGAGTGGTGTCGATCATCGTCAGGAGCGGGGTCCCGAAGGTGGCGATCGGCGACACGGTGGAGAAAGGGACGGTGCTGGTGGAGGGAAAGGTTCCCGTCTACAATGAGGACGCCACCGTGCGGGAGTACAGCTACGTGGACGCGGACGCGGACATCATGCTGGAGCACGCATCAACGTTCACCGCCAGCCTGCCCTTCGACCACATCGAGAAAAAGTACACGGGCCGGGAGAAGAGCAGCCATTACATAAAGCTGGGGGAAAGGTCTTGGGCGATGCCGGAGGACCGTCCCTTCCTTGTCTACGACAGCGTGATCAGGGAGAGCAGGCCTCTGATGCTGGAGAAGCTGTCGGTGCCTGTGTTCTGGGGCACCGTGACATACCGGGAGTATCAAAATATGGAATACAAATATACGGAAGAAGAGGCAAAGGCGCATCTTAATCAAAAATTAATGGATTTTCTTGCAGAATTAGAGGAAAAAGGGGTACAAATTATTGAAAAAAATGTTAGAATAGAAAAAGGCAGCGAAGCATGGGCGCTGACGGGGGAATTCCTGGTGCAGGAGCCTGTGGGGAAAAGCGCTGAAACAGAAAGAATCGAGGTTGGGGAAACAGGGACAGATGGATGAATTTACGGTAAGGATGGATATGCCTACAGCGCATATGCAGAAGATATTCGGTATGCAGGACGCATACGTGAAGAAGATGGAGCGGGACTTTGGCGTAGCCATCGTAGACCGCAACGGGCAACTGACGATTACCGGAAAAGAGGAGATGGTGAAGCGGGCCAGGGGCGTCCTGGAGCAGCTTGCCATCATTTCCGGCAGGGGAAACGAAATCGAGGAACAGAACGTGGATTATGCGATTGCTTTGGGAATGGAAGAGAAAGAGGAGGCGCTGGCGCAGATAGACGGGGACTGCATCTGCCACACGGTGAACGGCAAGCCGATCAAGCCGAAGACGCTTGGGCAGAAGGCATATGTGGACGCTATCCGGAAGAATATGCTGGTATTCGGCATAGGCCCGGCCGGAACGGGGAAGACCTATCTGGCCATGGCCATGGCGATAACGGCCTTCAAGAACGATGAGGTGGGCAGGATCATCCTCACCAGACCTGCCATCGAGGCCGGGGAGAAGCTGGGGTTCCTGCCGGGAGACCTGCAGAGCAAGGTGGATCCCTACCTGCGGCCCCTGTACGACGCCCTGTACCAGATCATGGGGGCGGAGAGCTTTGCCAAAAATATGGAGAAGGGCCTGATAGAGGTGGCGCCCCTGGCCTACATGAGAGGGCGCACGCTGGACAATGCCTACATCATCCTGGACGAGGCCCAGAACACCACGCCGGCCCAGATGAAGATGTTCCTGACCCGCATCGGCTTCGGCTCCAAGGTGGTGGTCACGGGGGACGATTCCCAGAAGGACCTGCCTCCGGACGCGAAATCAGGGCTGGACATCGCCGCCAGGGTGCTGCGGGGGATAGACGACATCGCTTTCTGCACACTGACCAGCAAGGACGTGGTGCGCCACCCGCTGGTGCAGAAGATCGTCAAGGCCTATGAGGACTTCGAGGGAAAGGAAGCGGCCAGGAGCCGGAGGAATAAGGAACGCAGTATGAAAAGAGGCGCCCGCTGAGAAGCTTAAGCTTCACACAGAAGAATGCCCAAAGTGCGGGCATTCTTCCGGACTGGGGTCAGGGGAAGGAAGCGACAGGGATGAATTTATACATGGAAAACGAGACGGAGCGGGAGTTTCCCTTTTCCGCGGAGGATACGGCAAGGCTGGTGTGCGAGGCGGTGCTGGAGGCGGAGGGCTGCCCCTATGAGGCCCAGGTGAACGTCCTGCTGACGGACGACAGAGGCATACGTGAGATGAACCGGGAGTACAGGGGCATTGACAGGGAGACGGACGTCCTCTCCTTTCCCAATGTGGACTTTGAAGAGGAGGGTGTCTTCGACATCGGCGAGGACAGCGAGGCGGATTATTTCGACCCGGAGACCGGGGAGCTGGTGCTGGGGGATATCATGATTTCCGTGGACAGGGTGTATGGGCAGGCGCAGGAGTACGGGCACAGCGTCAGGCGGGAATTCGCTTTCCTTGTGGCCCACAGCATGCTCCACTTGTGCGGCTATGACCATATGGAAGAGGAAGAGCGGGCGCGGATGGAGCGCAGGCAGGAAGAGATACTGACGGGATTGGGCATCACGAGAGATTGATTGAGGGACGGCGGATGAATCAGGCAGAGGCAAGAAGGCGCCAGGCGGAGGCGCTTTCCGATATATTGATGTTCGTTGCGATATATGTCCTGGGAGGGCTGACGGGAGATAACGGAATCACATATACGGCAGTGGCCGTACAGGTATGTACGTTATTTTGGATTATGATAAGCGGAGGTCTGTCGGACGCGCTTGGGAGGCTGATGCGCTCCAGGAAGAACAAGGGACAGTACAGGAATATCGCCAGGATGCGTGGCAGCGCCATGCTGTTCCAGTCCATACTGGGGCTGGCAGTGAGCCTGTGCCTGGCAGCGCTTTCCGGCGTGGTGGCGGAGAAGCTGTTCCGGATCCCCTATAGCGGGCTGATTCTTCTGGCCATGTCCCCGGCCGTGCTGCTGCGGACAGTCTCCGCGGTGCTGGCGGGCTATTTCCAGGGGGAGGGCTCGGAGGCGCCGAGGGCCATAGCCGGAATCCTGCGGCAGGCATTCCTGCTGGGATTCGGAATCCTGTTCTGCCATCTGGTGGGAGGCTATGGGGAAAAGGTGGGCAGCTTGCTGCGGCAGGAGAATTTCGCGGCCATGTACGGCGGCCTGGGAATCGCCCTGGCTGTGGACCTTTCGGAGCTGCCGGTAATCCTTTTCCTGGGGCTGGTCTACAGAGGGAGCCGCCGTTCCGAGCGGAGGGCGAAGCAGGAGGGGATGTATGCGGCGGACTCTGCCTGGGACTGCGCCAGGTATCTGCACAGCGCCAGATGGCCTCATTGGGCCACGGATCTGTGCGTGTTCCTTCCCTTTGCGCTGGGGCTGCTGTTCCTCGGCGGGAGCGGGGAGGCCGGAGGGCAGACGGCTGTGGATTACGGCCTGTATGTGGGGAAATATCTGGTGGTGTGCGGGATCGTCACGGCTTTGGTCAGGATCGCGGTATTGCCGGTGATCGCCAGGATCTTCCAGTGCTTTAAGCGGGATGAGAACCGCTTCGCCAGGACAGTCTTCCAGAGCGGAGTCCATATCGGGCTGGTGCACGGCATCTTCCTGGCAGTGTTCGTGGCGGTGATGGGGGAACAGATTGCGGATTTCCTGCATCCGGTGAACGCGCAGACCGCGGCCCGCATGCTCCGGCAGGGCTCCGCATTGATCGTGCTGGTCCCTCTCTGCGGATATTTCAGGAGGCTCCTGCATGCGATGGGGAAGAAATACCCTGTGCTGGCAGCGGCCTGCGGGGCGGATGTGGTCTTCTCCATAACCGTCCTGGCCGGTATGGGCAAGGCGGGCGTGCTGTCCCTTGTGTACGGCGGCCTTGCGGCGGGCGGTGTCCTGTGCGTGGTGCTGGGGGTCTTCGCCTACAGGCAGATGCGGGTGCAGCCTGACTGGCTGGGCACTTTTGCGATACCACTGGGGGCCGGGGGCGTGGCAGGGCTGATATGCCTGCTGATGAGGAAGCTGTTCGCAGCGCGTCTGGGCAGCCTGGCCATGCTGCTTGTGGCGCTTGCGGTGGCGGGACTGATATACTGGATTATGCTTTTGCTGCTCCGGAATTTCAAGGAACAGGAGCTGGAGGTGGTTCCGGGCGGGCGGCTGATCGGCAGGCTGGGGCAGCTGCTGCGGATTTTTTGAGGCAAAGGGGTCTGGATTTGTATAAATAGTAGGAAAATAGCTGATACTGATTACGAATAGAAGAAGAGATGTCCGTGGAAGGTGATTTCCAAGGAGAATACTATGAAGTATGTAAAATGTATCAGCTTATTCATTGTATATCCCCTGCTGGTGCTGGGGATTGGTTTTTATGTGGGCGTGAAGTCCTCCTGGTTCTTTTATCAGAGAGAGGCGGCCGGGGAGGACGCGGAGATTCCACGGGCCTCTGTGGAGAGGAGCGCGGAGGATGGACAGGCCTCCGGCCAGAAGGCTGGACCGGCGCCGGAGGAGACGGGGGCTGTGGCAGCGGGAGACGGAGCGGAAGGGCCTGCGGAGGCGGCGGAGGCGGAGGACGCGGAGGAGGTCATGGTCTCCGCAGAGACCCTGTGCGTGGACACCAAGTACGTGCTGGAGGAGACGGATGTGCTGTACCACACGGTGGTGGAGACCACATGGAGGCTGCCGGACAAATATGTGGGCATGAACAGGGAGCAGTTCCTGCAGGCCATGGAGGTCTATGAGGCTTTCCCGCCGCTGTCCGAGCTGGAGCGGGGCTTCGTGGGGCTGGAGGTACTGTCCTTCTCCAGGGAGCGGGTGGTGGTCAGGATGGACTATAAATTCGTCCAGCCCAGCAGCAGCTTCTATCTGGCGGCATACGACAATGAGGTAGTCGTCTATCTGGAGGACAGGAAGACCGTGTATATCGAGACAGATATCAGCCTGGATTCCCTGCCGGCGCATCTGCAGCAGAACATCATCGATATGATGTGGATCAGGGACGAGGAGGAGCTGTACAGCTTTCTGGAGAATTACTCCAGCTAAGCATGCAAAGAGTTTCTATACTGCAGACCGCCAGGATTTACAGTGGTGTCCCCCGGGAAATCACTTGGCTGGCGGTCTGCAGCCGGGTCGCACTGCAAATTTAACCGGTGTGCAGTATGAGCAGTCAGGAGAGGCGGCATAAGGAGAAGGGTTCATGGGAAATACAGTGGGCATCGTGGGCGGCGGAGCCGCCGGAATGATGGCGGCGATTGCGGCGGCCAGGGGCGGGGCGAAGGTCACGCTGCTGGAGGGAAACGACAGACTGGGAAAAAAGATACTGTCCACCGGCAACGGGAAGTGCAACCTGGGCAACGAGAAGCTGGGGCCGGAGGACTACCATACGGGACGCCCGGATATGCTGGCGGGATTCCTGGGGCGGTTCGGCACGGCGGACACGGAGGCCTTCTTCCGGGAAATCGGCCTGATGCTGAAGAGCAGGAACGGCTATCTCTATCCGGCCTGCGAGCAGGCGGCGGCAGTGCTTGACGCGCTGCGCTACGAGGTCAGGGACGCAGGCGTGGAAGTGGTGACGGATTTCAAGGCGGAGGGAATCCGGCAGGGCAGGCGGAAGCGTCAGTTCGAGGTGCGGGGGAAGAACGGAGCCTATACCTTCGACCGGGTGGTCCTGGCCTGCGGGGGAAGGGCCGCGCCGAAGACAGGCTCAGACGGCAGCGGATACCGGCTGGCGGAAGGGCTGGGGCACAGCCTGGTGCCCACGGTCCCGGCGCTGGTACAGCTGAAATGCAGGGAGGAATGCCTGAAAGCCGTGGCCGGGGTCAGGGCGGAGGCTGCGCTGTCCGTCCACTGGCAGGGGAAATGCGTGGCCAGGGAGCGGGGGGAGCTGCAGTTGACGGAGTACGGGATTTCCGGGATTCCGGTGTTCCAGTTCAGCCGCGTCGTGAATTACATATTGGCGGGGAGCAGGCATAGAGGAGAAGACAAAGACGTTTTCCAACAGCGGGAGCGCGGCAGGGAAGTGGAGGTCGTCATTGATTTCCTGCCGGATTATACGGAGGCGGATTTCGCCGCGCTGCGGGCGGACAGGAGGCTTCTGCAGGGGCAGCGCACAGTGGAGGAATTCTTCACGGGCATGCTGCATAAGAAGCTGATGCTCCTTTTCATCAGGCTGGCGGGGCTGAAAGCCACGGAAAGCGTAGCGGAGGCGGATGAGGGGAAGCTGGCCAGGGTTTATGAAATGTGCAGGCATTGGAGCGTCCATGTGGTGGGCAGCAATCCCTATGACAGCGCCCAGGTCTGCGCCGGAGGCGTCCCGCTGGACGAGGTGACGGAGGAGCTGGAGTCCAGGCTCGTGCCCGGCGTCTATTTCGCGGGAGAGCTCCTGGACGTGGACGGCAGATGCGGCGGCTATAACCTGCAGTGGGCATGGTGCAGCGGCTCCATAGCGGGATGGGGGGCTTCCCGGAAGAAGGGGAATCAATAGGTTGTGAAATGCAGGAACGGAATCCGGGCGGATGCAGAGGAAACCGGATTTTCCGCATATCGGGACAGCGGGACAGGAGGTTTGGATGCTTCGGGTCAATCAGGTGAAATTGAGGACAGGACATTCGGCGGCGGATTTAAAGAGGCAGACCGCATCGATATTGCGGGTGCCCGAACAGAACATAACGGAATTAAGGATAATCCGCCAGTCCATCGACGCGCGGAAGAAGCCTGCGGTGCTCTACATCTATTCCGTGGACGTGGCGGTAAAGGACGAGGACAGAATCCTACATAGGTTCCGGGGGAAGGAAAATCTGGTGTGCAGGTCTGAAAAGACGGAATACCGTTTTCCAGCGGCCGGAGCCCGGGAGAGGAAAGCTCCCATCGTCATCGTGGGGACAGGCCCCGCGGGACTGTTCTGCGGCTATTTCCTGGCGCTGCACGGCTACCGGCCCATACTGCTGGAGCGGGGGAAATGCGTGGAAGAGCGGAAACGGGACGTGGAGATCTTCTGGGAGACCGGGAAGCTGGATCCGGGCTCCAACGTGCAGTTCGGCGAGGGCGGCGCGGGGACATTCTCCGACGGGAAGCTGAATACGCTGGTGAAGGACAGGGACGGCAGGAATAGAGCCGTGCTGGAGACCTTCGTGAGATTCGGCGCGAAGGAGAGCATCTGCTATGAGGCGAAGCCCCATATCGGCACGGATGTGCTCTGCGGCGTGGTAAAGCGGATGCGGGAGGAAATCATCCGGCTGGGCGGAGAGGTGCGTTTCGAGAGCCGGGTGACGGATATCCTGGTGGAGAACGGGAGAGTGAGGGGCGTGACCGTGGAGGGGCCTGCGGAAGAGGGCCATACCATGGCAGGAACGTGCTCCGGGGGATATCTGGAATGCGAATCGCTGGTGCTGGCAACCGGCCACAGCGCCCGGGACACCTTCTCCATGCTCCTTGACAGAGGGGTGCCCATGGAGGCCAAGTCCTTTGCCGTGGGGCTTCGGGTGGAGCATCCCCAGCGGATGATCGACCTGAGCCAGTACGGGACGGAGCATCCCGGGGATTTGGGGGCAGCGCCCTATAAGGTGACCGCGAAAGCCAGAGACGGCAGAGGCGTCTATTCCTTCTGCATGTGCCCCGGCGGCTACGTGGTGAACGCCTCCTCCGAGGAGGGCCGCACGGCAGTGAACGGCATGAGCTACAGCGCCCGGGACGGCAAAAACGCCAACAGCGCCGTCATCGTCACCGTCACGCCGGATGACTTCGGGTCGGGGCATCCCCTGGCGGGAGTCGAGTTCCAGCGGCGGCTGGAGGAGCGGGCATATGCGGTGGGCGGTGGGAAGATTCCGGTACAGCGGTACGGTGATTTCAAACAGTGTGTGGAAAGCAGGCGGCGCGTGGAAGGGAACGCAGCCGAAGGAATCAGGGAGCAGGCAGGAGATTTCGCACAGGGAATAAACGAGCAGGCCATAAGCGCGCAGGGCGCGGATTGCCAGGATACAGGCGCACAGGACACAGATAATGCGGGCAAGCCGTATCCCCAGTGCAAGGGAGCGTGGGTCTGGGCCGATGTGAGCCGCATTCTCCCCAAATCCTGCAACCAGGCCATCCTGGAGGGAATGGAGGTTTTCGGCAGACAGATCACCGGATTCGACAGCCCGGATGCCTGCCTGTCCGGTGTGGAGAGCCGCACCTCATCACCGGTGCGGATTCACCGGGACGAACAGTTCCAGTCGGAAATCCGTGGCTTATATCCCTGCGGAGAGGGAGCGGGCTATGCCGGAGGAATCGTCTCCGCGGCCATGGACGGCATCCGGGTGGCGGAAGCCATCGCCGGCGAATACGCGCCATAAGCGCCATAAAAGAGATGAAAGAGATGCGGCCGCCCCCTGTCCGGGAACTTCCGAACAGGAGAAGCAAGCTGCCGGATAAGAGAAGCGCCACAAAAGCAATCAGAAGGAAAAGAAAGAGAAGGGACAATATCATGAACATGGACGAAAGAATCGCACGAATCAACGCGCTGTACCATAAATCCCAGAACGAGGGCCTGACCGAGGAGGAAAAGGCGGAACAGGCCCGTCTGCGCAAGGAGTACGTGGCCAGCGTCAGAGCGAACCTGCGGGGCCAGCTTGACAACATCACCATCGAGCGGCCCGACGGCAGCATGGAGAACCTGGGCGAAAAATTCGGCGGCAAAGCCAGGCATGACACTTATACTGCATAACGCTGAATGCTGCCTAATGTAATCATGCGAATGAACCAGTCAGCGTTATGCAGTCCGGTTTCACGGCAAGTGAAATCGTTAAGCAGTATAAGCTGCGGCAGGCATGGAAAACGGGAATGCCAGTCGAAAGCAAAGCCAGGTACAATCGTCCTGAATCTTGCCGCAGAAACTGTAGAGCCCATGGAGACATGAGGGCGGCAGACTTAGGAGAAGAGCTGCAGATGCAGCCGAAAGGACGACAAATGGAACATGACTCGGAAAAGCGCGAAATCAGAAGAAGCATCCTGCGCGAAAGGGAAAGCCTGAGCCCGGAAGCCCGAAAGAAGGGCGACACCCTGCTGGCGGAGCGCATCCTGGGGCACCAGTGGTTCTACCGCTCGGAATATCTCCTCTGCTATGTGAATTATGGGAGCGAAATCTCCACCATGGAGATTCTGGCAGAAGCGCTGAAGACAGGCAAGAAGGTATACGTGCCCAAGGTGCTGAAGGACAAAGAGCCTGAGATGGCTTTTTTCAGGATAGAAGCCCTGGAAAACCTGGCCCCGGGCTACAAAGGGATTCCGGAGCCCCCGGGGGACACGCTGCGCTATATCTATACCCCGGACAGAGCAGAACGGACGCTCCTGCTGATGCCCGGCGTGGCCTTTGACCGATTCCGGAGTCGGCTGGGATACGGCAAGGGCTTCTACGACAGATACCTGGCGGACAAGCCGGCCTTGCAGGTCCGCACTATAGCGGTGGGCTATCGATGCCAACTGCTGGAAGCGCTGCCTGCCGACCATACGGACATAAGGCCTTACCAGGTCATCTGCGTCTAGCAGTTTACCTGGCAGTACCGGGATGGAAATTTATGTACTTTAATGCAAAAAAAGTCGAAATATATAAGTTTATGCACTCCGGTGCAAAAACTTGATTTCTGTAAAAGTTTATGCTACAATCTCGTTGTAAGGAGGGATGCTTTATGATAGATGGCAGCCAACTCAAAAGACGGGATTTGTATTTGGATAAAATCATCGCGTTTCGCGACACAGAACCTGTAAAGGTAGTGACGGGGATTCGGCGCTGCGGCAAATCCAGCCTGCTGAAGCTGATGGTGGCCCATTTGAAGGAAACAGGTGTCACGGCTCCTCAGATTGTGGAGATGAACTTTGAATCTCATGCATTTCAAAAGCTGACTGCGGATACCTTTTATGATTATGTAAAGCAGAGGGTCCTCCAGGGACAGCGCATGTACTTTTTCTTTGATGAAGTACAGCGGATTGCGGGCTGGGAAGAGACGGTGAATTCTTTCCGTGTGGACTTTGAGTGCGATATCTATATAACCGGCTCTAATGCATGGCTGCTGTCTTCCGAATACGCCACTTACCTGGCCGGCAGATGCGTGGAGATTAAGATGCTTCCCCTCTCCTTTGGAGAATTCCTGTATTTCCATGATTTTGAGGTCAGGGAGGGAAAGAGCGCGCTGGGCGGCATGAGGAAACAGGTCTTTGACAAAAGCGGCGAGCGCTACGATATGCGGGAGGTCTTTGAGGCCTATATGCGCTTCGGGGGGATGCCGGGCATTGCGGATGTGGGCTTGAATCAGGAAAGGGCATTGACGCTGCTGGACGGCATATATTCTACTGTGGTCATCCGGGACATCCTGGAGCGGGAAAAGCGCAGAGGGCAGAAGCGGATTACGGACCCGGCGCTCCTTAGAAAGATTGTCCTGTTTCTGGCGGACAACATCGGCAGCAGCATTTCCGTGTCCTCCATTGGGAAGACTTTGTCCAATGAGGGGCTTCTGGAGGACGAGAGGAGAAAGGGAGCCCCCAGTGCACATGCGGTCCAGGCCTATGTGGACGCCTTGCTGGAATCCTATTTTTTCTATGAAATCAAGCGTTTTGACATCAAGGGCAAGGAATATCTGCGCACTCTGGGCAAGTTCTATATCGTGGATATCGGTCTGCGCAACTACCTGCTCGGCTTCCGAAACCGGGACAGCGGCCATGCGCTGGAGAATGTAGTGTATTTCGAACTGATGCGCAGAGGCTATGATGTGGCTATCGGAAAGGTGGACAATGCCGAGGTGGATTTCATTGCCACGAAAGCCGATGATAAGCTATACGTGCAGGTGACGGAATCCATGGCAAGCGAGACCGTCCGAAACAGAGAGCTGGCCCCTTTGCAGAAGATTCCGGACAATTATGAGAAGATTGTATTGTCTCTGAATCCCGGGCTTGATGCTTCCTATGAGGGGATTAAGTCCATGGGCCTGATTGACTGGCTGCTTGCAAGGTGATACAGCTTTGAGACATTGACGGACAGGAGAAAATGGGTTACTATTTATCAGGGAGATGATAGGAGCCATGCTGCACATTGCCATTGTGGACGACGAACAGACGCACAGGGACATCCTGACGAAATATATCGAAGAGTGGAGGGCCAGGGAGGGGCTGGAAGCGGAGGTGGAGGCCTTCACTTCCAGCGAGGCCTTCTACTTTGCGTGGTGCGGGCAGCAGTGCTGCGATGTGCTCTTCCTGGACATCATGATGGGCGGGGCGGACGGCATCAGCCTTGCGAAGCGGCTTCGGGAGCAGGGAAAGAAGCTGAACATCATATTCACCACCGGAATCGCCGACTATATGCAGGAGGGCTACGAAGTGGAAGCCATGCACTATCTGTTGAAGCCCCTGCGCAAAGAGAAGGTGTGGGAATGCCTGGATAAGTGCCTGAAGCGGCGGGAGGAGGACGCGGAGTGGATTCTCCTGCCCACGGAGGAGGGGCTGGTGAAGACGGACGTGTCCGGAATCCTCTACGGGGAGGCGGTAGGACATTATTGCGTGCTGGAATGTATGGGAGAGCGTTTACAGCTAAAGCTGGGAATCAGAGAACTGGCGAAGAAGCTGGAAGGGCGCGGGGATTTCCTGTTCTGCCACCGCTCCTATCTGGTGAACCTGCGGAGGGTATCCAGGGTAGGCAGGCAGGACATCGGCATGGAGGGCGGCGCGCTGGTGCCCGTGAGCCGCAGAATGTACAATGAGGTGAACGACAGGTTCATCAGGGCATTCGTGGGGCCTGGCCTTACGGAATAAGCATACTAACCATCGCTCCGGGAATCTGCCGGAAGCGCTTTCTGGCAGATAGGACTCGGATCTCCAGCAATCCGTATCGCCATATGCTATGATGCGTAGAAAGGCTGACTGAAAGGCAGGGATATATTGGATGGACCAATACATTATCCTATTATTGATAGCGGCGGTTCCCGGGGCTCTTGTGGGAATCCGCCTGTACGTCCGCCAGTTGGTGGAGCGCCAGATTGCCAGATACCAGGATGACCTGACCCGCAGGCACTGCGAGGAGGTGGACAATCTGTACCGCCAGACCAGGGGCTGGCGGCATGATTTCAAAAACCATCTCCAGACCATGCAGGCCTATCTGGAGATGGGACAGACGAAACAGCTTGGGAGTTACCTGCGGGAGCTGACGGATGACTATAATTCTGTAGACATCCAAATCCGCACAGGGAACGCCATGGTGGACGCCATCCTGAACAGCAAGCTTTCCGTGGTGAAGGCCAGGGACATCCGGGTGGATGCCACCGCCGCCCTGCCGCCGGATCTCCCTGTCTCTGAGGTGGATTTAAGCGTCATGATCGGGAACCTGCTGGACAACGCCATGGAGGCCTGCCTGAAGGTGCCGCAGGAGGAGCGGTTCCTGCGCTTCTACATGGCGAAGGTCAGGGACAACCTCTATATCTATGTGATGAACGCCGCGGACGGCGCTTACCGGAAGGGCTTTGGAAAGTACCTTTCCACAAAGGGCACGGACAGCCATGGCTACGGGCTGTACAGAATCGACAAGGTGGTGAAAAAGTACAGAGGATATCTGAACAGGCAGGATGAGGGCAATGTCTTCGCCACGGAGATTCTGCTGCCGCTGTAGGAATCTGCCAAAGGTTCGCCTGCCACAGGATATCTCGGATATGGAATGCATTTCGTGCAAAAGAGGAACCGTTCGTGCAGTTACGGTTCTTTTTTTCGCGGATGCGCTAAAATAGGTTTAGACAGCGTTAGAGAGGCACAGAGTTCAGACCGCTGTCCGGAAAGGATGAAAGCCATGATTGGAGCGCGAAAAGAGCCCAGACGAAAAAAGGAGCCGATGAAGCAAAAGCCAATGGGCAGGACAGGAACCGGGAACGGACCGAAAACCATCCGCAGGGATAAAATCCCGGAGAAGACAGAGAGCACGCCAAGCTACCCCCTGCTCTCCAACATCCGGTATTACTACAGGCTGCTCTACCGGGAATTCCCCCATGTGGCAGTCTACCATGCCGTTACCATGTTTGGCAGGATACTGCTCCCCTTCCTCGGCATCCTGATGCCGGGCATCGTGCTGAGCCAGGTATCGGAGGGCGGGCTTTTTCAGGGGCTGGCAGTGATAGCGCTTGCGGGCGGGGTGGCGCTGATTGCGGAGTCCCTGGTCTCCCAGGCGGGCTCCAAAACTTATTTCTACGAAAATACGTTCCGCAATATCCTGCTGGGCGAGGCCGTCCTGAAGCAGACGAAATGCCTCTATAAATATGTAGAGTACGGCGAATGGAAGAAGGGCATTCCACAGAAGAAGATTACCAGGCGTGCCTATCAGTCCATGCAGGGTGGAGACTGGGCGGTGAGCTACAAGATGCTGGACGACCCAAGGTGGCTTTTGGTGAACGTGGTCAGCTTCTTCCTGTATTCCTCGGTGCTGAGCACCCTGAAGCCCTGGCTGGTGGCGCTGCTTCTGGGACTGTCCCTGGTGAACTACGGGATTCTGCGGATGAAGAACCGCTGGCAGCTTGCCCTCAGAGATGAGTTCGCCCAGTCCGACCGGGAAATCAGTTACCTGAATCGGGCCATGAAGGATAACACGATGGCCAAGGACGTGCGCATCTTTGCCATGAACGACTGGCTGATGGCGTTTCGAGAGAACCTCTTTGGACACAGGCTGAAGCTGGAGAAGAAGAACCGGCGCAGGATGTTCGCCACAGACCTCCTGCAGCTATTGCTGAGCCTGTGCAGGAACGGCTTCGCCTACGCATACCTGATTTACACCTGTCTCCAGGGGGACATCTCCGCCGCAGAGTTTCTGGTGTACTTCGGGGCGATTACGGGTTTTTCCGGCTTCGTCACGAACATCGTTGACACCTATTCTGGACTGAAGCTGGCGAACGCGGATGCCTCCTGCATGCGGGCCCATATGGAACTTCCGGAGATCGGCGGGGAGGGAGAGGTGCCCGCGGCGCTGTATCGGACCCCTGTGGAGATTGAATTCCGGAACGTGAGCTTTTCCTATGGGGAAAAAATGGAAGAGGAGCCTTCCGCGGAAGAGGACCGCTCCGGGGGAGAAGAGTCCACGGAAGAAAAGCGCTCCAAGGTGTACGACCATTTCAGCCTGGTGATACGGCCCGGGGAGAAAGTGGCGCTATTGGGCATCAACGGCGCGGGCAAGACCACGCTGGTGAAGCTGCTCTGCGGCCTGTACGAGCCGGACGAGGGGCAGATACTGATCAATGGCGTGGACATCGCGGGGGTGTCCAAGCGGGCGCTGTACAATCTGTTCTCCGTGGTGTTCCAGGAGGCCACCATCTTCCCCTACCCGGTGGGCTGCAACCTCTCCTTGCGCAAGCCCGGGGAGACGGATGAGGAGCGGGCCTGGGCGGCCCTACGGGAGGCCGGGCTGGAGGAGACCTTCAGGGAGCGGGGCATCGGAATGGATTCCTTTATGACGAAGACAGCCTTCAAGGACGGCGTGGAGCTGTCCGGAGGCCAGGCCCAGCGCTTCTTCCTTGCCAGGGCATTGTATAAAGACGGGAGTATATTGATTCTGGACGAGCCCACCTCGGCGCTGGATCCAATCGCCGAGAGTGAAGTTTATGAGGAATACGTGAAAATCAGCAAAGGCCGGACTTCCCTGTTCATCTCCCACAGGCTGGCCAGCACCAAGTTCTCGGACAGGATCCTCTTCCTGGAGGACGGACGGATCAAGGAGGAGGGCACCCATGAGGAGCTGATGGCGCTGGGGGGAAGCTATGCTCAAATGTTCGAGATACAGTCCCGGTACTATGTGTCAGGAGATGGACAGGCAGCCGCGGAGCAGATGTCAGCGATAGAATTTGGATGATTAGAAAGAGGGTCAAAAATATGCCGGATGATTTGACAAGCAAAATTCCACTGAAGGACAATATCAGATACATAAAAAACATGTTAGGATATATTCAAAAAACCGATAACACCTATTTCCTCCTGGCCACGCTCCGGCTGGTGCTGGATGCAGTGGAGGCGGCGCTTGGATTGGTGTTCTCCGCGGATATCCTGGAGCTGCTCTGGGAGGGCGCGTCTATGGAAAACCTGGGGAAGCCGGTAATCCTGCTCCTGAGCTCCTCGTTCCTGCTCTCCGGGGCCTCTAGCTTCCTGAAGAACGAGTTCGTGGAGCCGAAGCAGTCCCTGATCTGGCTGACCTACGACAGCGACTTCTCCGCCAAGTTCCAGCAGATGGACTATTCCCTGATTGAGAGCCCCTATGTCAAGAAGCTCACGGACCGCATCTGGAAGGACAATAACTGGGGAGCCGGGATTGGCAGCGTATTCTGGAATCTGGAATTCGTCGTGTCGGGGATATGCGGGCTGCTTTGCTCCGTGGTGGTGGCCATCCCCATCCTGAAGATTATCGTCACCCACGGCAATCCGTGGATGTACCTGGGGCTTGTGGTATTGCTTGTGGCGCTGTGGCTCCTCGCTGAAGCCAGGACGAAGGCAGACGCGGTTTATCAGGAGCAGCTCTTGAAGGAACCGGAGGAGCTGTACCCGGAGGAGCTGTACCGGAAATATTATTCCTTTTGCGGGCACTGGACGCGCCGCTGTTTAAGCGGGGACTACCATTTCATCAAGGACATCCATCTCTATGACGGATACAATCTGATGGAGCATTATACGGTGGGGAACATGCGGGAGGGCGAGAAGGTCATCCCATGGACATCCGTCATGGGGAAGCTGTCGGGACGGTTGGGGTTCCTGCAGGGAGCCGCATATAGCCTGGCAACGCTGGCAGGCTACCTGATTTCCGCGGCCTATGCCCTGCTGGGGGCGTTTCCGGTGGGGAGTGTAATCAAGTTCGCAGGCTCCATCACGAACATCCTGAACACCATCCAGTGCATGGGCTACTGGTTAAGCGAGCTGTCCCTCACCGCCAGGAGAGTGGCCAGCACCCTGGAGATGCTGAACGTCAGCGATGAGATGTACAAGGGCAAGCTCCCTGTGGAGAAACGGCTGGACAATCAGTATGAGATAGAATTCCGTCATGTCTCCTTCCGGTATCCTGGTTCGGAGCGCTATGCCCTGGAGGACTTCTCCTTAAAGCTGCGCATCGGGGAGCGCATGGCCATCGTGGGCATGAACGGCTCCGGCAAGACCACCATGATCAAGCTCCTGTGCCGCCTCTACGACCCACAGGAGGGGGAGATCCTGCTGAACGGCGTGGACATCCGCAAGTTCCGCCAGGACGAGTATGTCCGGCTCTTCTCGGTGGTGTTCCAGGACTTCAAGCTCCTTTCCATGCCCCTGGGGGAGAACGTGGCGGCCTCCGTGGAAGTAGACGGAGGGAAGGCGGAGGAGGTGCTGCGCCAGGCCGGGCTGGGAGAGCGGCTGGAGGAGCTTCCCCAGGGGCTGGACACCTATCTGTACCAGGACATCACGGACGGCGGCATAGAGATATCCGGCGGCGAGGCCCAGAAGATCGCCATTGCCAGGGCCCTGTACAAGGACGCGCCCTTCGTGCTGTTGGACGAGCCCACAGCCAGCCTGGATCCCCTGTCAGAGTATGAAATCTATTCCGGTTTCGACGCCATGGTGGGGGACAAGACGGCCATCTATATCTCCCACAGGCTGTCCTCCTGCCGGTTCTGCGACGACATTGCTGTATTCCATGAGGGGCGGCTGGTGCAGCGGGGGAGCCATGAGCAGCTCCTTTCGGACGAGAAGGGGAAATATTACGAGCTCTGGCAGGCCCAGGCCCAGTATTATCAATGACCAAATTTCTTTACAAGATGTCTCCGTGATGCTGCAGCCCAAAATCCCACTATATGGTAAGGCTGGAAGAACGGATGCGGAGGATAAAAGACCAGTATGTGGATGTGGGCGCTTAGAAGTCGGAGTCAAAAAGCTCTGCTTTGGATACCAAATAATCGTAGAAGCGGTGGTCTGAAGAGAGGAAAGCTTTTTGCTGCGCGGGATGTCGCCCTTGCTCGGGCAGAGCGGCACCCCGCGTAGCTTTCGGTTTTCAGAGACGAGTTCAGGGGGGCACTGTTCAGCAGATGCCCGGAATAAGCTCCGCCAGCTTCTCGGCCAGCAGCCTGTGGCTGTCCAGGCTTAAGTGCATATAGTCATAGGGATACATCCCCATGCCGGGAATGGAAGCGGCTTCCAGGAAATGGCAGCCCAGCCTCTCGGCTACTTCCCGGAAAAGGGGGATGATGGCCTGAGACTTTTCCACACAGTCTATGCCCATCTCTCCCTGAATCTGCGTCCCCTTATAGCCCTCCTCGATGGGAGGCGGTGCGATGACGAGGATATTGGCTTTGCCGCGCCAGGCCTCCGCGGTGTGGATGGCCTTCGTCACCAGCCGCTCCAGCCCCTTGGCGATGTTGGCCGGGGTGGCGGCGAAGCGCTGCTTCACGTCATTGGTGCCCAGCATGATGATGAGCAGATCTACGGGCTCATGGGTCATGAGACAGGGGTGGATGGCCGCAAAACCGCTCAGGCCTTCAAAGAGGGGATCCTCGAAGGAAGTGGTCCTGCCGCTTAAGCCCTCCTCCCGGACCAGATAGGCCGGGCCCAGCAGGTCTGCCAGCAGACAGGGCCAGCGTTCCTTTTCCGTGAAACGGCCCATGTTGGAGGAATTGTAACCGTGGGTATTGGAATCGCCGAAGCATACGATTGTTTTCGCTGTATTGTCCATATCTCTCCTTTACAGGCCGGATTCCTGCCTTTTGCGGCAGACCGGCAGTGTATTCTGAACTCCCATGCATCCCAATGCTTCACATACGGCAGTCCCGCCGAACCGCAAGGCAGCACACCTCCCTGCGGTTTGGACTTCGCGATACGGAATGGCATAGGGACGTTTATAGTAATGACGGTAATGCCCGTAAGGGCCCGTCAGTCCAGAGCCTGCGCGAAGCGCTTCGTGATGAGCTGGGGCCTTGTGATGATGGAGCCCACCACCACGCTGAACGCGCCCAAGTCGATGACGCGCCTGACCTTCTCCGGTGTACCGATATTGCCCTCCGCGATGACGCGGTGCTTTGCGGAGGCGATGATTTTCCGCAGGATTTCAAAGTCATTGGCTTCGATTTTGTCCCCTTTGCTCTGCTCCGTATAACCCACAAGCGTAGTCCCGATGAAATCGAAGCCCAGCTCGTCGGCGTGGAGGGCTTCCTCCACCGTGGAGCAGTCCGCCATCCACAGCTGATCCGGATAGGTCTCCTTCAGCTGCCGGAAGAAATCGTCCAGGGTAAGCCCCCCGGGCCGGAGGGCGCTGGTGGCGTCCAGGGCGATGATTTCCGGCTTCACCTCCATCAGCTCCTGCACCTCCCGCATGGTGGGGGTTATGTATATCTTGCTGTCTTCATAATCCCTCTTTACGATGCCGATTACAGGCAGGTCCACCTGGGACTGGATCTCCCGGATATCCTCCTTCGTGTTGGCCCGGATGCCCAGCGCGCCGCCCTCTCTGGCGGCCAGGGCCATCCTGCCCATGATGAAGGAGGAGTGCAAAGGCTCATGGGGAAGGGCCTGGCAGGATACGATCAGCTTTCCCTGCAGTTGTTCGATTCTCTTGTTTTCCATTTCAGATGTGCTCCTTTCGATTGCTGTAAAAGTCCTCAAAACCTGCATAACTATCCCGTTGCCTCGGCTAAACTGCCGGACCGTTATGTGCGGGGCCGGCTGTAGGAGGGCTTTGATAAACTTTGCGCGCGCCCTCAGCCGCGCCCAGCATTCCCGCCAGATTTCCCAGCTCGGCGGGCACGACCTCCACGTTCAGGAAGGAGGGGATGAGCTGCCCCTGCAGCCGCTGCCGCACCTGTGTGATGACATATTCCTGCTCCATGACGCCGCCGCCCAGGACAATCAGGGAAGGGTTGAAGATATGGACGAGGCTGATGAGGCCATAGGTGATTTCGTCGATCCACCGATCCACCAGCGCCCGCACTCCATCGTCCTCCAGATGGGCAAAAATCTCCCGTCCGTTGTGGAGCTCCGGAAACCGGGAGCTGACGCTCTGCACCAGAGCGGTAGTGGAGGCATACCTCTCATAGCATCCGCTGAACATGTCCCGTTTGGGGTCCCTGTCCTCCGGGTGGACTATGATGCCGCCGAATTCCCCGGCGGAGAATCCGGCGCCCAGGTAGACCTGGCCGCCCGTGACGATAGCGCCGCCCACGCCTGTGCCGTATGTGAGGCACAGGAAATTCGCGTGTCCCCGCCCGGCGCCGTAATGGGCCTCCCCGGCGGCAGCGCTGTTCACATCGTTCTGCACGCTGACGGGGACTTGGAATCTGGCCTCCAGGATTTCCCGGATGTTTGTGCCGGTATAGCCGGGGATGTTCTCGTTTGCGTACAGGATGGAACCTTTTTCCGTATCCACCTGGCCGGCGCTGCTGATGCCGATGGCCTGGAAATCCTGATATCCGCTCAGGATCTCCTGTACGCGTTCCATTACGTGAGCGCCGCCCAGAGAGGCCTGGGTGGGAGCTTCCCGTATTTCATGGATTTCGCCTTTCTCCCATATGCCGGATTTGATGCAGGTGCCGCCTATGTCCGCCACCACAATCCGGATATCGTGTACATCTGTTAAAATTTTTTTCATTTTCCTGTTTTCCTCAAAAGCATAATTAATAAAGAAATACTCCTAAATACTTTTATATATCATGACAACAAAAAAGTCAATAGCTGGAATAAATGTTAGTACAATGTTGACAGAATAACAATTTAATAGTAACATATATTTAAAATATATAAAAATTATATAAAAACAACAGACCGTAATGTTGCTATGGGAAAAACAAATGTGAAATAATTTTTCATTTTCTGGGTTCAACCCGGATGAAGGATCGGCAAAGCGGCAGAGACGGAGCCCGGCGGCGGGGAAACCGGACATGGAGGGGATGGAAGGATATGGAAGGAATGGAAGGAAGCGAAGGAATCAAAAGAACCGAAGGGGTCGATGGAACCGGAGGCATCGATGGAACCGAAGGAACCGGAGGAATCAATGGAATGGACAGGGACGGGAAGATGACATTTCCCATGTCGAACAGGATATGGGTCTTCACCGGAGGCGCCCACGGGGCGGGGGGCTTTTCGGAGAACCGGGGCTTCCGGAACATGGCCGGGCTGTTCGAGGAAGTGGTGCGCTGGGACATGTGCGGGCAGGAGCTGTCCGGAAGGGAGAATTTTGTCTTCAATACGGCCAGAGCCGGATACTGCGTGGAGGACATCCTGCGGGAATTTCAGGAAAGAGTGGCCTGCTACCGTCCCTTCGCGGTGGTCTATGTGCCGGGGGAGGAGGACAGGGGCCTGTCCCGAGAGGCGCTTTGCGGCGGGCTTGACCTGCTGAGGCAGCGGACGGAGGCGATCGGAGCCAGGCTGATAGTGGTTCCGGACGGGGATGGGACGCGGGATTCCCTGGAGGAGGCGAACCGGCTGCTGGAGACAGTGGGGGCGTACAGGTCTAAGGTGGAGGCGGGGGCGGCGAACAGGCTGGCTTTGGAGCCTGCCGGGGAGACCTTCCCCTGCAGCGGCAGGATTACCCTGAAGGCAGAGCCCATGAAATGGCTTTTCGTGGGAGACAGCATCACCCATGGCGCATGGCATACCTTCGGCTATGACAGCGTGACGCAGCTCTGGGAGAAGTACATCCGGGAGGACTGGGGGCGCAGGGACGATACGGTCCTCAATACAGGAGTGTCGGGGGCCACTGCAAGCGAGTTTTTGGCCAGGCTTGATACGCGGTATGAGCCCTATGCGGCCGCGGACGTGGTGGTCATCATGTTCGGGACCAATGACTGCTGCTTCCCGGGGGTGATCGACAGGGCCCTGTTCAAGGCCCAGCTGGGGGAGATCGTGGATATGGTCCGCGCCCGGGGCAGCCAGGCCGTCCTGCGGGCCCCGCAGCCCCAGAGGGAGGACGCGGGAGAGCGCGCCACGGCGATCGTGCCCTTTGTCCAGGCGGTGAGGGAAGTGGCCCGGGAGAAGAATGTGCCGCTGGTCGATCATTTTCAGAATTTCAGCGCGCTGCAGCAGGAATGCCCGGAGGCCTTCCTGGCCCTCATGAGCGATGCCGTCCATCCCAATATCCATGGGCATTACCGGATGTTCCGGGAGATGGCATACGCGCTGGATATGGTTTTGGAGGATTCCATGGTGTCGCTGGACTATCCTGTTTCGGCAGAAAGCTGACAAGGCGGGACTAAAAACCTTGATTTTTTGGCATTGTGCATAATCCATAAAATTGATCTATTAAATTTGGTAGTAATTTACAAAAAATGAAAAAATGAAAATATTTTCAATTTTTTTATTGAAATTTTATATGTTCCAAAGTATAATGAATTTACTATGTTGGCAGTGAAGCTGGCCCGGTATGCGGGCGCCTCCTTTCTGCATGCGGCCGATAAAGGGAACGGCCCCATGTTTGCGACAGGACAGTATTCGCAGTACATAGCAAGGCGCAGCGTCATATGCGGAGTCCGGGAGGAGTTCTGCGGCTTACGCTTTCAGGAGGAGCTGCTTCCTGGAGAACCAGTTATACAGAAACCTGAGGGAATCATGCCCGGAAGCAGGGCCAGGGAAAGGGGGAGGCAGAGGGGAAGCGGCATGTGGATCGTATTTATGCGGCTCCAGGGCATGTGCATGGCAGGCGGAACGTCCGCCGGGACTAAAGGTCTCAATAATCAAAGGTCTCAATAAATCGCCCCCGATCAAAACGCCTGTACCGGCTGGGGCCGGGATGAGCATTGACAGCAAGGGCACGAAGTGCCGTTCTTTCAGGAGGTTCATCGATAGCTTTTTGAAAAAGCGGGGGGATTTATAAAAATGGGGTCTTGAAAGCCGCAGAAAAGGCTTAGAGATTCCGAAACCATATCCAAATAACCAAAAGGAGGGAATCCAATGAAACAAGACGCTTCAAAAAAACGAAATGAGCGCATGAAACAGATGAGGCGATATATGCCGTTCTACTTTTTTGCGCTTCCGGCAATCGTCCTTCTGATTCTGTTCAGCTATATGCCCATGCCGGGAATCGCTATCGCGTTCAAGGATTTCAAGATGGCGCGGGGAATCTGGGGGAGCGACTGGAGCGGTTTTAAGCAGTTCCAGAAGGTGTTCACCGATCCGAACTTTTCCAGGGTGCTGCTGAACACGGTGAAGATCAGTCTGCTGTCACTGATTACGTCCTTCCCGGTCACCATCATATTTACCCTGATGGTGAACGAGCTGATGAACCTGAAGTTCAAGAAGGTCGTACAGACGATTACCTATATGCCGCACTTCCTGTCCTGGGTCGTGGTGGGCACCTTTGTCTACCAGATGCTGTCCCCGACCAACGGCATCGTGAACGCGGTTCTGGTGGGGCTGGGCATTTTAGAGAAGCCGGTGTATTTCATGGTACAGCAGAATATGTTCATCCCGATCTACCTGATCGTGAACCTGTGGAAGAGTACGGGATACAGCATCGTCATCTACCTGGCGACGATTTCCGGTATCGATACCCAGCTCTACGATGCGGTCATGATTGACGGGGCCAACCGTTTCCAGAAGATTCTCTATGTGACGCTGCCGGCCATGATGCCCACGATGTGCACCATGCTGATCCTCAGCATCGGCAGCCTGATCAGCGTAGGATTCGACCCGATCTTCAACCTGTATAATGATGCGGTATATTCCACGTCCGACGTCATTTCCACATTCGTATACCGGAAGGGTCTCGTAGACAGCCAGTATGCGTTCTCCACGGCGGTGGGCCTGTTCCAGAACGTGGTCAGCCTGTTGCTGGTGATGTTCGCCAACTGGTTCGCGCGCAAGGCGAATCCGGAATACAGGATTATATAGCAGGAAGATAGGAAGGAGGAAATGAAAATGGCAAAGAAGAATAAAGAAGAGCAGTATAAGCCGCAGAAGATGCAGCAGTCGGTCTACAGCAAGGCGTTCGATGTCTTCAATATCGTGTTCATGATCCTGTTCTGCATCACGATTCTCATCCCCTTTTGGGACATGATTGTGCGCTCCTTTTCCAGAGCTCAGGACATCTCTTTCATGCATGTGAACTTTTTCCCGAAGGTATGGTCGTTTGAAGCCTACGCCTACTGCTTCAAGGATTCCGAGATTCTGAACGCCCTGCTGATATCGGTGGCCAGGACGGTGCTGGGGACCGCTTTCCACATTATAATCACATGTCTGGCGGCTTATACGCTGACCAGGGACCAGATGCCCTACAGGCGCCTTATCACGGCCATACTGCTGATACCGATGTTCTTCTCGGGCGGCCTGATTCCTACATATATCAATATGAGGAATCTCCATCTGACGAACAATTTCCTTGTGTACATACTGCCCGGCGGCTTTTCGATTTACAACTGTATCATCATCCGCAACTATTTCTTCTCCATCGACAAGGGGATGGAGGAGGCGGCCAGCATCGACGGCGCTTCCCCGCTGCAGGTGTTCGTCCGCATCATCATGCCGCTTTCCAAGCCTGTGCTGGCGACGGTCTCCCTGTGGCAGATTGTGGGCCAGTGGAACGCCTGGTTCGACAATATGATCTATACCCGCAGCGTGCCGGAACTGACCACCCTGCAGTACCTGCTGCGCAGGATGCTGGACACCATGCAGAAAAAGGATGCCCAGAACCTGATAGACGTGGCCGGAACCAATATGGACATCAACCCGGAGACGGTCAAGGCCGCTACCACAGTAATCGTGGTGCTTCCAATCATCATGGTATACCCGTTCCTGCAGAAATATTTCGTGAAGGGTATCATGGTGGGAGCCGTGAAGGGCTGATGCAGGCATATGGCTGATATTGGCTGACATGAGTGAATCGGATGGAAATCCCGTCCGCCACAGAAGGGAGAGAAGGATATGATAGACGGAATGCGGTATCAGAATCTCGGCGTCGTCGCAGCGGAGCTGCCGCCGTCGGCTGGCAATCCGCGGAACAGCGAGGGGACTTTTCTGGAGCTTGCGGACGGAGAGTTGATTTTCGTGTACAGCAGGTTCAAGGGGGATTCGCCTAATGACCATGCGTATGCGGATCTGGCCCTGATGCGCTCCGTTGACGGGGGCTTAACCTGGACGGACGAGGGCGTGATATTGACATGCGAGGGAGAGGGCGGCGTGAACATGATGTCGCCGGGCCTGCTCATGATGGAGGACGGGAAACCGGGGCTGTTTTATCTGGTGCGCATCACCTACGCCGTAACCAAGGTATTCCTGCGCCGTTCCCCGGACGGCGGCCGGACCTGGGGCGAGAGGACCGTGTGCACGGAACAGGAAGATTTCTTTGTCCTCAACAATGACCGGATTGTGCGCCTGACCAGCGGCAGGATCATGGTGCCTGTGGCAAGCCACCGCTCCTGGGGAGGGGACGGGCGCATGGACGGCAACGCCAGGGCGATGTTCTTCTATTCGGACGATGACGGGCGGACGTGGGCCTGCTCCCGCTCCAGATGTTCGCTTCCCTGGGCCAATACGAATTCGGGGCTGCAGGAGCCGGGGCTCGTGGAGCTGGCTCCGGGAATTCTCTGGGCGTGGGCCAGGACCGATTTGTTCGTGCAGTATGAGATGTTCTCCATGGACAATGGGGAGACCTGGACGGCCAGCCAGCCCTCCCGGTTCAGCTCACCCTGCAGCCCTTTGAGCATGAAGCGGGACGGGAACGGGACGCTGTACGCGGTGTGGAACCCCGTTCCGGAGTATAACGGGCGCGCGAAGTCGGATCGTGCCTTTTTGGGAGGCCGGACGCCCATGGTCATCGCGTCCAGCACGGATAATGGGAAGAGCTTTTCCGTGCCTGTGGCCTTTGAAACGGACGAAGCCAGCGGATATTGCTACTGCGCCATGTATTTCACAAAGGACGCGCTGCTGCTGGGATATTGCGCGGGAAGCGAGGCGGACGGGAGCTGCCTGGTCAGGACCCGCGTCAGGCGTGTGGAACGGCGGGAACTGGAAGGGATTTGAGCTTTCCGGTCTCAGCCTTGCCATAAAACAAAAATCCAATAAGGAGGAATTGGTATGAAGAGTAAGAAAGTAATTAGTCTGTTGCTGGCAGGCCTGCTGACAGCCGGGATGATGTCCGGCTGCGGCGGCCAGGCCGGAAATGATGCATCAGGGGGGGCAGATTCCAAGGAGGACGCACCGGCTGAGACGAAAGAGGAAGACGCATCGGCTGAGGAAGATGCGGCCGGGGATGACGCAGAGACACCAGCAGACGATGCCGTCGCGGACGACGACATCCCGGCCCCCGATCCCAACGAGCGCTACGAAATTACCTATACGGGGTACTGGAGCGACTCCACCTATGAGGACGGCAGCTACTGCGAGACCATGCTGGAGGATGCCCTGGACTGCGACATCACAGTCGTCAAGCAGGAGGGCAATGACGCGCTGAACGTTATGCTGGCATCCGGTGAAATGCCCGACTGCGCAACGCTCTCCGGCAAAACCAGCGCCTGGATGTACGAGCAGGAGCTGGTCCGCACCATCCCCAGAAAGATGGTGGAGAAGTACTGCCCCAGCCTGATTAAGAACTATGACGAGAATCCGCTGCTGTACGCGCAGACCCTGAACCCGGAGAACGACCAGGAGTTCAACTTCCTGACGGGCGTGACCTTCCAGTTCGTGGGCTATTACCTGAACTGCGACTACTATCGCTATGACTGGATCCAGAACCTGGGCATCGACCTGGGCGTGAACGTGGAGCAGGTCTCCGACAGGCTCTATGTGGCGGACGACGGCATTGAGCTGAGCAAGTTCATCGAAATCATAGATGCCTTCGTGAACCAGGATCCCGACGGCAACGGCGAGAACGACACTGTGGGCGTCACAGGACAGAACCTGACCCACGGCCAGTATTTCAGCGCTTACGGCTTCCACAGCGGCGTCAACGAAGTGGACGGCAAGGCTGAAATGTACTATGTGCTTCCCGAATACAAAGAGTTCTTAAAGGGCTTCGCGGAGCTCAACGCCCGCGGCCTGGTGGATCCGGATATCATCCAGGGCAACCGCCAGCTCATGTGGGATAAGGTGAACAGCGGAAACGCCGGCTATTACATCGTCTCCACCAACGCGCTGCAGTCATCCTGGGCTCTGGACCGCCCGCCCCTGCAGCTGCTTGAGAGGATTCCCGAGGCTACCATCCTGGCCACCCCCGGCATCAAGCCTGACGGCGGCACAGTGCAGTCCCTGGTGAATTCTTCCCCCGCCTATGAGAATTTCTTCGTCAGGGCGGACATCGACGATCAGAAGCTCGCCAAGATTCTGCAATTCGTAGAGCTGGCCTGGTTCGGCGGCGGCGACAAGGATTTCCATGCGTCCATGATTTACGGAGAGAAGGACGTTGACTGGAAGTGGAATGACGAGGGGACAGCCCCTGTAATCATCAACAACCTGGCGAACGGCGAGAGAGGAACCTGGACATTCGGCCAGCTGGGCCAGGATGCGGACGTGACCGCCTGGATTGCGGACGATCCGCTGTTCAATGCAGGCAATAAGTATTGGACCGGTCCCGACGGCTCCTGGATGAAGTTCCAGCATCCGGAGTACAAAGCGGACATTTCCAATGTGACGGATCTCGCCACCATCAATGCGGAGGTTTCCGGAGACATCAACGCCTATGTGGGCGAGTACCGCACGCAGGTCTTCCTGGGGCAGAAGGATGTGGATGCCACCTGGGATGAGTATCTCGCGGAGCTTGAGCGCCTGGGCTACAGCAGACTGATGGGCGAATACGAGAAGCTGGATCCTCTTCAGGACATCATTGCCAGCTATGGAAACTGACCGATGCCCGAAAGGGCTCCGGCCAGAGAGAATTGTGAATACATCTGACGCCAGGGTCTGGCCCTGACGGGCAGATGGCCGAAGGTCTGGCCATGGGGCCGATGGAGGCATAGAACCTATGTTGAGTCCCTGACAGATTTCCGTTTTGTCAGGGACTTTTCATTGGTTTCCGTTTTGCCGGCCGATTCACTGCGGCAGGGCAGAGGAAAGACAGCCCGTAAAGAAAGGAGAGACCTATATGAATTATGTAAAGCAGGGAGAACTGGGAGTGGTGACGGCCAGCATAGGCCCGAAGGAGGACAATCCCAGAAACAGCGAAGGGACATTCCTGGAGCTCCAGGACGGTGAGATCATATTCGTGTACAGCCGGTTCAGGGGGGACAGCAGCCACGATGAAGCCTTTGCGGATTTGAGCCTTATCCGCTCCACGGACGGGGGCAGGACCTGGGGCGAGGATGAGATCATCCTGACCTATCAGGGGGAGGACGGCGTCAACATGATGTCGCCGGCGCTGCTGATGATGAGCAATGGCGACGTGGGTCTGTTCTATCTGGTCAGGCTTACCTACAAGCGCACGCAGATTTTCCTGCGCCGTTCCTCCGACAAGGGGAAGACCTGGGGGGAGAGGGTGGTGTGCACGCCCCAGGAAGACTTCTTTGTAATGAACAATGACAGGGTGGTAAGGCTTGCGAGCGGCAGGATTATTGTTCCTGTGGCCAGCCACCGCACCGGGGATAATTATATGGACGGCCGTTCCCTGGCCATGTTCTTCTACTCGGATGACGATGGAGCCACCTGGAAATGTGCCAGAGACAAATGCGCCATGCCTTATTCATCCTTCTGCTACTCCGGCCTTCAGGAGCCTGGGGTGCTGGAGCTGGCGCCAGGGATACTCTGGGGATGGGCCAGGACGGATTTGGGGAACCAGTATGAGATGTTCTCCATGGACGAAGGGGACAGCTGGACGGCATGCCAGCCCTCGCGCTTTACTTCGCCCAACAGTCCCCTGAGCATGCGGCGGGACAGCGATGGAACCATATACGCGGTGTGGAATCCGATTCCCATCTACAATGGCCGTTTCGAGGCCTGGGAGCCTGTCACGGGGGGGAGGTTCCCTCTGGTGATCGCGGCCAGCCGTGACAACGGAAAGACATTCACCCATCCCACCATCGTCGAGGGAGACGAGACCAGGGGATACTGCTATACGGCAATCCTGTTTACGAAAGACGCCATGCTGCTGGCCTACTGCGCGGGAAATAAGGAGGACGGGCACTGCCTGACCAGGACCCGTATCCGTCGCATCGAGAAGAGTCAGCTCGAGGAGTTCTGTACAGGCGCATGGCTGAACCGCAGATGACATCTCTTCCCGCGGGCCTGGATGGAATCTGATTGGGCTATAACAGCTTCCGGGAGACAGCCTCTGAGACAGCCACCCGGCTGGCCAGGGTCTCCTGGGGGTTGTTGGAACAGAAGGCCTGGAAGAGGCAGTCTATGAGCAGCAGCTGTCCCATTTTAGCGCTCACGGAGCCTGCGTGGATGGGATTTTCGTTGTATCCGCAGATGAGGGTGGCCTCCGCCAGTTCCGCGGCCGGGGAATTGCGGAAATGGGTGATGAGGATTATGGGGACGGAACGTTCCTTCGCCAGATTCAGCAGCTCCTGTATATCTTTCGTGGAACCGGAATAGGAGAAGAACAAAATCACGTCCTCCGATGTGGCGAGAGCGGTGTGTATGATCTGCAGGTGGGAATCGGAAATATGGATGAATTTTGACGACACAGTGGAAAAAAGGGCGGATGTCTCCATGGCCATGACCATGCCCGCACCCTGACCGAAACAGTATACATGCCTTGCCGCTGACAGTAGCGCCACGGCGCGGTGGAAGGAATCAGGATCCATCTGTTCGATTGTCTCCCGGAGAGACATAAGGTAAGAATCATACAGTTCCTTGCAGATAGCGCTCAGGATATTGTCTGTATCGGAGGGATTGGAGATGGGCTCCACATGGTATTCCTGGCTGATGGAGCAATCTGACTTCGCAAGCGCGATTTTCAGGTTATTGTAACCCAGAAGCCCCATTTTCTGGCAGAAGCGGGTGATTGTGGCTTCCGAGACGCCGCTGCTCTCCGCCAGCGAGTTGATGGACAGGTACTGCACTTCTGTGGAATTCGCGAAGATATATCCGGCCAGCTTCTTTTCGGAGCGGGTGAGTGTGCTGTAGCGTTCTGTCAGGGAATCGAGGAAGGATCCGGCCATATTTATTCTCTCCTTTGTCATTGGATAAAAAATTAAGGTGTTAGTCAACAAATGGGGCGTTAAGGCTATATGACCAGTAAACCAGCTTCCCTTACGTCCCCGTTGCTATGGTATAACGACCCACATGCTGACTAACACCAAAATTAATAAAGATTGTTTTCTAATGTTGTCTAAATGAATATAAGCCATTATAATATATGTTGTCAGAAAAAGCAATCCTGAAAGAAAGAAGGTAGAAAATGGAGAAAAGCAAAGCAAAGTATCAGGGAATCATCCCGGCGTTCTACGCGTGTTATGACAAAGAAGGCCGGGTAAGCGCCGAAAAAGTGGAAGAGCTGACGGCACACTTGGTGGAGAAGGGCGTGAAGGGGCTCTACGTGGGGGGATCCTCAGGGGAATGCATCTACCAGGACGTGGAGGAGCGGAAGCTGACGCTGGAGCATGTGATGAAAGCTGCGGCAGGGAAGTTGACCGTCATCGCCCATGTGGCCTGCAACAATACCAGGGACAGCCGTGAGCTGGCCGCACACGCGGAGGGCTTGGGCGTGGACGCGATAGCCGCGATACCGCCTATTTATTTCCATCTGCCCGAGTATGCCATCGCGGGGTATTGGAACGACATCTCCGACGCGGCGCCCAACACGGATTTCGTGATCTACAACATCCCCCAGCTGGCCGGCGTGGCCCTGACGCTGCCCCTGTTTAAGGAGATGAAGAAGAATCCGAGGGTGAGGGCCGTGAAGAACAGCTCCGTGCCGGTGACGGATATCCAGACCTTCCGTATGGAGGGAGGAGACGATTTTGTCGTCTTCAATGGGCCTGACGAGCAGCTGGTCTCCGGGCTGGCCATGGGGGCGGACGGAGGAATCGGCGGCACATACGGCGTCATGCCGGAGCTTTACATGAAGATCATGGAGCGCTACCAGGCAGGCGACATGAAGACTGCCATGGCGGTCCAGGACGAGGCCACAGCCATCATCTATGCCATGTGCGGCTGCCACGGCAATCTGTATGCCGTGATGAAGGAAATCCTGAAGATCAGGACAGGAATCGACATCGGAACAGTGCGCAGGCCCATGCCCTGCCTGGTGCCCGAGGACATGCCCCAGGTGGAGAAGTGCGCGGGGATGATCGACGCGGCCATAAAGAAATATTGCTGATCGGATTTAGAAGATTCCTATTTATATATTGAAAGATTTCACGTCTCTGACAGAATTTATGGCCCTGTCAGAGACGGGCTTTTTTGATAAAAGACAGTTGCAATCCGCCCTATGTCTATGTTACCATAGATGCAGACAGATGCCTGGCAGCGTTATGCAGTCTGGCTTCATGTCAAGAAATCACAGCGAGGGGAAGGCCATAGGACGAATCGGCGGGCCCCTGAAAGGAGGCATACACAGCATGAGCAGCATGAGAGGAATCGACACCCCCGTCCGCCAACGCAGGAGACGGGTATTCAGGGAAGTGGCGAACCTTGCGTACAATTCGACGAACCTGAAGGACGACATGGAGGCGCTCCCCTATAAAATAGTGGACTATGAAGAGCCCTTATACTGGGAGAGCGTGTACCGGGACAGGGCCATCATCCGGGAGCGCATCCGCCTGGCCATGGGTATGAGCCTGCGCCCGGAGAACAGGGAGCATCCCGGCCATCTGACCCAGGGGCTGGAGGAGAGCGACATCGATGAGAAATACTATGAACCGCCCCTGATGCAGGTCATCCCTTCCGCTTGCAACGCCTGTCCGGAGAACCATTATGAAGTCACCAGCTCCTGTATGGGCTGCGTGGCCCATCCCTGCCACAGCGTATGCCCCAAAGGGGCCATCTCCATGGTGAACGGCAAGTCCGTGATCGACCAGGAGAAATGCATCAAATGCGGAAAGTGCAAGGAAGTATGCCCCTATGACGCCATCTGCCACAAGGAGCGCCCCTGCAAGGCGGCCTGCGGCGTGGACGCGATCAAATCCGACCGGTTCGGCAGGGCTTACATAGACAATGACAGATGCGTGTCCTGCGGGATGTGCATGGTCAGCTGCCCCTTCGGGGCCATAGCGGACAAGTCCCAGATATTCCAGCTGATCCGCGCCATGCAGTCGGGCAGGGAGATCATCGCCCAGGTGGCCCCGGCCTTCGCGGGACAGTTCGGGCCGAAGGTCACGCCGGAGATGTTCAAGACGGCTCTGAAGGAGCTCGGCTTCGCGGATGTGTACGAGACGGCCATCGGCGCGGACTTGGGCTGCATGGCGGAGGCGGAGCATTACGTGAACGAGGTGGCCACAGGGAAGCAGAGCTTCGCCCTGACCTCCTGCTGTCCCTCCTGGTCCGTGATGGCAAAGCACCTCTTCCCGGAGACCATCGACAAGATCAGCAACGAGCTGACTCCCATGGTGGCCACGGCCAGGATCATCAAGCAGGAGCACCCGGACGCACAGGTGGTGTTCATCGGCCCCTGCGCCTCCAAGAAGCTGGAGGCCAGCCGCAGGACGATCCGCTCGGACGTGGACTTCGTCATCACTTTTGAGGAATTGACAGGGATGTTCGAGGCCAGGGGCATCCTCTTAGAGGAGATAAAGGCCATGGACGAGATGGAGGACGCCACCGGAGCGGGCCGGGGCTACGGCGTGGCAGGCGGCGTGGCGGGTGCCATCGAGGAGTGCATCAAGACCTATTACCCCGGCACCGAAGTGAAGATAGAGCACGCGGAGGGCCTGACGGAGTGCAAGAAGATGCTCCTTCTGGCCAAGGCCGGGCGGAAGAACGGCTGCCTGATAGAGGGCATGGCCTGTCCCGGAGGCTGCGTGGCCGGAGCCGGGACGAACATCGCCATTCCTCAGGCCATGAAGGAAGTGGCGAAGTTCAAGGCCCAGGCCCGGGAGACGGTGCCACGGGAGACGGATGCCTGAGAAGGTTAATTGCCTGAAAAGTTCAAGAAAATGGATCCCATGCCTGAAAGCAGACAGGCATGGGATTTTCTTTTGGGCAGTAGTCACAAAAGGCGGATGATAGAAATGTGAGAAATGTACAAAAATGTACATTTGTGAAAATAATTACCATATTGCAGTTGCAATTCTGCTTTTACTTGTTATAATTATATTGTACATTTTAGTTTATTTTGTAAAGGGAGGAATAAGCATGAAGTGCGTAAAGGGCATCTACTTGCTGCTGCATCGGAAGCGGCGTCGGCGTTATGCTGCGTACTGACTTATTTATAGAAGGAAACTGTAAAATATACAACATGGCATAGTGTGTGACTGATAGAAAGGTATAATCTTGATATGGAAGAAAAGTATTTTTATATCCAGCCCGAAACGGCAAGGGGCCTGTTGGCCCAAATGAAAGAAATGGAAGCCGCAAAACGCGGCGTTGACAGGCAGGCATATTTGATAGGCGAATATGCGGTATTGACTGCGTCTAAAATCAAGCTCAGGAATGTTACGACGCGCGATGATGACCTTGCCTATTTTGACGAATTGATCAAAACTCTTATGGAGTTGAAAGAGCAAGGTGTTGGGGTCGTCCCTATACTTGGGTATTGTGTGGAGCCAAACAGCGAAAACGGAAATGGCTATATCATCCAGTCGCGGGCGAAAGGCGAGGAGCTTTACGACGATTCGATTATGAAAGAACTTTATGTCGGCAAACCTCATCTTGCATATCTTTCAAGCGATACTGATGCGAAAGAATATGTTATTTCCAGAACGAATGCAATATCCAAAGTACCGCAAAAACACTTTGACAAATTCATAAGGGACATTATTGTTCTACTGGATAACGATATTTTGATAGATTTCAATACGAAAAGCAATTTTTTCTACGACGATACCGCCGGTTTTCAGTTTATTGACCTTGATTCTCACACTGATTATAAATACGGATTAACTGAAGACAAAATGGACGGGAGGGAGATTGCCGCATATTACGGCTTTACGCCCTGTCATTATGCGGTCGGGACAGAGGTGCTTCCAAACCTTGCGTTGGATGAGAAAGCTTTTTCGATAATTGATGATGAAAAATTGCATCAGCTCGCTCTGGATAATAAAACGATTACCGAAAAATGCAGGACTGCATTGCTGAATAATGGAATCTCGGAAGAGCAGCTGGGCAATTCGCTTGCGATACATAAGCTGTTCGGATGCTGAATGGACAGCGCTGGCAGGAACAGCGCTGTCCAGTGAGGAGGAAATAATATGCAGAAAGGAAATGGTATTTTATCTAATCTCAAATATATCATGTCTATCATGGTTGAGACAGCGCCGGTTTTCTTGGTCTTGACAGTGCTGTCTTCCTTGTTCGCGGGATTGAGCAATGTGGTCCAGTCTTATCTCCTGAGCAAGATCGTGGATGGAATTTTGAACAGTATTCCGTTCAAAGCGATAGCTGTATATGCAATCATAATTATTGTATTTCAACTGTTCGCAAAGCTCCAGAGCCGTACCTTATTTGCAATGAACAGGGTAGTCACGGAAGAAATCGGCATACGCATGGAGGAGGGGATTCTGAACCGTGTAGAACGTATTCCGCTGGGCAAGATGGATACGCCGGGTTTTTTAAACCGTATGGAGCGGGCGAGAGGATTGACCAAACAGACTCCGAATTCCATATTCATGCTGTTGTTTGGCGCGATAGGCCTTATCGTGGGTACAGTGGGCTATGTCGTGATTCTCAGCCGGAGCAGTATAGTGTATGTGGCGATTCTGATTGTCTGCTCTATATTGATTTTTATGGCGAATAACCGTTATGAGGAGAACGTCATGGCGTCATTGTTCGCATTGTCGCCTGAGAGAAGGAAGATGGGGTATTATGCGGATCTTCTGACAAAAAGGGATTCGTTTGAGGAGATCCATGCATATGGGGCGGTAGGCTATCTGCGAAAGCAATACCAGAGGAATGCAAAAAAGCAGTTGGACGCATCCAGGGCCATCTTTCGCCGGTATACAGTCCTTTACAGCGCCGCCGCTCTGGTAGCGTATGTGGGATGCGCCCTGGTCTATCTCCTGATTATCCGAAAGGCTGTGTTAGGACAGATTTCAATCGGAGACACGGCGATGTTCCTGACGGCATGTCTAAGCTTTCAGGTGGGGCTGACAGAATTGTTCGATGGAATCTGCTCCCTGCCGGCGCAGCTGGGCATACTGCAGAATTATCGCAGCTTCATGGAGGAACTGACAGAGGGAACCAAGAAGGAAGGAGCCGGGAGGGCCGGGAGCAATCCGTCTGCTGCCGCTGGGCATGACGCTGTCGTTAAGGTGGAGGATTTGAGCTTTGCCTATCCGGATACCCAGCGCAATGTGCTGAATCATGTGTGCTTTGAGATAAAGCGCGGCGAGTGTGTCGCGCTGGTAGGCATCAATGGCGCAGGCAAGACTACCCTGGCCAGGCTGCTGGCAGGATTTTATGATTGCTATCAGGGCAGCATTGTGGTTGCGGGAAAGGAAGCGGCTGCTGCAGAGGAATGCGAGGGCCTTGCCATAATGTTCCAGAACTATTTGAAGCCGAGCATGACAGTTGGCGAAGCGATCGCTTACGGGGAGGTCGATTCCGGGAATGAAACGGCTGTCCGGGGCGCGCTGGAGCTCAGCGGCTATCCGATGCAGAATCTTCCGGAAGGGCTTTCCACAAGCCTGACCAAGGCATTTGACAAGGGCGGCATCATTCCTTCCGGCGGGCAGTGGCAAAAACTGGCTTTGGCAAGGATGCTCTACCGGAACGCGCCCTTATACATACTGGATGAGCCGTCTGCCTCACTGGACCCTCAGGCCGAGGATGAGGTGTTCCGGACATTGGCTGGAATGAAGGGGGAGCATGCGATTTTGTTCATTACGCACCGTCTTGCAAGCGTATCGATTGCTGACCGCGTGCTGTATCTGACTCCGGAGGGAGAGCTCCTTCAGGGAACGCATATGGAGTTGATGGAACGCTGCTGTGCGTACAGGGAATTGTATGAAACGCAGGCAAAAAAATATGTTCATGGGAGGGAGCAGGATGTGGGCGATTCGATTGTTTGACGGGAAAGCAAGTATTATTTATTTAAGGGAAGCGCTGCTGGACGGGCGCATCCTGTTGTTCGATAAAGAGGAGGCCGCGCTTCGTTTTATCTCCAATGTGCGGGAAAAGCTGGAATCCGGATTGAAGGTGCGCCTGAGTCCGGTTCGGTATGCCGACGATCCTCGTAAGGACAAGCCGTACAAGGTGCCTGACAGTAATGTGGCAATGCTTACGGAGTATATTCTTGGATTTTTAGATTGAGTTTCAGAGCCACTGTCATGACAGTGGCTCTGTTATTGTCATGGCCGTAAATCTAATTGGCGCCCGGCATAAAATTATAGTTGTGTTACAGACAGTATTTAGGTATAATGTTAAAAGCAAAGAAAACAAAGGAATCGGCATGGCAGAAGGAAGAAGGCAGGAGGAGAGAACGTGTCAGAGAAGAAGATACTGCTAGGCAATGAGGCCATAGCGAGAGGAGCCTACGAGGCGGGGGTGAAGGTGTCCGCGGCCTATCCGGGCACGCCCAGCACGGAGATCAGCGAGGCAATCGCGAAATACGAGGAGGTCTACGCGGAGTGGTCCCCCAATGAGAAGGTGGCGGCGGAGGTGGCCATCGGCGCCTCCATCGCCGGAGCCAGGTCCATGTGCTCCATGAAGCATGTGGGGGTGAACGTGGCGGCGGATCCGCTGTTCACGGCTGCCTACGCGGGCGTGGGAGGCGGCATGGTGGTAGTGGCGGCGGACGACCCGGGCATGTACAGCTCCCAGAACGAGCAGGACAGCAGGATGGTGGCCAGGGCGGCCATGATTCCCGTGCTGGAGCCCTCGGACAGCGCCGAGGCGAAAGCCTTCACGAAATTGGCCTTTGACTTGAGCGAAGCCTACGATACGCCTGTGATGGTGCGCTCCACCACCAGGCTTTCCCACTCCCAGGGCATCGTGGAGCTGGAGGAGCGCAGGGAGAAGGAGTGCGTTCCCTATGAGAGGAATACCGCGAAATATGTCATGATGCCGGGCAATGCCATCAAGCGCCATGTAGTGGTGGAAGCGCGGATGAAGAAGCTGGCGGAGGACGCCTGTGCCATGTCCGTGAACCGGGCGGAGTACAGGGACACGGCCGTGGGATTCATCACGAGCGGAATTCCGTATCAGTATGTACGGGAAGCCATGCCCGAGGCAAGCGTGCTGAAACTGGGCCTGGTACATCCCCTGCCCAGGAAGCTGATCGAGGAGTTCGCCTCAAAAGTGGAGAAGCTGTACATATTCGAGGAGCTGGAGCCTGTGATCGAGGAGCAGGTGAAATCCTGGGGCATTCTGAAAGCCGTGGGCAAGGAGATTTTCACGGTCCAGGGAGAGTACAGCGCAAATATGATCAGACAGCGGGTGCCGGAGTGCAGAAGCCGGTCCGATTCCGATGCGGCGGGACAGGCGGTGTCTGGGGCGGCCTCCGAAAAAGCGGCATCCGGGGAGACCGCTCTCGAATCGGGGATGTCTGGGCAGCGCCCCATGGCCCCGGCAAGTGTCCCGGCCAGGCCGCCCATCCTCTGCCCGGGCTGTCCCCACAGGAGCGTATACTCCGTGCTGAACCGTTTAAAGATACACGCTGCCGGAGACATCGGCTGCTATACCCTGGGGGCGGTTGCCCCTCTGAGCGTGGTGGACACCACCATCTGCATGGGCTCCAGCATCAGCACCCTCCACGGCATGGAGAAGGCCAGGGGGAAGGAATACATCCGCGACTGGGTGGCCGTCATCGGGGATTCTACGTTCATGCACACAGGCATCAACTCCCTGATGAACATGGTCTACAACCAGTCCTGCGGCACGGTGGTGCTCCTGGACAATTCCACCACCGGCATGACAGGCCATCAGGACCATGCCGCCACGGGGAAGACCCTGAAGGGAGAGGTGGTCCCGGCCATCGACATCATGAGCCTGTGCCGCTCCCTTGGCATCGAACATGTGTATGAAATCAGCGCCTTCGACCTGGAGGGGCTGGAGGAGGCCTTCCGGCGGGAGACGAAGCGGGACGCGGTATCCGTGATCGTCACCAAAGCGCCCTGCGTGCTGCTCAAAGGGGTCACTTTCCCGAATAAGTGCGTCCCCATTCCGGAGAAATGCAGGAAATGCGGCGCCTGTCTGCGGCCCGGCTGTCCTGCACTGACGAAGAATGAGGACGGAACCATATCCATCGACGAGACCATGTGCAACGGCTGCGGGCTGTGCGCGAAGCTGTGCAGGCTCGATGCTATAGAAGTGCGGCCGCGCTGAGGAAAAGCGGGATTCGCGGATCCGGCTCCCGGGCGCAGCAGCGGGAGCCGGCCTGTGCGCTGGCAGGCCCGGGAAATTGTGGCGTGAGGGCCCGGGAGGTATGGTTCGGCGCAGGCCGACAGAGCGGGAAAGCAGAATGTGAGGATGATGAAAATGGGTGTAAAAAACATTATGATAGTAGGCGTTGGCGGGCAGGGGACCTTGCTCACCAGCAGGATTCTGGGGAATCTGGCGATTCACGCCGGATTCGATGTAAAGCTGTCGGAAGTCCACGGCATGGCCCAGAGGGGCGGCAGCGTGGTGACCTTCGTCAGGTACGGGGAGGAAGTGGCGGAGCCCATCGTGGAGGAGGGCTGCGCGGACGTGCTGATCGCCTTCGAGAAGCTGGAGGCCCTGCGCTATCTGCACTTCCTGAAGGAAGACGGCGTAGTAATCGTCAATGACTGGCGCATCGACCCCATCACGGTGGTGACGGGAGCGGCACAGTATCCGGAGGGGATACTGGATACCCTGAAAGCCGCCAGGAAGACCGTGGTGGTGGAGGCCACGAAGCAGGCGGTGGAGATGGGCGCGCCTAAGGCGTTCAACGTAATCGTCCTGGGGGCCGCCGCCAGATATATGGGATTCGAGAAGGAGGACTGGCACCATGTCATCGAGACGACGGTTCCGCCCAGGACCGTAGAGGTGAACCTGAAGGCATTCGAGGCCGGATACCAATGAACGGGTACGTTCATCGAAGGAGGGCGTTCATCTAAAGAAATACCAAAATAATGGCCTGCCGGGAGCGGGCATGGAGGTGCGTATCATATGATTTGGAATGAGACAAAAGAGTGCATGAGCAGGGACGAGATGCAGGCCCTGCAGGGAGCGCGGCTGGTGAAGCTGGTGGACAGGGTCTACCATAACGTGGAGTATTACCGCAAGAAGATGCAGGCCATCGGCCTGGAGCCGGGGGACATCCGGGGGCTGGAGGATCTGACCAGGCTTCCCTTCACCACCAAGGACGATTTGCGGGACACCTATCCCTTCGGGATGTTTGCCGTGCCGAACTCCCAGATCGTGCGCATCCATGCCTCCAGCGGCACCACGGGAAAGGCCACAGTGGTGGGCTATACCAGGAGGGATATCGATGTGTGGAGCGAGTGCGTGGCCCGCTGCATCACCATGGCCGGCCTGGGCAGGGAGGACATCATCCAGGTGGCCTATGGCTACGGTCTGTTCACCGGAGGGCTGGGGGGCCATTACGGCGCGGAGAAGCTGGGCGCTACGGTAGTGCCCATGTCCACGGGCAACACGAAGAAGCTGATCACCATGATGATCGACTTCGGCGTGACCGGAATCCTGTGCACGCCCTCCTATCTGATGCATATCGCGGAGACCATCGAGGAGATGGGCGTCCGGGACAAGATCAAGCTGAAAGCATCCCTGAACGGAGCGGAGCCCTGGACGGAGAAGATGCGGGACAAGATTGAGGGGATGCTGGGCATCCATGCCCATGACATCTATGGCCTCAGCGAGATCATGGGGCCGGGGGTGGCCACGGACTGCCGGTTCCACACAGGCCTGCATGTGCACGAGGACCATTTCCTGCCGGAGATCGTGGACAGGGAGACATTCCAGCCTGTGGCGGACGGCGTCACTGGAGAGCTGGTGATCTCCACCCTGACCAAGGAGGGAATCCCTCTGATCCGCTACCGCACCAAGGATCTGACCAGCATGGACCGCAGCCCCTGTGAGTGCGGCAGGACCACGGCCAGGATCGCCAGGTTCACGGGCAGAAGCGACGACATGCTGATCATCCGCGGCGTGAACGTGTTCCCGTCCCAGATCGAGGCGGCGCTTCTGGAGATGGGCGGCACAACGGCCCATTACCTGATGATCGTGGACAGGGTGAACAATCTGGATACCCTGGAGGTACAGGTAGAGGTGGAGGAGCATTTCTTCTCGGATGAGATCAGGGCCCTGGAGAACCTGGCCAGGAAGATCGAGCATGTGATCCAGCAGGCCATCGGCCTGGCGGTGAAGGTGAAGCTGGTGGAGCCCAAGTCCCTGGAGCGCAGCATGGGCAAAGCCGTGCATGTAATCGACAGACGGAAGATGGATTGACGTTGTGTGATCGTGAGAAAGTGAGGGAAGGATATGTTTGTAAAACAGTTATCGGTCTTTATGGAGAACCGTGAGGGCAGACTGGAGAAGGCCACGGAGATACTGAAGGAGCAGGGCATCAACATCTGTGCGCTGAGCATGGCGGATACCATGGAGTACGGCATGCTGCGCATGGTGGTGTCGAATCCGGAGCTGGCGAAATCCGCGCTTCGGGAGAGCGGCTTTTCCGCCATGCTGACGGATGTGCTGGCGGTGCGGCTGGAGGACCAGGTGGGCGAGCTCCACAGCCTGACCCTCATCCTGTGCGCAAAGGGGCTGAATATCGAATATATGTACTCCCTGGTATCGGGAGAGCGCAAGGCAATCATCGTAAAAGCGTCAGACACGGAGGCTGCCGCTGCGGCTGTCCTGGAAGGGGGACTTAAGCTGTACGGGAACGAGGAGCTCTGCGGATAGGGCAAGTGGACTGGATTTACGGTATAACATATAAAAAGAAACCAAAGGGGGTACTGCTATGAAACTTGGTATGAGCTGTTACTGTCTGGATCCCGCTATGGCCAGCGGCCAGATGTCCGTCGACGATGTGGTGGACTACGCCGTGGCCCACGGGTGCGAGCATATCGAATTCGTGCCGTTCAGACTGGCCTTCGTGACGCCGGAGAGGACGCTGGACTGGGAGCTGATCGACCATGTGCGGGAGAAATGCAAATCCGCCGGAATCGAAATCTCCACCTATTCGGTGAACGCCGACCTTCTGAAGACCGACCCGGAGGAAGAGGAAAGGGAGATCGAGCGGGTGAAGCGCCACATCGACGCGGCCCAGGGGCTGGGGCTCTCCCGGATGCGCTTTGACGTGGCGTCCTTCCGCAGGCCCTTCTCCACCAACACCATCTACGATTTCAACCGGGAATTCCCCCAGATGGTGAAGAACGGCACGATCCTCTGCGACTATGCCGCCGAAAAGGGCATCACTATAGTCATGGAGAACCACGGCTTCTTCATCAACGGCTCCGAGCGTATCCTGCGGCTGATCGAGGCGATCGACCGCCCGAACCTGAAGATGACGGTGGACGTGGGCAATTTCCTCTGCGTGGACGAGGATCCCGTGGCGGCCGTGAAGCGCTGTCTGCCTATGGCGGAGATGATCCATCTGAAGGATTTCTACATCCGCAAGAAGGAACAGCTCCCCGACCAGACGGAGATGTTCAACTGCAACAAGGGAAGCTGGTTCGAGACCATGGGCGGGAAGATGATCCGCGGCTCCATCCTGGGCCAGGGGGACATGGACATCTGGGAGATCTTAAAGACCATCAAGCACTCGGACTTCGACGGCTACATATCCCTGGAATTCGAGGGCATGGAGCCCTGCGAGCAGGGCACGGAAATCGGCCTTGCCATGGCCAGGGCAATCCTTGACAAGGTGTGAGGATATTGGTAAACAGATGTGACAATTGTCGAGCTGCGCAGTGACAGAGAAAACCATGGCAGGGCTCCCGCAAGGACAGGGAGCTCTGCCGTGGGGCGCGAGAAGGAGAAAGCGATGAGAGAGGATCGATTGGCACTGACACATGTAGGAGAGCACCAGAGCGACTATCTGAACGCGGTGACTCCGCCCGTATTCATGAATTCCCTCCATATATTCGAGGACATGGACGGCTACCTGAACAACGGGAAGACAGGCGCTTATGTCTATGGAAGGGTGGCGAACCCCACGGTACATATCCTGGAGGAGAAGGTGGCCGCCCTGGAGCAGGGGTGCACGGCCGTGGCCTTCGCCAGCGGTATGGCGGCCACCTCCGCGGCTATCCTGGCCGTCTGTAAGGCCGGGAGCCATATCATCTGCATGCGGGATGTGTACGGCCCGGTGAAGGGGATCCTGAACGGCTACTTTATCCCGAAGATGAACATGACCGTCTCCTACTGGGACGGCAGGGATCTGGGGGAGCTGGAGGGACTGATTTGTGACGAGACGGACATGATCCTCCTGGAGAGCCCCGCCACCTTCGTCTTCTGCGCGGTGGACATCCGGGGCGTGGCCAAGATCGCGAAGGAGCATGGCATCAGGACCTATATCGACAATACGTACTGCACGCCGATCTACCAGAAGCCCCTGACCATGGGGATAGACATCGTGATGCATACCATGTCCAAATACATCGGCGGCCACAGCGACATCATCGGCGGGATACTGGCCGTGAAGGACGAGGAGCTGGGAAACGTGCTCAAGGGCAATATCAGGGCCTGGTTCGGCGGCATCATCGGCCCCATGGAGGCCTGGCTGGCGATCCGCGGCCTGCGCACCCTGAACCTGCGGGTGGAGAGGCACCAGCAGACGGCCATGGCGGTGGCGGAGTTCCTGGAGAGCCATCCGAAGGTGACGCGGGTATTCTACTCCGGCCTTGCGTCCCACCCCCAGGCGGAGCTGATCGGGACCCAGCAGACAGGCCACACGGGACTGATGAGCTTCATCGTGAAGGGCACGGCGGAGCAGGCCAAGAATCTGGTGGACTCCCTGAAGGTCTTCGAAATCGGTTGCTCCTGGGGCGGCTTCGAGAGTCTGGCCCTGTGCCCGCTGTACGCTGCCTCCGGGGAGGAGCTGGACTTCCTGGGACTGGGGGAGGAGGGCAGGAGCATGATCCGCATCCACTGCGGCCTGGAAGGGGCGGATGTGCTGATAGAGGATCTGAAGCAGGCATTTGAGCGGATATAGAGATTTTGTTTATTTTATTTTTGGCTTTTTCTGGATGCTTTTCTTCATTTTCATATTGACAAACATAGCGCCTTTATGTATAATGAACCAGTGTGTGGAAAGAAAATCTGCATAGGAGTCGTTATGTTAGTGAATTTATCTGATGTGTTGACATCTGAAGGCATGGAGCTGGCCAGGGAAGTCCCTCTGGAGCTGACATGCTACGAGAACGGGACGGAGAGCTTTGATATCGTTTCAAAATCTCCCGTATCCCTTACCGTTTCCAATGCGGGAGCGGACAAGGCAGTGCTGAGGGGAAGCCTGGAGCTGAGCCTTCGCGGGGCCTGCGACAGATGTCTGGCAGAGGTGCCGGTGGCTTTGGAGCTGGCATTTGAGCGGACAATCCTTTCTCCTGAGGCACAGGGGGAGGCGGCGGATGATTTTGGCTTTATGGACGGCTTCTCGTTGGATGTGGACGCTCTTGTGCACGATGAGATTTTGATTAACTGGCCTGCGAAGATTCTGTGCAAGGACGATTGTAAGGGCATATGCCCTGTGTGCGGACAGAATCTGAATGAAAGGGACTGCGGATGCGATACCTTCGTCCCGGACCCGCGCATGGCAGTGATACAAGATATCTTCAAGAATAAGGAGGTGTAACGATGTCGATTTGTCCTAAGAATAAATCTTCCAAGAGCAGAAGGGATAAGAGAAGAGCAAACTGGAAAATGAAAGCTGCGACTCTGGTAAAGTGCAGCAGATGCGGCGCTCTTATGGTGCCTCACAGGGTTTGCAAGGCTTGCGGTTCTTACAACAAGAAGCAGGTCGTCAATGTTGACTGAGAAGTCTTTCCGGTATTTTGCACGGCATGTAAGGGTATTCTGCGGAATACCCTTTTTATGTATGCCTGCGGAAGAAATTCCTGTCAAAAAAGCCTTGATTTTTAGATAAGATTACATTATCATAAAAAGGGTACGCGGATGTAAAAAATTCATACGGAGAGGGAATCCAATGGCGGAAATGGTAAATGTAGCGGTAGACGCTATGGGGGGCGACAATGCGCCCTGTGAGACTGTGAAGGGCGCTGTAGAGGCCATAAATGCCGACGGGCGGGTGAAAGTGTTCCTGGCGGGGCGGGAGCCTGCGCTGAAGGAAGAGCTGAAGAAATATACCTATAACGCGGAGCAGCTGGAAATCGTCCATGCGGAGGAGGTCATAGAGACCGGGGAGCCTCCCGTGATGGCCATCCGCAAGAAGAAGGATTCCTCCATCGTAAGGTGCATGTATCTGGTGAAGGAAGGGAAATGCGACGCGCTGGTCTCCGCGGGGAGCACCGGAGCCGTCCTGGTGGGCGGACAGGTCATCGTGGGCCGCATCAAGGGCGTGGAGCGCCCGCCCCTTGCGCCCGTCATCCCCCATATGAACGGCGTGAGCCTGCTGCTGGACTGCGGGGCCAATGTGGATGCCAGGCCCTCCCAGCTATTGCAGTTCGCCAAGATGGGCAGCATCTACATGGAGAGCGTCATCGGCGTGAAGAATCCCCGGGTGGGCCTGGTGAACATCGGCACCGAGGAGGAGAAGGGCAATGCCCTCACCAGGGAGACCTATCCGCTGCTGAAGAGCTGCCCGGAGATCAATTTCATCGGCAACGTGGAGGCCAGGGATATTCCCCTGGGCGGCGCGGACGTGCTGGTGTGCGAGGCCTTTGCGGGCAATGTGGTGCTGAAGATGCTGGAGGGCGTCAGCGGGGCTCTGATCGCGAAGATCAAAGCCGGCATGATGATGAACCTGCGCAGCAAGATCGGGGCCCTGCTGGTGAAGCCGGCCCTGAAGCAGACCCTGAAGGACTTCAATACGGAGGCCTACGGCGGCGCGCCGCTGCTGGGCCTGAACGGCCTGGTGGTGAAGACCCACGGCAACAGCAAAGCTGTGGAAATCAAGAATTCTATCCTGCAATGCATTGCATTCAAGGAACAGAAAATAAATCAGAAAATCAAGGAACAGATGGTCCTTGAGGATTAAGGAAAGGAGGAAACCCAATGGAATTCGAGAAGCTGAAAAAGGTGATCGCGGATGTGCTGAACGTGGATCCCGATGAGATCGGCATGGACTCCACCTTTGTGGACGACCTGGGCGCCGATTCCCTGGATGTGTTCCAGATCGTCATGGGCATCGAGGAGGAATTCGACATCGAGATTCCCGCGGAGGAGGCAGAGAAGATTCATACCGTAAGGGAAGCAGTGGATTTGATCAAAGGCATGCTGGGCTGAGACAGACCCGGCCATATGGACTTTACAAGAGCAGTCCGTTACGTGGCTGCTCATTTGCTTGTATGTTCCGGATTTTTTTGCCCGGAAAAGAGGATGAGACATGTTGGAAGATTACACAAAAGGATATACCATGGAGGTGCTGGAGGAGCGCATCGGATACCGGTTCCGGGACAGGAGCCTGCTGCGGCAGGCCATGACCCACAGCTCCTTCACCAATGAGCAGAAGATCCGCAGGGCCCAGAACTATGAGCGGCTGGAGTTTCTGGGGGACGCGGTGCTGGAGCTGGTCGCCAGCGAATTCCTGTTCCGGGAGAACCCAAAGATGAGCGAAGGGGAATTGACGAAAAAGCGCGCATCGATGGTCTGCGAACCATCCCTCGCCTTCTGCGCAAAGGACCTGGAGCTGGGCAGGTTCATGCTGCTGGGGAAGGGGGAGGAGAACACCGGCGGGAGAGGCCGCGACAGCATCGTCTCCGACGCCATGGAGGCCGTGATCGGAGCCATTTTCCTGGACGGGGGGATGGAGCGGGCAAAAGAATTCATCAATCGCTTCGTGCTCTCTGACCTGGAGGACAAGCAGCTCTTCTACGACAGCAAGAGCAATCTCCAGGAGGCGATCCAGGGGAAGCTGAAGCGGGAGTTCAACTATGAGCTGCTGGAGGAGAGCGGGCCGGAGCACGACAAGCTGTTCCGCGTGTCGGTGAACATGGATGGCAAGAGCCTGGGCACAGGGGAAGGAAAGACGAAAAAGGCGGCGGAGCAGCAGGCCGCGTACAGGGCTTTATTGCTTTTGAGGGATAGAGGATGTATTTAAAGAACATAGAGGTGCAGGGCTTTAAGTCCTTTGCGAACAAAATCAATTTCCAGTTCCACAACGGAATCACGGGAATCGTAGGGCCCAACGGCAGCGGGAAGAGCAATGTGGCCGACGCGGTGCGCTGGGTCCTGGGAGAGCAGCGGGTGAAGCAATTGCGCGGCGCCAGCATGCAGGATGTCATTTTCTCGGGCACAGAGAACAGGAAGCCGTTAAGCTACGCCTATGTGGCCATCACGCTGGACAATACGGATCACCAGCTGGCCACCAGCTTTGACGAGGTGACGGTGGCAAGGCGCATCTACCGTTCCGGAGAAAGTGAATATCTGATCAACGGCAGCTCCTGCAGATTGAAGGACGTGAACGAGCTGTTCTACGACACCGGCATCGGCAAGGAGGGCTACTCCATCATCGGCCAGGGCCAGATCGACAAAATCCTGAGCGGCAAGCCGGAGGAGCGCAGGGAGCTCTTCGACGAGGCCGCCGGGATCGTGAAGTTCAAGCGCAGAAAGGCCGCGGCCCAGACCAAGCTGGAGAACGAGAAGCAGAACCTGGTCCGCGTCAACGACATCCTGTCGGAGCTGGAGAAGCAATTGGGCCCCCTGGAGCGCCAGTCCGAGACGGCCAGGCAGTATCTGCGCAAAAGGGAGGAGCTGAAGCGCTTCGATGTGAATGTGTTCCTGCTGGAGAACGCCCGTCTGCGGGAGCAGTTGGGGGACGTGGAGGAGAAGCGTTCCCTGGCCGCAAGGGATTTGGCCGAGACCAGCCAAAACTACGAGGGCATCCGGGAGGAATACGAGCGTGTCGCAGAGGTCCTGGAGAAGCTGGAACAGTCCATTGAGGAAGCCCGCAGCACCGTCACGGACGCAGGCCTTACCAGAGGGAAGCTGGAGGGCGAGATGAACGTGCTGAAGGAGCAGATCAATTCCGCCAGGGGCAGCGAGGCCCATCTGAACAACAGGCGAAACGCCCTGGAGGAGGACATCGCCGCAAGGGTGCAGGACAGGGAGGCTCTGCTCTCCGAAAAGGGGGACACGGACGCGAAGGTGCAGGAAATCACTGCCCTGGCCGATGCCGCCAAGGCGAAGCTGGAGGAGATCCAGACCAGGATAGAGGAGCTGAACAGCGGCATCGAGGCCGGAAAGAATACCATCATCGGGGAGCTGAACCAGCGCGCCACGATTAAGACCAAATTAGGGCGCTTCGACACCATGATGGAGCAGGTGAAGATCCGGAAAGCGGAGCTGCAGTCCAGGCTCCTGCGGGTGAAGTCCGACGAGGCGGCCAGGGAGGAGACGCTCAAGGGCCTGGAGGCGGAATTCGCCGCTGTCACGGACCAGATGCGCATCCTGAACGAGCGGGAAGCGTCCATGGAGCAGGAGCTTTCCGGCTTCCGGCAGGCATTGACCCAGAAGGACGCCGCCCTGCAGGAGGCCAAGAGCGCCTACCACATGGAGAAATCCAGGCTGGAGGCCCTGTCCAACCTGGCGGAGCGCTACGAGGGCTACGGCGGCAGCGTCAAGAAGGTCATGGAGCAGAAGGAGCGGAATGAGGGCATCGTAGGGGTGGTGGCGGACATCATCCATGTGGAGAAGAAGTACGAGGTGGCCATCGAGACCGCCCTGGGCGGCAGCATCCAGAACATCGTCACAAGGGACGAGGACACTGCCAAGCGGATGATTTCCTTCCTGAAGACCAACCGGCTGGGCCGGGCCACATTCCTGCCCCTGACCAGCATCCGGAATTACCAGAGGTTCCGGAATACGGAGGCCCTGTCCGAACCGGGCGTCATCGGCACGGCGGATACTTTGGTACGCATAGACGATAAATACCGGGATGTGGCGGGCTCTCTGCTTGGCCGCATCCTGGTGGTGGACAATGTGGACAACGCCCTGAAGCTGAACAGGAAGTACAATCAGAGCATGCGCGTCGTGACCCTGGAGGGGGAGCTTCTTGTGCCCGGCGGCGCCATCAGCGGCGGCGCCTATAAGAACAGCAGCAACCTCCTGGGGCGGCGCAGGGAGATAGAGGAGCTGGAGAAGCGGGTGGGGAAGCTGGCCCTCTCCGTGGAAGAGATTGATAAGGACATCGAGGATACAAAGGCCAGGCGCACCAGGATGCGCGTGGACCTGGAGGCCATCAAGGGCGACATCCAGCGCAAGTCCATTGAACAGAACACGGCCCGGCTCAACATCGCCCAGGCCAGGGAGCGCATGGAGGAGGAAGTGGAGAGCGCCGCCAGCCTGCAGCAGGAGGAGCAGGAGATCCAGGAGAAGACCCGGGAAATCAGGACGGACAAGGAGTCCGTGCAGCAGGAGCTCATTGCCAGCGAGGCCCTGGAAGCCCGTACACAGGAAGAAATCGCCCGGTTCCAGCAGGAGCTGGAGGAGAGGCGCAGGGCGGAGACGGAAGCCGCAGCCGCCGTCTCGGAGTGGGACCTGAAGGTGGAGAAGCTGCGCCAGTCCCTGGGATTCCAGCAGAGCAACGCGGACCGTATAGACGGGGAGATCCAGAGGGCCCGGGCAGAGCTGGAGGAGGTCCTGGAGGCCCTGCGGGAGAACGGCCAGGCGGTGGAGAGCAAGCAGCGCACCATCGAAGAGATTCAGAAGACAATCATGGCTTCCTATGACGCCCAGAACGAATCCGAGGCCAGGCTGAAGGAAGACATGGCTCAGAGGGAGGAGCTGTCGGCCAGGCAGAAGAGCTTCTTCGCCAGGCGGGAAGAGCTGGCCCAGCGCCAGTCCGCCCTGGACAAGGAGGTGTACCGCCTGAATGCCCAGAAGGAGCGCATGGAGGAATCCATGGAGTCCCAGATCAACTATATGTGGGACGAATATGAGATCACCCTGAGCGATGCGGCTTCCTTGCGGGACGGGGAGCTGACGGACCTTGCGGCCATGAAGAAGGAGATTACCTCCCTGCGGGATCAGATCAGGAAGCTGGGGGACGTGAACGTGAACGCCATCGAGGACTACAAGAACCTGCTGGAGCGCTATACCTTCATGTCCACCCAGCGGGACGACCTGGTGGAGGCGGAGAAGACCCTGGAGAACATCATCCAGGAGCTGGACGCCGCCATGCGCAAGCAGTTCGCGGAAAAGTTCGCGGAGATCGGCAGGGAGTTCGACAAGGTGTTCAAGGAGCTGTTCGGCGGCGGCCGGGGCACATTGGAGCTGATAGAGGACGAGGATATCCTGGAGGCAGGCATCCGCATCATCGCCCAGCCCCCGGGGAAGAAGCTGCAGAACATGATGCAGCTCTCCGGCGGCGAGAAGGCCCTGACGGCCATTTCGCTGCTGTTCGCCATCCAGAACCTGAAGCCGTCGCCCTTCTGTCTGCTGGACGAGATCGAGGCGGCGCTGGACGACTCCAATGTAGGCAGATTCGCGAAGTACCTGCACAAACTGACCAAAAACACACAGTTCATCGTCATCACCCACAGAAGAGGCACCATGGAGCAGGTGGACAGGCTCTACGGCATCACCATGCAGGAGAAGGGCGTGTCCACGTTGGTCAGCGTGAACCTGATCGATAAGGAACTGACTGCGTGACTATTGCAGTCAGTTCTTAAATATGGTAATATTATACTCACGAGCGATGAAATTTGCCGCAAAGTCCCCATTGGCTTTCGCTCGTGAGTCGGGCTGCTTGGCAGATTTTGGCGATCGTCAGTATATTATATGGACAATAGAGTGCGGGAAGGAGTGGGATGAGGCATGGCAGAGGGAAAAAAGGGCTTTTTTGCCAGATTGAAGGAGGGCCTGACGAAGACCAGGAACAATATCGTCCGGGGAATCGATTCCGTGTTCAGCGGCTTTTCCGCAATCGATGATGATTTCTATGAGGAGCTGGAGGAGATCCTCATTATGGGGGATATCGGCGTCAACGCCACCACGGAGATCATCAGCCGCCTGAAGGCCCAGATAAAGGAGCGGCATATCAAGGAGCCCCATGAGTGCAAGCAGCTCCTGATAGAGGGCATCAAGGAGCAGATGCGGGTGGACGACACCGCCTATGAGTTCGAGAAGCGCCAGTCCGTCATCATGGTGATTGGGGTCAACGGCGTGGGCAAGACCACCTCCGTAGGGAAGCTGGCGGGCAAGTTCAAGGAGGACGGCAGGAAAGTGCTGATCGCCGCCGCCGACACCTTCCGGGCCGCTGCCGGAGACCAGCTGGCGGAGTGGGCCAGGCGTGCGGAAGTGCCCATGGTGGGCGGAAACGAGGGCGCGGATCCGGCCAGCGTGGTGTTCGATGCCGTGAACGCCGCCAGGGCCAGGGGAGTGGACGTGCTGCTGATCGACACGGCGGGACGGCTCCACAATAAGAAGAACCTGATGGAGGAGCTGCGGAAGATGAACCGCATCGTGGACAGGGAGTTCCCGGATGCCCATCGGGAGAACCTGATCGTGCTGGACGGCACCACGGGCCAGAACGCGCTGGTGCAGGCCAGGGAGTTCGGCGAGGTGGCGGATCTGACGGGCATCATCCTCACCAAGATGGACGGCACGGCGAAGGGAGGCATCGCGGTGGCCATCCAGTCGGAGCTGCGGGTGCCTGTGAAATATATCGGCGTAGGCGAGACCATCGATGACCTGCAGAAATTCGACTCGGACGAGTTCGTGAACGCTCTGTTCGATGTAAAGACCGACGGGGAGCGCCCGGAGGGAGAATAGCGGTTCGTGGGCGGACCGTGTTCTGCGGAAGGTGCGGAATGCGGGAAAGCTGAGAGCATAGATGGCATAGAGATGGAACAGGAAGGCATCGAGGAGCGGCATCAAGGGCCGGAGGGAAGGAGGAGCATCGGAAGATGAAGGAACAGAGGCGTTCCATGGAAGGGGAGCGTTCCATGGAAGAGGAGCGTTCCACGGAAGGGGAGCATTCCGTGGAAGAAGAGCAGCCCATGGAAGGGGAGCAGCCTGTGGGAGAGGAGTCCATGGAAGAGGAAGCTGCAGCAGAAGAGGCGACGGAAACGCCGGAGGAAGGATTATCCGAAGAAAATTCCGAAGAAAATATTGAGAAAGAAGGGGAGACAGAGATGGGTATTGAAGCGGAAGGAATGCAGTCCCTGGAGGAAGGGCTGTCCCTGGAGAAGTTCGAGGAGGCATCGGAAATCGTAAAGCAGGTGACTTTGGAGACGAAGCTGGTGTTCAGCGAGTACCTGAGCACCCAGACGGGCAACAAGGTCTACTTAAAGCCCGAGAACATGCAGCTTACAGGCGCGTATAAGCTCAGGGGCGCATATTATAAGATCAGCACCCTTACGGACGAGGAGAGGGCCAAGGGGCTGATCACCGCCTCCGCGGGGAACCATGCCCAGGGCGTGGCCTACGCGGCGAAAGCCTACGGCACCAAGGCCGTCATCGTCATGCCAACCACCACGCCTCTGATGAAGGTCAACCGCACCAAGGGCTACGGCGCGGAGGTGGTGCTGCACGGGGACGTGTACGACGAGGCCTGCGCCAAGGCCTATGAGCTGGCGGATGAGAACGGATACACCTTCATCCATCCCTTCGACGACCTGATGGTGGCCACCGGACAGGGAACCATCGCCATGGAGATCGTCAAGGAGCTGCCCCTTGTGGACTACATACTGGTACCCATCGGCGGCGGCGGCCTGGCCACAGGCGTGGCTACTTTGGCAAAACTCTTAAATCCCAAGATAAAAGTGATTGGAGTGGAGCCTGCCGGGGCAAACTGTATGCAGAGATCCCTGGAGGAGGGGCATGTGGTGACCCTGCCCAAGGTCAGCACCATCGCGGACGGCACCGCGGTGAAGACGCCCGGAAGCAAGCTCCTGCCCTATATCCAGAAGAACCTGGACGGCATCATCACGGTAGAAGACCACGAACTGGTAGTCTCCTTCCTGGACATGGTGGAGAACCACAAGACTGTGGTAGAGAATTCCGGACTGCTCACCGTGGCAGCCCTGAAGCACCTGGACGTAAAGGGCAAGAAGGTGGTAGCCATCTTAAGCGGCGGGAACATGGACGTGACCACCATGTCCTCTGTGGTACAGCAGGGCCTGATCATGCGCGACAGGGTATTCACGGTATCCATGCTGCTGCCGGATAAGCCGGGCGAGCTGTACAAGGTGTCAGGCATCATCGCCAAGGCCAACGGCAACGTGGTGGAGCTGGAGCACAACCAGTTCGTCACCACCAACAGAAACGCCGCCGTGGAGCTGCGCATCACTATGGAGGCATTCGGCACCGAGCATAAGGAACAGATTATGAAGTCCCTGGAGGAAGGGGGCTATAAGCCCAGACTGGTGAACGTGGGCGGCTGATCCGCGGTCAATGGACAGGACGGCTGCGGGGCGCCAAGGCTCTATTATGAGATTTTTGAGTGGAATGCCCGGAGGGAGCGGGCTGCCTGAAGAGGGCGGCCCGCTCCTGCGGGTTTCAGGAGGGATGTGGAGGATGAAGGAGAACAAGGGGCAGGTCAGTAAAGAGCAGGAGAGGGAGATCCGGGATGAGGAGAAGAAGACGTTCCGGCGCAGGCTGACGGATTATCTGGTGATCACGGTGGCGTCAGTGATCTACGCCGTGGCGGTGAGCTTCTTCCTGGATCCAAATTCCCTGGCGCCTGGCGGAGTGACCGGTATCGCGATAATATTCAACCGAATAACCGGGCTGGAGACCGGTACGTGGATGTTCATGATCAACATCCCGATTCTGGCGCTGGGGATGTGGAAATTCGGCTGGAAGTTCATCCTTTCCACCCTCTACTGCACCGCGGCCACCTCCTTCTTCACCAACCGGCTGGCATCCGTGGGGGCAGTGACGGCAGACCCGCTGCTGGCCGCCGTGGTGGGAGGTTCCCTGATGGCGGTGTCCCTGGGGCTGGTGTTCAAGGCGGGGGCCACCACCGGGGGCACGGACATCATCGTCAAGCTCCTGCGGCTGCGCTTCCCCCACCTGAAGACAGGCTCCCTCTTCCTGCTGACGGACGCCATCATCGTGACGGCATCGGCTTTCGTGTTCCAGGATCTGGATACGGCGCTGTATGCAGGGCTTGTAGTCTTCATCAATTCCGTGCTGCTGGATATCGTGCTGTACGGGCGGGACGGGGCCAAGATGTTCTTCATCATCAGCGACAGCCCTGAAAGAATCGTCAGCCGCCTGCTGGAGGAGCTGGACATCAGCGCCACCTACATCTCCGGCAGCGGCGCTTACACGGGCACGGACAAGAAGGTGGTTCTGTGCGTGGTGAAAAAGCCCCTTTCCCCGAAGCTGGAGGAGATCGTCAGGCAGGAGGATCCCAGCGCCTTTACGATCATCACCAGCGCTTCGGAGATTTACGGGGAGGGGTATAAGAGCATCTTCAGCCAGAAACTGTGACGGCTTATGATTTCGAAGCTTCCGGTTTCCGGGCTTGCTGTGGCGGGCGATCCGCAGGAACGAACCGACAGGGAACTTCTGTTCTGCTTTGATTTCCAGGGCAGTCAGGGGTTCCTTTTTTGATGTCCAAAGAAAGCTTTTTGCCCCGGGAAATACAGTTTTTTGCGGCAGGCGGGAACGATTTTGGACAAATTGGTAAAATTGGCCCCTGTTATTTTTGGATAGATTGTGTTATTTTTGGATTAGTACAGACAGTGGACTGGAATGATTTGTCAAAAGATTTGTCAAATGGCAGAAAGGAAGTTGCGGATGGAGCGAGCAAGAGAGGGACACGGCAGACTGGAAGCGAGATTCGAGGAACCGCCCCGGGGATACGGCGTGGTGCCGTTCTACTGGTGGATGGGAGATAAGCTTACCAGAGAAAGGATCGGCTGGCATCTGGAAAAGATGCGGGGACATGCTGTCAGCGGACTGCAGGTAAACTATGCGCATGGCTTCAGCGGAGGGAATTCCTACGGACTGACGCTGGAAAGCAATCCTGCATTGTTTACGGAGGAATGGTGGGAATTGTTCCAATGGTTCCTTGGCAAGGGGAAGGAGGAAGGGATTTCGGTCAGCCTGTCGGACTATACGCTTGGAAGCCCGGGCCAGGGATGGTATACGGACGAAATCCTTTCCGCCTTCCCTGATATGGCAGGCTGGCTGCTGCGGGAGGAGCGCATGGCTGTCAAAGGGGGAAGGCCAGAGAGCCGGGACTTTCCGGACGGCATGCTGTCTGCCCATATCGTAACAGATAAGGGGATGCGGAGAATCAGCCCGGAAGCTCTGCGGGATGAAGCCTCTTTCGCGGGGATGGAGGATGCCACGATCGTCATCGTCTATGCAGAGCAGCAGCCATATTCCATGAACCCCATGCATCCTCAGGCGGGAAAGGAGGTTTGCAGGCGCTTTTTCGGAAGGTTTGAGGAACACGCGCCGGGAGAGTGCGGAAAGGCGTTGGACTTCTTCTTTTCCGACGAATTGAATTTCGGCATTTCCGGGAAGCTGTGGGATGCCTTTTTCCAGGAGGAATTCCGGAGACGGAAGGGGTATGACATATGCGACTATCTTCCCTGCCTTTTTGGGGAATATGAACCGTATTTTGCAAAAATAAGGCTTGACTACTATGACGTAATCGTATCCAGGGAGGAGGAAAATTATTTTAAAGTCGTCTACGACTGGCATGAGGAGAGAAATATGGTTTACGGCTGCGACCACGGCGGCCGTGGATATGACCTGACGGAATTCGGCGATTATTTCCAGACCCAGAAGTTCAATCAAGGGCCGGGCTGCGACCAGCCGGAGCTGGCTTCCGATATCGTCAAAAACAAGGTGGCCAGCTCCATCGCCCATTTATACGGGAGGAAGCGCACCTGGCTGGAGGGATTTTACGGAAGCGGCTGGGGGACATCCGGCGGCGAGTTCATGGATGCGGTGGCAAGGAATTTCGTGATGGGACATAATCTCCTGTCGGTGCACGGCATGTATTATTCCACCCATGGAGGATGGTGGGAGTGGGCTCCTCCCTGCAATACCTATCACATGCCGTATTGGGATGATATGGGAAACGCGTTCCGCGCCTTAGAGAGGATGAGCTATATGCTCAGCCAGGGAGTGCATCGATGCGACATTGCAGTCCTGTATCCGGTGATGGCGGCGGAGGGTGGAATAGAGGCGGACAGGGCCGCGCAGACAGCCTTTGACAGTGTCCGGAGCCTGTATGAAAAGGGAATTGACGTGGACTTCATCGACCACAGATCCGTTTTGGAGGCGGAAATCCGGGACGGCAGACTTGAAAAGGAGGGGGAAGCTTACAGGATCATCATCCTGCCTGAAATGAGGACAGTCAGGATCGGCGTGATGCGGAAGCTGGATGAATTCTGCTCGGAAGGCGGCATGGTATGGGGAATCGGGGAGCCCCCGTCCTTCGGCGACTCCTGGGATTCGGAAGAACTGCGGCACTGCCTGGGCAGGATACGCTTTGGCGTCATGGTGGAGGAGCTTGCGGATATGGTCGGGGCCAGGCTCATGGCAGATGTGATTTTTCCGGCCGGGACGGATGCAAAGAAATATATGCTCCACCGTTTTATAGAGGGCGAGGACTTCTACATGGTCTATGGCGGAAAGGCGGGGGACGAATACGGCTTCCATGCGAAAGGGAATCCCGTTTTCTGGAATCCCTATGACGGGAAAAGATATGCCGTCCCTGCCAGGGAGCAGGGGGAGTATCTGTTCGTCAGGCTTCCCCTTTCCGGAAGCGAGCTGCAGTTGATTTCCTTCTCCCGCAGAGAAGAAGCTCTTCCGCAGTGGAGGGAGCTGCCGGAGGAAAGGAGGGAGCTGCCATTGTCGGATGAGTGGGATTTCTCGCTGCTCCCCTGCCTGGACAACCGCTTCGGCGATTACAGCCTTCCCGCCTCGGATGAGATGGTGGGACCGCAGGTACGCGCGATGCGCTGGATCCGTTCTGACTGCAGGGAGCCGGGAGGCTTTCTGGACGAGGGCGCCATGTGCCGATGCGGCTTCGGCCCGTATTTTCTGAAAAAAGGATCCTTCGCCGACAGGAAGGGATATCTGGATGCCGTGGCGAAGGCTGCCGGAGGAGACAGGGAGGGCTTCCTTCCGTATGAGGTCTCCATGCGGTTCGGAAAATGGGACGACCCGGGGGCACAAGGCTATCATGGCCTGAAGGGAAGCGTCAGCGACGCGTTCCTGGTAATGGGGGAAAAGAAGGAAACCATGACGGGCACCGAGTACGTCCGGGAAGAGGAGGGGACGGGATATATTTTCGCTACGGCTGTGCGCTGCGGCGGGGACTGTGAAGCCCACATCCTGTACGGTGATATGGAGCCGGAATTTCTGTTCGTGGATGGCGTTCAGGTGATGGATCTGAAGGAAAAGCTCCGCCTTTCCCGGGGAGACCATCAGGTGGTCGCCGCCTATCGTGGCGTTGGCCGTACCTATCTCCTGTTTGCGGAAGGGGAGATTGGGAAGCAGGAATATCCCCTGAGCATGAGATGGTACGCGCAGAAGAATCTGCTTCCCATGGACGGGCTGCTCCAGGGGGCGGATGGGGCATATGACTGGTTCAGGTTCGAAGCGCCCCCCGCCCTTGAACGGATGGAGATGCTTGTCAACGGCGAGGCAAAAGTGTGGATCGACGGAAGCCCGGCCAGGCAGGAGGAGAAGGGGGAAGCCGCGGGACCCGGATTGCAAAGCCGTCTGGCGGTCTATCCCACAGCTTTCACCAAAAGGATGTCCACGGTGACAATCAGGGTGAAGCGCCGGGGAATATGCAGTGGGGGAGCGTGCTTTGAGGAGCCGGTCCGCCTATATTGCGGGGAGGGCAGGCTGAAATACGGAGACTGGGGTGAAATCGACGGGTTGGCGTCTTACTCCGGAAAGGCGGTATATGGCCAGACCGTGGAGATAGGGGAGGAGGAAATCGGCCGGAGAATGGTCCTGGAGATAGATGATATCTCAGCCTCCGCCAGAGTATCCGTGAACGGGCATGAGGCTGGGGTCAGAGTGTCCGCGCCATGGCGCTTTGACCTGACCCCGTTTTTGGAAAAGGGGAGGAATGAGCTGCGGATCTGTGTCAGCAATACCCTTACGAATCACTACAGGAGCATTCCGACCCGCTACCGTGGAGATGCCCCGAGCGGCATCCTGGGGAAAGCGCGGATTTTGATATGCCCCCCATATACTGTACGGCAATCCTGTCCTCAGGATGCACGTCCGTCAGATACAGCACTGCCAGGAAAAACCACTCCAGCGGCTTCATGAGATAATAGATCAGGTCTGCCGCATAGGGGGAACGGATGCACCTTGCCACAGGGAAGCCGTATTTATCGTAAAAATTCCGCAGGGCTCTGTGGAAGCGGGGCGTCCTTTCCTCCAGAACCTGCTCGAAGGCATTGGCCACGCAGAGCTGCCGGTTCACGATGACCTCATGCCCGTGCCGCATCCCCAGGCGCAGAGGCTTCACGATTTTCCGGTGCCCTCCGGCGGCCACCGTGCACAGATAGTGCTCGTCGTAGTACACGTTCTGGGGCGCCATCCGCCTGGAAAGGTTCCAGCCGCTGGTCTCAGTCCAGGCTCGGATGACGGAATCCGGCGCCTGGCCGAAGAGAATCAGGATGGCTATGAGGATGCCCAACAGGGGCCACATCAGGAGGAAGGCCGCCAGGGGCCAGACCCTGGCGTTGTCCAGGATGCGGCTGCAGCCCCGGAGGAAGGGGATTTGATGGATTTTGTGCATCTCGTGGGGGATGCGTTCCCATTCCCGGATTTTGGACAGGATTGTCCTGGCGGTGATGAGGAGGCAGTTTAGGGGCAGCAGCAGGAGCGGCAGGCTGGTGAACGGATCCTGATAAATCTGGACGCCCCACAGGATGCTTTCCACGGTGCCCAGGTACATGGCGGACATGCCCAGCACCAGGAGGAGGGGCGGGGTCTTCCTTAAGGGGAGGAAGCTCACTGTCAGATAACCCGCGAAGCCCGCCAGGGCAATGACCCAGACGGTCAATGCGCTCTGGGTGTAGATTGGGGTGTGCTGCTGGGAATTGGCCAGTTGCTGGGGCCAGTCGCTTGCGAACTTCACATCCAGCAGGCCCAGATAGAGGTAGCTGTACAGGAGACCTAAGGGCACGGTGACGAGGTCGAATAGCCGGCTCCGGGGATGCTCCTTCGCGGGATTCACGGCCAGGTCGAACAGCAGGTAGAGCTCGGCTCCCGTCAGGACAAGGGGATACAGGACGAACGCGGCCAGCATGAGCCCCACGAAGAGGATGGAGAGGGGCATGGCCAGCAGCCCCTCCGCGTTCAGCCCGCCGTATCGGAAGACGGTGGGCACGTAGACCAGAGATGCGCCCGCCAGGCCGATGGGAAGCGTGACGATGACTGAGGACAGAAGGGGGCTTTTCTTTATTGTTTCTTTCAGTTTTGATTTCTTGTTTTTGTCTGACATAGTTTTAGCCTTTCCGAATCCGTTGATTCCGTATTTTCCTGATATTGGATATTTGCATTTTATATTATTACAGAAGGGTATGAATGTCAATAAAAATTTATTGATATTCGATAATTTTGAAAATGGATGCAGGGACATTCGTGGAAAATAGATTGAACAAATGGGGGATATCCGATACAATGTTGATATAGTAAGGATGATTGTCGCTTGTGTTTTTATGGCGGGACAGTGGAATTTTGAGGATGCCGAATAGGGGATTGCAGGGACATTCATGGAAAAATAGATTGAACAAATGGGGGATATCCGATACAATGTTGATTATAGAAGGATGATTGCCGCTTGTGATTTTATGTCGAGACAGTGGAATTTTGAGGATGCCGAATAGGGAGATTGCAGGGACATTCATGGAAAAATAGATTGAACAAATGGGGGATATCCGCTACAATGTTGATATAGAAGGATGATTTTTACTTGTGATTTTATGATGGGACAGTGGAATTTTGAGGATACCGATTATGGAACGGATAAGGAGGTGCAGAATGGCCAGGACGGTTGCTATTGGCTGTCAGGATTTTCAGACGATTCGGGAAAACGGATACTTTTATATCGATAAGACCTCGTTCCTTTCCCAGTGGTGGGAGAGCGGGGACAGCGTGACGCTGATAACAAGGCCGAGACGCTTCGGAAAGACGCTGAACATGAGCATGACAGAGCTGTTCTTTTCCATAAAGCATGCGGGAAAGGGAGAGCTGTTCCGGGGGCTTTCGGTGTGGGAAAGGGAAGAATTCAGGGCGCTGCAGGGCACCTATCCCGTAATCAGCCTTTCCTTTGCCAATGTGAAGGAGAATGCCTATGAAAAGGTTCGTTACAGGATCTGTCAGATATTGAGGGATCTGTATATGCAGAACCGTTTCCTTTTGGAGGGGGATTTGCTGGCGCAAAATGAAAAGGAATACTTCGACCGGGTATCAGAGAACATGAACGAGGAGGATGCCACCATGGCCCTCCATTATCTGGCGTTGTTTTTGTATCGGTATTACGGAAAAAAGGTGATTATCCTGCTGGACGAATATGACACCCCCATGCAGGAGGCATATGTGAACGGCTACTGGGACAGACTTGTCTCCTTTACCAGGAGCCTGTTCAACTCTACTTTTAAGACAAATCCCTATCTGGAGCGGGCTGTGATGACCGGAATCACCCGTGTCAGCCGGGAGTCAATTTTTTCTGACCTGAATAATCTCGAAGTCGTGACAACCACTTCTGAGAAGTATGCTGACAGCTTTGGGTTTACGGAGGAAGAGGTCTTTGCGGCGCTGGATGAGTTCGGGCTGTCTGGCCGGAAACAGGAAGTAAAAAGCTGGTATGATGGCTTTGTCTTTGGGAATCGGTCAGATATTTATAACCCATGGTCTATCTTGAATTTTCTGGATAAAAAAAGAGTCACGACCTACTGGGCCAATTCCAGCTCCAACAGCCTGGTGGGAAAGCTGATTCGGGAGGGGAGCAGGGAAATCAAGCAAAAGCTTGAGGGGCTGATGCAGGGAGAGACGCTGCGGGTGGAGATAGATGAGCAGATTGTCTATGGAGAGCTATACACCAAGAGAAATTCTGTCTGGAGCCTCCTCCTTGCAAGCGGCTATCTGAAAGTCCTTGGGATGGAATTTGCGGATGAGGAAGACTGCTGGTATTATGAACTGACCCTGACGAACCGGGAAGTGCGGCTGATGTTCACGAACATGATCCGGGGCTGGTTCTCGGAGCAGGATGAGAGTTATAACGATTTCATCAAGGCGCTGCTGGCTGATGACCTGAAAGCTATGAACTATTACATGAACAAGGTGGCGCTGGCTACATTCAGCAGCTTTCGCGTAAGCAACGAGCCAAGGTCAAGCTTGTTTGACCTTGGCGACTGCCCGCGACCCAGCAGCTATGCTGCTGGGCTTGACTCAGGCAACAAGCCCTCTGAGGCCGCGGAGCCGGAACGGTTCTATCATGGATTCGTCTTAGGGCTGTTGGTAGACCTGAACAACCGTTATGCCATCACCTCAAACCGGGAAAGTGGCTTCGGCCGATATGATGTGGTGCTGGAGCCGAAGCTGAGAGACGGCGGCGCTACAAATAGCCGCCCATTAGATGCAATTGTTATCGAGTTCAAGGTACAGGACGCGGAGGATGAAAAAGATCTTTCCGACACGGTAGAAGCAGCACTGCGGCAGATAGAGGAGAAGAACTACGCGGCAGCCCTTGTGGAGAAGGGGATTCCCGAAGGGAGCATACGCAAGTACGGTTTCGCTTTCCGCGGAAAGAAAGTATTGATTGGAGGCGGCAGGTAGAGCCCGGAGGCTCAGTACGGGAAAAGACGGATTGTGGGAAGGAGCCTGCGGTTTTTCCACAGATATGGGAGGAGACGGAATAACTGGAGGAGAGGACAGAATGTTCAGGGAAATCAACGGAATAGTGGATGAAGATATTTCATGCGCCATACACAGGCTTCCCCCTTTTTATTTCCAGGGAGGATGGGCGGATGGAATCCGGATGGAGCTTTTCAGGCTGCCGGCCGGGGAAGGGGCGGCGCTGCGGATCGCCGTGGAGGGCGACAGGTGCCGGATCGGCTTTCGGGAGAGGATCCATCTGTTCCGGGCTCTGGGGATACTGCGGGAGAATGCGGGAAGGGCGCAGTTCCAGCATGAAGAGGAAATGTACATCCCCCGGATCGGCGTCATGATCGATGCCTCCCGGAACAGCGTGCCGGATCCCGGATTTCTCAGAGCCCTTCTGGATCGCATGGCGCTGATGGGGCTGAACTGCCTGATCCTGTACATGGAGGATGTGTATGAGCTGGAGGGGGAGCCTCGCTTCGGCTATATGCGGGGAGGCTATACCCGGGAACAGCTGCGGCAGCTGGACGATTATGCGCATCTGTACGGCATCAGCATAGTGGCTTCCATACAGGTCTTGGGACATATGGAAAAGGTGCTCCGGTTTCCGGAATACGCTTCTGTGCAGGACAGCCCCTCCTGCCTTCTGGTGGGAGAAGAGAAGACCTATGAGCTGATCGGGAAGATGCTGGGCACAATAGGCCAGTGCCTGAGGAGCCGGATGGTCATCGTAGGCATGGACGAGACCCACGGACTGGGGGAAGGGCGGTACAGGCAGAGGAACGGAGCCCGTAAGCCCCTGGATATTTTCCTGGAACATCTCCAGCGGGTGCATGCCCTGGCTCGGGAGAGAGGGCTGGAGATCGCCCTTTACAGCGACATGCTGTTTTCATACAGTTCCCCCAGGCATGTCTATCTGGATCCCGGGGAGGAGCCGAATCCGGGGATATGCGCCCGGGTGCCCGGGGATACGGGTCTGATCTACTGGGATTATTATTCCCGGGATCCCGATTTGCTGGACGGAATGATGAGAAGGCACCGGGACATGGGAAATGCCATTTATGCGGGGCCGCTGCTTTCGGTCTCTTCCTTTTGCGTCAATTACCCGTTCACGTTCCGGACTGCGGAGCCGGCCCTTGAGGCGGTTAAAAAATATCAAGTGCCCATGGCCTACGGCTGCCTGTGGCATGACGACGGTGGGGAGTGCTGCGACTGGCTGGGGCTTCTGGGAATGCAGTATTACGCGGAGAGTGCCTATCGCCAGGGGCCGGTGGGCCGTGAGGTTCTGGACGCCCGCTTTGCCGCATGTACCGGGTCATGCGCCGAGTGGTTCACGGACGCTGGCTTCCTGGACGCGGTTCCCTGCAGCAATCCGGAGAACCGCTGGCCGCCCAATCCGTCCAAATATCTTCTCTGGCAGGATCCCCTGGAGGGATTGTACGACGGGGATCTGCAGGGGCTTGGACTGGACGCGCATTATGGAAAAACGGCGCGGCTGCTGGAGGCGGATCTGGAAAAGGCAGGGGAGGAGGGATGGTTCTTACGGGTTCCGCTCCTGCTTGCGAAGACCCTGGAGCTGAAGGCCGCTCTGGGGGAGGGGCTTCATCGGCATTATAAAGACAGGGACAGGGCTGCCCTCCAAAAGGATGGGGAGCAGCTGGGGGAATTGCTTGAAAGGATGGAGGAGCTGCGGATCGCCCACAGACAGCAGTGGATGAAGACCTGTTCCCCCTTTGGCTGGTCACGGCTGGATCTCCGATACGGAGGGCTGCGCGCACGGATTGAGACGGCCGTATACCGCCTGAGCCTGTATCTGGACGGCAGCCTGTCCGGGCTCCCGGAACTGGAGGCGCCCCGGTACGAGAAAGACCGCAGCGGGCAGTTCCTGGGGAAGGGGATATGGAAGACATATGAGGGAATCGCCACATTGAGTGACGGATGATTGTGAAGTTGTAAAGAAAAAACACTTGACACCCACCCGTATCTGTAGTAAGATCCTGAGTTTGACACCTGAAACAGCAAAAAAGTCCCAGAGGCCTTGAATTTACT
>NZ_CAJUCP010000007.1 GCF_910585425.1 uncultured Acetatifactor sp. | reverse complement strand
CTGCGGAAAGGCGCTGGATGACGGCAAGGGTGTTCTTCATGTCATGCTTCATGCCACGTATGCCGGAATAGATGCGCTCCATCTCCTCCATGTGTTCCTGCAGGGCGCTTATCTGGTTTTCCAGGACGATCCTGCCGCTCTTTTCCCTGTTCCAGCAGATCATGTCCTGGAACAGCTTCACCCCGTACAGGATGGACAGCAGCGACAGGAGCAGGATTGCAGGAATCACCAGGATCAGAATCGGGTATCGCTCATACAGCAATTTAGGGACGCCGTCCTCCAGCGTGATCATGATGATGCGCAGGAGCATACAGACCATCATGCCCACCGCCGAAGGGGCAAGGATGAACAGCAGCTCCGTCCTGCTGATAACATAATCCTTTTCCCGGAAATCCCGCACGATCTTTCTCAGCGAAAAGTACAGCAGCAGGGCGATGCCGGCATACTGGATGAGCTGCGTCCCGGCCACGCCAATCTTTATCGCCATGCCGAATGATTTTTCCGATGGGAGCATCCCTTTCCCAGCGCACCAGTTAATGATGTCAGGCACCCACCCGTCCACTGCGTTCAGCAATATGACCGCCGCATACCTGCTGATGTCCAGTAATGCCTGGAAGGAAACCACAAGGAAAACCGTGACGGGGCGGAACGCTTTGTAAAAGCACGCCGCAAGGGCTGACAGGATACAGAGCGACAATGCCAGCGTCCCGGCTGCCACCCGGTAGTCCTCATATCCCGGCGGGGAGCACCGCACCACGGCTGTCCGCAGGGCCACATATAAGCCCGCCACGTACAGACCGTTCCATCTGCCTTTCATCCTTGTTTCCAGAAAGCTCCCCAAAAAATACTGCAGGCAGTACCCCTGGAGCACCGTCAGGGCCGCATATAACGCATCCGCCATCTTAAACACCGGGCACACCCCCGTTCTGCAGGTGCCACATATAGGCTTTCACAAACTCCCCATACTTCTTTTTCGTCAGATATACCCTGTCGCCGTTCGTGAGGGTTATGCTCTCGCTGTCATATTCCGTGATGCAGTCCATGTTCACGATGTACGCCCGGTGGCAGCGGTAGAATCCATCCCCAAGCTGCCCCTCCAGCTCATCCATCGCCCCATAGATCTCTACGGTCTGCCTTACGGTGTGTATCTCCACCTTCTTCGCCCTGCTCTCGATATACAGGATGTCGGACTGGTCAAGGGTAAGGTTCCGGGACTTGATGAACAGCACACGGCGCGCCTTCTTCCTTGCGGCCTCCCGCACCGCCCTTTCCAGCACCTCCGCAAATTTATCCTCGTCTATGGGCTTTAACAGGTACTGGAACGCATAAAGCGCAAGGGCATCAAACACATACTCCTTGATGCCCGTAATGAACACCAGCACGGTATCCTCCACGCCAAGATTGGTGTTCCTTTCCCGCAGGCTCCTCGCCGCCTCTATGCCGTTCATGCCCTCCATCTGTATGTCAAGGAAAACGATGTCAAACCGCTTTCCCGATGCGAGCAGCTCCCCGCCCGTGGCATAGGCTTCTATGCGGCTCTCCGGCTGCTGTTCCTCCACCAGCCCGCATATATGCTCCCTGATCGCTTTCTCGTCATCCACAACTGCAATATCCAAAATCCATCACCTCAAATCCATATAGGCATTCACTTAAAGATAGGTATCTATCTTTTTATATCGGCAGAAATTTTCCGTTTTTCGGGCGGAGGGAACGAAACGGCCACTTTTCGGGAACGAATGGAAAACTTTCCAAGGATGCGTCTATGTCGGTGGTCTGGTTTTTATCAAAGGGGCGCACCCATGCCTTTCCGTGGTCAGCGCAGACAATGACCGCCAGGGTTGCTCCGTAAGGGTTCGCCCCTTTCCCTGTCTTCGCAAGCCCCTCTCTGCCCTGGACGGCGATCAGGCGGACGGGCTGGAGGTTGGCGGCTGTCGGCGCACGGGCGGCCTGCGATTGGGGCGCAGGCTTTTTGGACGGGCCGGACAAAAAGTCAGCAGGAGAACCCTGACAGGCTTTCCTGCTGACTTTTCATAACTGTATATCCGGCTCCAATGAGAAAACCCCGTTTTCAAACACAAACCGGAAAACTGACGCGTTCTTTACCTTCCCCACTTTGCCTAACTGCTCCGGCGCAAATAAATGGATGATTGTCTTTATGGCAAAGGCGTGGGTTATTATCAGGATATTGCTGCCATCCCCCATACCATGCCTTTGGGCAATATCCACGAATGCGGCTTTCAGGCGTTCCTTTATTGCCTGGAACGTCTCCGCCATTCCTGTGGTGTCATGTTCATAGAGGGCAGCCGCAATATCGGGGAGCCGCTGGTTCAGCTCTGCAAAGGACGTTCCTCCTCCCAGCCAGCCTGTCACATTCCTCATGAAAGCTGCGTTGTTTTCTGCCTCCATACTCCCCAGACACCATTCCCGCAGCCTTACATCCTTTTTTATCGGCACACCCTCTTTTCCGTTTGCTTCCAGAATCAGCTCTGCCGTCTGTACGGCACGGAGCATATCGCTGGCGTACACCGCATCAAAACCAATCCCCTTTAATTTATGCCCGATGTCAGCCGCCATCTGCTTCCCTGCTTCGGTGAGCGGCGAATCAGCCCATCCCTGCGCCCGGTCTAAGCTGTTCAAAAGCGTCTGCCCATGCCTGACTATGTAAAAACGAACCATGCTTTCACCTCCACTTGACAGTATAAGGGAGCGTGATTCAAATAGCAAGCGGTTACTTCAGCCATTCCCCCACAAGGCTTTGCCGGCGCAGCGCCCACGCTTCCTCCCCACAGAGATGCCACAGGCATCATCGATAGGAGGGCTTACAAAAAAGAAGGCTTGCCGCTGCTGTACTACAAATAAATAATACAAACGGCGGATGGATCCCGTTTGTAACGGGCTTAATCATTGAATCACCGGTTCCGGCCTGTACCACAAAATAGTAACAGAACGCCCCCAAATACCCGGCGACTGTACTTTTTACAACAGAAGCACAAAGCAGCCCCGCAAACCCTAACGCCATACAGGCCGCAAATGCCCGGACAGCATATACTCCCATGGGGAATATGCTTCCACAGGCGCGCATATAGATTGCAAATACCATCACCAGCGCAAAACTGCCCGCCATTGAGATTCCAATCCGCAGCGCTGCCACCACCCGGAAGGAAAGCGGGCGCAGAGCGACTATGCCATATAGGTCATGGGACTGTTCCCGGCAGAACAGGGATGTGAACATGGGAATCCCAACCAACGCTACCATCCGCTCCAGACAGTCAGCGGATTTTATACTGTCCAGATTTGCAGTCCCATAAATCAGCGGGATAACAGACAACAGCAGGATGGACGGAATGAACGTATTCTTATAGTTCATGCGGACGTTGGCCCATAAAACCGTTAAAAAGTTTTCGGTTCTCAAAGATACCCACCCCTTTCCGTCTTGCCTCATATACGGCAACCGAGAGCGCCAAAAGCACAAAAGCCATACCGGAAATGAAAACCCTGTTCCACACCAGCATGTGGATATCCTCCATCATCCTCCCATACCCTTTTAATGTATTATGGCGGACGATTAGGTCAAATAACTCGTAATTTCCCCCTGCAATCCTGCCCACAGACGGCCTGCCCGCCAGCCAGAGCAGCCCTGAAACTAAAATGCCGGAATAATTCTCAGTCAGTACCGTCAGGAACAGCCCGATGGCCATGACCAGCAGGACTGTGGGCAGAATCCACAGCAAAACATATTTTGCAAAAGCAAATACATCCGGCTGCACTCCTGTCTCCCTGCAGAACCGCACCAGTGCCGCCAGCGACTTGACCGGGAAGATAAGGACAGGCAGCATCACCATACAGACGGATGCCCCAAAGCGGGTGCAGACCAGCCTTATGCCGGGAACCCTCCGCGGGTACACCAGCGCCTGCATCTTACGGCTCTTATCCCTCATCATCAGCTCGATCTCCACCAGGGCGGGCAGCCCTAAGGCCACCAGGGAAATACTGTCGCAGTAATACCTGGCAAATGCCCCTGTCACATGGTCTCCTTCATAGAATTCCCTGTGCTGCCGCTGCGTAACCGGACTTTCCTCCATATCATTCCCACCGTAATACAGCGCAAGCATTTCCTGGCTGAAATAGGAATTGCGCCCGATCATGGCATCCACCTCTCCCATGATCTCCCGGAAACGTTCAAATGTCACCTTGTCAAAACCACATTCCGAGTCTTGTGATGCACCGGCTATATCATCACTGTTTTCCGTATATTTCCAATCACCGGGCTCTATGACAAACTGTCCGCTTTCGTTCTTTCCTCCCTCCCCCGGCTCAAGAACGAACCCACCGCCGCCGGAAATCCGGAACTCTTCCGCAACCTCCTTCCCTGCCGCTGCGTTTATCGCTTCCTCACTCATACCTGTCAGCTCTGCCAGGAAAGAAAGAATCCTGCTCTGCTCCTCCCCGGACATTGTCTTTGTTTTGACATATCCGAAAGGATAATATTCATACGTATTATTCCGGTAACTGTCCAAAAGCCGTGCGGCTGCCCCGGCCATCATATTTCTTTGCCTCTCCACCTCAGACAGCCGCTCGGAGTCCCCGGCATATATGCCATCCGGCGCAGTATAAAATACGGACGTGGGATCATCCTTCCCGCGAAGTTCATCCTCCACTGCCGCGTCAAATTGGCGGATGCAGACCAAAAACAATGCCAGCACATACAGCCAGTACAGGGCTCCCCTCGCTGTTTTTTTGCATTCCATCAGAAACAGGCTCATCCTTTCCCCACCCCCTTTTCCAGTTGGCGCAGCAGCTCCATATAACCGTCCCATGCCGTAGGCGCGCAGGAAACGGGACGGAATGGCGGAATTCCGTCAGCCAGCACACGGACTTTTACATCCGATGCATGGCTCTGGCTGGACAGGATATAGTAATCCCTTTTGACCGCATCCTGCTCCTTTTTGGGGACGGCCAATTCATACACTTTCCCCTCCGCCTTTTTTGCCAACGCCCCCACCGTACCGGCAAACAGCAGCCGCCCGGCATCCAGTACCGCCACGTTTTCACACACCGATTCAATGTCGCTCATGATATGGGAGGACACGACCACGGTACGGCTGCCTGAAAATTCATCCAGCAGAGCATAAAAACGGAGCCTTTCTTCCGGGTCAAGCCCTGCTGTGGGCTCGTCAACCAGCAGCACCTGTGGGTCATCCAGCAGAGCCTGCGCAATGCCGAGCCGCCGTTTCATCCCGCCGGACAGCTTCCCTGCCTTTTTTGTCCTGTCCTCCCATAAATTCACCTGCCGCAGGAGCCGGGGGATGCGTTCCCGCCAGACCTCCCCCGGAATGTCAGATAGCGCCGCCAGATAACGCATGACCTCCAGTACCGTCATATCCGGGTATAAGGAAAACTCCTGGGGCAGATAGCCAATGAAAGGCCTGATTTTCTTTGTATCCTCCAGAGGGATCCCGTCAAATGTGACCTGCCCGCCGGAAGGTCTGCTCAGTGTGGCAAGAATCCGCATCAAAGTCGTCTTCCCTGCCCCGTTCCTTCCTATCAGCCCGTACATACCATTTCCGATAGAAAAGGTGATGCCGTCCAAAGCGGCCTTTTTTCCATAAACTTTCTTCAAAGATGCGATCTGTATCTCCATGAAAAAACTCTCCTTTCCAGCGTTTATATGCTTAAGGAGAGTTTACCAGCTAAAAGTCTACATTCCGTCACAATGGATAGATTTATTCCGTTTTTATTTGCACCGTCACCCGCGCGCCGCCTTCCGGGGCATTATCGAGCAGGATGGCGCCGCCATGCTTCTGTGGGCGATACGGGAAGCCAGGGCGCAGAGCAGGAGCGGCAAAAGAAAAAACAACGAGAGCAGGAGGGAAAGGCTTGTGCGTGAGATACAGGAAAACCTTGACAGTCTTTCCTTGGTGGAGCTCAACAAGGTCTATACCTATAGCCAGGCAAGGAAAATCGTTTCCGGCTTGTGGGACAGGTGCCGGGAATGTTCGCTTGCCCTTGACGAAGCCAGGAAAGCGTTAAAGGGATATGACACTATGCTTGCCCTGCCAAAACAGCTTGAAATCGTGCAACGGAGAATGAGAGAAAATGCGGGTAAGCCGGAGTACATGAGTGGCATAGAGTACAAGAGGGATTCGCAGTATTTTATCACGATAGAATCAGCCATACGGAAGTACGGGCTTGACACCCCGGAGGGGACGCAGAGATTTCTGCAGTTGCGCCAGAAGCGGGAGCGGAGCGTTGACGCATTGGCAGGACAGCTACAACAGGTGACGGAGAACCTTGCTGAATTCTTACAAGGAAAAAGGCGGCTGTCAGCGCAACTGCCGCAAGCACTGTCAGGACAGGAACCATGACTCCCATAGAGGATGATTCCAAGAAGAATGAATGATAAAACAGAGGGAGTAATTCCATCTATCTGTACAATACCTATTGCTTAATTCCATGTTTATATTTGTACATACATCAGGAAATCCCTCTTACAAGATTACCAGTATAGTAAACATATGTTCATTCTGCAAGGGCATGTTCTAACCAACCGCACATTTTCGTATCTGTTATCTTCATTCCGTCCTTAAAGATAGCCACCTGTCGGAAACTTACAGTGTTATCATATACATAAACCTCGTCACATAACTGTATGGCTGATTTCAGATTTTGCAATGAACTCTCATACCTTTTTCGTATATCCTTTTCCTCAATTCCATGACCGCCGACCCTTACCCTGTCAGCGACCCTTGCCACAGCCAAATCCTCGCTTTCCAGTCCCACATAGTATATTCTTACAATAAATCCCAGATTCTTTGCTTTTCGGATATTATTGATAATACTGTTTCCTGTCAACGTGGTTTCCTGATTGAACGAAATGCCCTCCTGCATATACGTTTTTATCCTTTTTACCGCTTCTTTCATTGCATTGGACTGGTCATGCAAATTCTTCCAGTCCCCCTTGTTCTCTCTTAGAATTTCATCAGAATTGATTCTTTTCTGGTCTCTGGGCAGTATGTTTCCCAGATTGTAAAATGTAGATTTTCCCGCTCCATTTACTCCTGCAATCAGGGTATAGACTTTTTTCATCAGTATATCCCCTTTGCAATCAGTTCTTTCTGCCTTTTCTGGAAAAAGAACTCATGTGCCATTTTATAAAACTCATATTCCTCTTTGTCCTCAATCTCTGAACCGACCTCTATGATTCCCACCGTGGGGGAAAATACCTCTTTGCAGATTTCATATGCTCTGTGGACTTCATCTATTTTTTTCATTTCTTCCATTTTGTTTCCCCTTTCCTGTTTGTTTATGATGACTTTCTTAATTAAAATTTGTGTACACGCTGTATAAGGCAATTTTATGGCTCTATATGGGCGATATTGTAATCTTCTATGTCTGTCATTGGTAAAAACGTGTACACGCCTTTATCCTATCTACAGACAGCATTTACTCAAACATTAGAAAATTCTCATTCTATCAGACCAAATCATTCTTTTCTATTTTTCCATTATGAACCTTTGGAGGATAGTTAATCAACCACTTTTTAAAATCCTCTACAGAAAATCTCTCATGAGCTTCCACTGCAGCACGAAGTTTTGTATTCTCATTTGATTTCTTTACTCCAAATAAGATTTGGCCGCCTTTGCTTATTATCTCTATATCTCCATATTCATCCATTATATCATATAAGAGCGCAAATAGAGCCATAGGAGTATCCGTTTTACAAGGCATAAGAAATGCAACATCTATATCAAGGGCTGCCGCTATTTTTATTAACTGCTCCTGTTTTGGTCTTCTTGTCCCTAACTCATAACATTGCAAAGCAACTTCGGATATTCCGGCTTTTGAAGCAAGGGCTTTTTGAGTTAATTTACGCATATCCCTGATTTTTCGTATTCTTTGTCCAAGAGTATCCATGTAATTCTCCTTTTTCATACAAGTGTACGATGTAATGGTGTAATGGTTTACCAATACACCATTTCCTATAGAATACCACAAATTCTAGAAAATTGAAATTAAAAAAAACTCATTGACATACAAATCGTAGGTATGGTATCATGCATACAAATCGTAGGTCAGTAATACGAAATATACAAAAAAGGAGAACACATTATGAACACAACCAAAAAACAAGACCGACTCACCCTACGTGTAGAAGAATGTGCCGACTTACTGGGCATATGCCGCTCCGCAGCGTACAACCTTGTCCGGCAGGCAGAATCCTCAAAAGGAAAGCCTTTTCAAGTTATCCGTATCGGAAATTCTCTGCTGATTTCCAAAAAATCCTTTCAGGAATTTCTGGAAACAAACGGTTTAATGTAAGGGAGATAACATGGCTTCCATTCATTCTAAAAAGCGGAAGAACTCCGTAAAATACTACATTGTCTACCGCATAACAGGCAGTGACGGAAAAGAACACCTGAAATGGTATCCCTGCAAAGATAAGAATGAAGCACGGTTTCTGGCTATGGCAGTAAGACATTACATTCAAGAAAAAAGAAAATAGCCAAACACCTTGTAAATCAAGGGCTTGACTACTCTCTCGAACGTTTCTGAGCGGATTCGAACCGCTGGCCTTCCGCTTAGGAGGCGGACGCTCTATCCTGCTGAGCTACAGAAACACGACTTCCTTCATACAGCCTACCATCGCCTACGCGAACCCCTCCGGGAAGTTGATGCTTCCCTGCAGCCAGATGGTTCCTTTGAATCTCCTTCCCACCTGTGGCTCACCGTATATATCTATTATATTAATAGATACGTCAAATGTCAACTCATTACTGCAAATTGTTAAAATAAAAATTTTTTCTCCCGTTATCTGGTTCGTCAACTGGCGGACTGCCATGATTTCACCCAGGACGGAATACTGGTCACACTCCACGCCATAGGGCATGAAATACGTATCTACCAGGCTGAAGACGTCCTCCTTCTGGATGCGCCTGGATATGGTGGTGTACATGTCCATGTCTTCCAGGGTCAGCGTCTCTATGGCGTCCTCGTCCCCCTTCCTGGCGGCTGCCATGAGGGAGCTCCTGGTGGCGGAGTTCTGCTTCCCCTGCTGTACCTGCTGCTCGTTCTTCTGGATGGGCAGCAGAATCGTCCCGCTGACGGACAGGGCCGAAAGCGTCAGCGTGGTGCCACGGACAGGCAGCAGATCCTCCACCATGGCACGCATGTAGGGTATCTTGTTTTTCAGATAAAATATTAACGACATTCCGACTTTTATATCATCGCATACCCCTGCGTAGGATTCCTTTTCCGCATGGCGCTCCACGGACACATCCTCGCAGGAGGTGATGCCCGTCCCCTCCAGATAGGGATAATAATATTCATAGATGAATCTCTCATCGTCATCGAACTCACCGCAGACAGCGATTCCGATTCCATTGGCGAAATCTTTGCAAAATTCACCTGACAATGTGTCATTCTTCCCCTTCAGGACACTGCGCCTGTCGGCATTGATGACCACCTCCGCCAACAGCTCCTGCAGTCTCTTATGGCTCTCCAATTTGCTGAATCCAATGGCACGCATAAATTTATGCAAATATTTCACCTTCTTTCCCTGTCACGTATAGTCCTTTACCTTCTTATCCAATATGCTCTCCGCATCCACATGGTAACGGCTGTAGTCTTCCCCGTCCACATAGACGTCTATGGTGTCTCCCGGCTGTAGGACCACATTGGGATTTATCCACAAATCCTCGCTTTTGAACCGATAGATCACATCTTTATATTCATCCCGGTAATAACAGTAAATCTGATAAGGATTCCGGCCGTTCATCACATAGCTGGTATTGACCGCTATCTGCTCCACAATGGCGCTCAGGCGCTTTCCTGACGACAGGATTTTCTTTCTTCTGCGGGCCTTGTTCCGGGATACCGCGATAAACACAAGAGCGATTCCCATAAAGAGGATTCCTATCAGGAGAAATACCATCTCCAAAAGCAGCATGCCGCCCGGGGATTTCACATGTCCCGGATTTTCCGGATCGCACAGAAGGGGAATCTCCTGTCCCTCATACATACCGCTTCTGTAGAAATTCAATTCTATGTCTTCATAGACCCTGCCGTCGTACTGATATGTCACATATACATTGTGTCTCCGGTCGCCGTCAGAGGCGCGGTAGGAAGAGATTCCTGTGATTTCAGCCGTGATTTCTTCTGCCCGTTCCCTGAAACCGGAATCCGCCAATGCCATTGTGATGCCCACTGCAGAAAATATGGCTCCCACAACCAGAAAGATACCACAAAAAAGCACCATAAAGGAATTTCTCTTTTGCTTCATCCCATTCTCCTGACAGATTTATTTATCTGGCACCGCCCGGAAGGATTCTGTCCTTGCCGCCCATATAAGGGCGCAGCGCCTCCGGGATACTGATGCTCCCGTCCGCGTTCACATTATTCTCCAGGAACGCGATAAGCCCTCTGGGCGTAGCCAATACCGTATTATTTAATGTATGCACATAGTATGTCCCATTTTCTCCCTTGGTGCGGATGCCAAGGCGCCTCGCCTGGGCATCTCCCAGAGTGGAACAGGATCCCACCTCGAAATATTTCTGCTGTCTGGGGCTCCAGGCCTCGATGTCGCAGGACTTCACCTTCAGGTCAGCCAGATCTCCGCTGCAGCATTCCAGAGTCCGCACGGGCACGTCCAGGCTGCGGAAGAACTCCACCGTATAGGACCACATCTTATTGTACCAGTCCATGGAATCCTCAGGCTTGCACAGCACTACCATCTCCTGCTTTTCGAACTGGTGCACCCGGTAGACGCCCCTCTCCTCTATTCCATGGGACCCCACTTCCTTTCTGAAGCAGGGAGAATAGGAGGTCATCGTGATGGGCAGATTGGCCTCGGTGACGATCTGTCCCTGGAACCTGCCGATCATGGAATGCTCGGAAGTTCCGATCAGATATAAGTCCTCCCCCTCAATCTTGTACATCATGGCTTCCATCTCCGCAAAGCTCATGACTCCGTTCACCACATTGCTGCGGATCATAAAGGGCGGGATGCAGTAGGTGAAGCCTTTGTCTATCATGAAGTCCCTGGCGTAGCTGATCATGGCCGAATGGATTCTAGCCGCGTCCCCGATCAGATAATAAAAGCCGTTCCCGCTGGTCCGCCCCGCCGCATCCTTGTCCAATCCATTGATGCTGTTCAGGATATCCGCGTGATAAGGCACCTCGAAATCAGGCACTGCGGGCTCCCCGTACTTTTCAATCTCCACGTTCTCGCTGTCGTCCCTGCCGATGGGAACGGAAGCATCGATAAGGTTTGGAATCACCATCATTATCTTCGTGATTTTCTCCTGAAGCTGGGGTTCCAGGGCCTCCAGCTCCGCCAGCCTTTTGGCATTCGCAGCCACTTCCGCCTTCTTTTCCTCGGCCTCCGCCTTTTTGCCCTGGGCCATCAGCGCGCCGATTTCCTTGGATACCTTATTCTTGGATGCGCGAAGGTTATCTCCCTCCTGCTTGGCTTTTCTGCTCTCCGCATCCAGGGCTATCACCTCGTCCACCAGGGCAAGCTTTTCCTCCTGGAATTTCTTCCGGATATTCTCCTTTACAATATCGGGATTCTCTCTCAAAAACTTAATATCAATCATGGCTTTCCTGTCCTTTCTGTTTATCTCGCTTATGCTCTTGTCCCTTTTGCGATGGCCAGCGCCTCTGCCTCCTCCTGGCTCAGCGAGATGCTGTTGTCGCCATTCCTGATTTCCTTGGAATAGGAATAGCAGCCCTCGGTGCTGTGGACGGAATTGATGATAAAGCCGTTGTCGTTCTCATCCAGCAGCGCGAGACTGTAGCTCAGCTGTCCGCCCATCTGGTTAAAGGCATCGTACCGCACAAGCCCCATCTTCTGGTATACTGTCTGCAGCCTCTTGAATATGGTATCGATGTCCTGCCTGTCCTTCTCTGCCCCTTCTTTCAGAAGCTCATTGTCTTTGAAGAGCTTCAGGATATCTTCCTCCAAGCTGGCCCCATCCTTTCCCAGGACGAACCGATCCAGCCTTTTCTTCAGCCTGTTCACCTTTACGATCTGTACGATCAAAAGTATCAGCACGATCAGCATCAGGACGGCCAAACCCAATATCCCTACCGCCAGATACCCCCAGTCAAAGGAGCCGATGCCAATCTGGTCTAAAAATGCGCTACTTCCTGTTGTATTCATATATCTCCTTCAGTATCCTGCCTGTTTATCCATGTCTTTCTTTGTAGTTTACTGCATTTTTCATTGCTGTGCAGTATATGATATGATATCTAACAGTCTGTCCAGATCCTCGTGATTATAAAATTCAATCTCGATTTTCCCAGAACCTTCCCCTTTCGGGGTGACTGTCACCTTTGTGCTCAGCCGCTGCTTCAGCCTGTCCTCGATATCCTGATAGATGACCTGCATGGTCACATCGTCATTCGGCTTCTTCTTTGGCTTCTCCGGCTTATGCAGATTCTTTACCAGCTTCTCCACCTCGCGGACGCTGAGCTTTTGATCAAAAATACGCTGGGCTATTTCATACTGCTCTTCCGGATCTTCTACGCCCAGGAGCGCCCGGGCATGTCCGGTGGTTATCATTTCATCGATTACCATCTGCTGCACCTTGTCGGTGAGCTTCAGGAGCCGCATGGAATTGGTGACGGCGGTACGGCTCTTTGACACCCTTTCAGCCACTTCATCCTGCTTCAGATTGAATTCCGTCAGTAGGCGCTTGTAGGCCTGCGCCTCTTCGATGGGATTCAAATCCTCCCGCTGGATATTCTCAATCAGGGAAATCTCCATGATTTCCTGCTCTGTGTAATCACGGATGATGACAGGCACTTCCTTCAATCCGGCCAGCTTTGCCGCCCGCCATCTTCTCTCGCCGGCAATGATTTCGTAGTGGTCTTTCCTGTCCTGCACCAGGATAGGCTGTATCACTCCCACCTGTCTGATGGAATCGGCCAGTTCCTGTAATGAATCTTCATCGAAATTCTTACGGGGCTGCTTTCGGTTGGGCTCTACTGCGGTAATCTTTACAAGCGCCTCCTGTGAACCGGCATCGCCGGAAGCCTTGGATTCTTCCGATTCCTTTTTGGCCTTTGCCTCTCCCACCGCATCAGGTATCAGGGAATCAAGCCCCTTGCCCAGTCCTCTTGCCGTCTTTCCTGCCATATCCTTCCTCCATTTCCACTTGCCGCTTTTTGTAGGGACTGTCACGCGTTGCTGATCACCTCTTCAGCCAACTGCATATAGGCCTCGGCACCGGCTGATTTCGCATCGTAAAGATTGATGGGCATCCCATGGCTGGGCGCTTCTGCCAGCCGAATATTCCTGGGTATCAGGGTGCTGTATATCTTATGATTCAGATTTTTCTTTACGTTCTCTACTACCTGCATGGACAGATTGGTGCGGGCATCATACATGGTGAATACCGTGCCCTCCATATCCAGATCAGGATTCAGTCTCTCCTTCACCAGGTTGATGGTATGTATCAACTGGCTCAATCCTTCCAGCGCGTAATATTCACACTGAATGGGAACCAGTACGCTGTCCGCTGTGGTCATGGCATTGATTGTCAGCATGTTCAGAGAAGGAGGACAGTCAATGATGATAAAATCATATTCTTCCTTGATATAATCCACTTCTCTTTTCAGTATGTATTCCTTCTTATCTATGCCTATCAGTTCAATCTCGGCCGCGGCCAGATTGACATTGGAAGGAACTACGGAGACATTGCCTGTGACTTTTCGGATGATGCAGTCACTGATGGAACACTCCCCAAGAATCAACTCATATATGGTATTTTCCAGGTTGTTCTTGTCTATGCCAAAGCCGCTGGTGGTGTTTCCCTGTGGATCGGTGTCGATTACCAGTACCTTTTTCCCTTTCTCTGCCAGGCAGGCGGAAAGATTGATGGCTGTTGTGGTTTTCCCCACACCGCCCTTTTGATTTGCTATTGCAATCGTTTTTCCCATGGCCGGACTCCCTCCTTGAATATGCTTTTCTATTATAGCATTATTTTCCCAGGATAGCTATATATAAGTTGAACAATATTTTAGAATTGCTGACTTGCTTCTATATAAATCTAACGATAAAATGCCGCAGAATGTTTCACGTGAAACATTCTGCGGCACCGAAAACCTTTATTCTTACTGATTATACTGACGATTACTAAAACCTGCCAATCCCAGTTCACAAGCAAAAGCCAATTGAAATCTCACGATAGATTTCATCACTCGTGAACAAAATGTTTCACAGACAGCTTACAACATGTTGAGCTACATGTTTCACGTGAAACATTATCTTGTATCTTCTCCTTGCCTCTACAAAATGTTTCACGTGAAACATTTTCCCTTTGAGAAATACAATACTAAATCATCATCATTACAGCAATCCATATATGGTTCACAGACCTTATCCTGATACCACACTCCTGAACCATCCGGGACATACCCTCTCTTCACATACATCCTCTGAGCGCTGCCATACCCGCTGTGCAGCCCTACTCCGATGCATACGACATGGCTGGATTGAAACCCAATCTCCTCCGCGACGTTCATCAGCCTGGCGCCAATCCCCCGCCTTCTGTATTTCTCCAGCACCCCGAAATCCACAATCTCCGGATATCCCAGGGAAGCAAAAGGTCCCTTCAACTGATGGAAATAGAGATTCACATACCCGGCCACAGAGCCTTCATGCTCCGCCACGACAGAAATGCATTTTCCCTCCTCCTGGTCCTTCAACCGCGTCAGATACTTCTCTTCACTGACATGCCATCCCTGGGCGCGCTCTCCCCGCAGGATTTCTTCGATATCATCCTTTTCAAGATTCCTGATCAGACAGATTTCATCCTTATAATATACCATTCCCGCATCTCCCTGAAAATCGGCTCACAACCGCACCCTCAAATATCCTCCAAAGCCTTCTCCACTTCCTGCCGCCCGGGGATGGACACTGCCGCCCCGGCCCGGGAGACACTGATGGACGCCGCCTTGGATGCCCGTCTCATGCACTCTCCTATTTCCATCCCCTCTGTCAGGGTGGTAAGGAAATATCCGGTAAAGGTATCCCCCGCCGCCGTCGTATCCACCACAGAAGAAGGATACGCCTTCTGCTCTGTCCTTCCCTCCGGCGTATAGCATACCGCTCCCTCTTTCCCCAATGTCACCACCATGCTCAGCCCGGGATACTTCCCATGGATGAGCTGCCAGGCTGCATCCGGATCCTTCTTTCCGGAAATCTGCTCTGCCTCCACCTCGTTCACCAGCAGCCAGGCGATGGCATTGAAATCCAGATGCAGAAGGCTCTCCTCAAAAGGAGAAGGATTCAGCACTACCTTCATCCCCCTGGCTTTTGCCTCCGCCACCATCTCCGGCAAGCAGCTCACCTCATTCTGCAGCACCAGATAATCGCCCGGCTCGAACCTCTCCATGACCTTTCTCACCATCTCCGGCGTGATATCACGGTTGGAGCCGCCGAACAGAAGGATACAGTTCTCTCCGCTCCTGTCCACCTGTATCACGGCATTCCCCTGTATGTCCTCCACTGTAATCAGACAGGAGGTGTCCACGCCGTTCTCCGCAAGTTCTATGGCCAGCCTCTCTCCTCCTGCCCCGATGCAGCCGGCGTGGTATACCTCCGCCCCGGCCTTTGCCAGCGCTATGGATTGGTTCAGCCCCTTTCCCCCGCAGTTGACACTTTGGGACAGGGCGCTCAGGGTCTCCCCGGGCTGTACGAAATGCTCCACCTGGTAGACATAGTCCAGATTCAGGGAACCGAAATTCAAAATCTTCATACTAATTCCTCCTTGCGTATCGACGACTTATTCTGTATACTGAAAGCATGTACATCCATAAAATATCAGAAAGGAAAGCATCTATGGAAAAGAGAAAACAAAAGGAACAGCCCAACATCCTGCTCATCATGACCGACCAGATGCGCGGCGACTGTCTGGGAATCGCAGGCCATCCCGATGTAAAGACGCCATACCTGGACCACCTGGCATCCCTGGGGACGCTCTACAGCAATGCCTACACCGCCTGCCCAAGCTGCATCCCGGCCCGCTGCGCCCTGCACACAGGCCTTTCCCAGGAACATCACGGCCGGGTAGGCTATATGGACAGAGTCCCCTGGGAGTATCCCGTCACCATGGCCGGGGAGCTGTCAAAGGCCGGCTATTACACCCAATGCGTGGGGAAAATGCATGTCCATCCCCTGCGGAACCTCATGGGTTTCCACAACATAGAGCTCCACGACGGCTACCTCCACGCCTATCGGAACGCCAACGTTCCATACGCGGAAAACCAGAGGATCGCCGATGATTATTTCTACTGGCTGAAGACCCAGATCGGCATCGACAGGGATGTGACGGACGAAGGGCTGGAATGCAATTCCTTCACGGCCAGGCCCTGGATGTATGAGGAAAGGCTCCACCCCACCAACTGGGTCACGGACAGATCCATCGATTTCCTCCGCCGCAGAGACCGCTCCCGTCCCTTTTTCCTGATGGCGTCCTATCTCAGGCCCCATCCGCCCTTTGACGCGCCCCGGTACTTCTTCGACCTCTACCGCGATCGGGACCTGACGCCTCCCGCCATAGGCGACTGGGCGGATGAAGAACGTCTGAGACGGCTGGGCAGGCGCACCGATGCCGATACGGGATCCGTGGATCCGGAGCTCATGCGCCAGGCGCAGATTGGGTATTATGCCTGCATCACCCATCTGGACAATCAGATAGGAAAGCTGGTAGACGCGTTGAAGGACGATGGTTCTTATCAAAATACCGTTATTTTATTTGTGTCAGACCACGGAGAACTTCTGGGAGACCACCACACCTTCCGAAAGACCCGCCCCTATCAGGGAAGCATCCACATTCCCCTGATCGTCGCCAACGCGCCGGGCATGATACCCGGGACGGTGTGCACCAGGCTGGCGGAGCTTCGGGACATCCTGCCCACCTTGGTGGAGCTGGCCGGAGGCGAACAGCCGGAAGAGATCGACGGACTCTCCCTGCTCCGGGAGAACCACCGGGAATACCTCCACGGGGAACACAGCGGCGGCGACATCGGAAACCAGTATATCGTCACCGAACAGGACAAGTACTGCTGGTTCATGGAATCCGGAAGGGAACAGTATTTCCGTCTGGATTCGGATCCAAAGGAGCTGCATGACGCAATCGCAGATCCGGACTGCCAGGAGCGGATTTCCTATCTGCGCGGGCTCCTCATCAAAGAGCTGGCAGGAAGGGAAGAAGGCTACACGGACGGAAACCGGCTGATTCCCGGAAAGGAACAGAGAAGCTGCCTTAGCTTCCTGCACTGTTGACGGCGTCAGGGCCCGGAGATTCCCCCATCCCGCATCCTGTCCATAATCTCTCTTAAGGATTTTGCGATGATGGCCAGCTCCTGCCTGGCCTGGATGGGATTCCTGTCGATGTACCCGCTGCTGCTCTCGATTCTGCCGATGATATTCTCCAATTCCATCAGAGAGGCATCGCGCCTGCTCCTGGCGTGCTCTCTCTGATGGCGGCAGACAGCCTCAAGCCGGGAAATCCGCTTCTCCAACACCTCTCTCTGGCTGCAAAGCCGCTGTATCTGCTCTTCATGGACGGCTTTCTCCTCTTTTATCCTTCCTATTTCTTCTTTATATAATACCTCCACCCTCCTGGGGGAAAATATCTTTCTGTCCTCAGGCTCCGAGTCCTGTATGGTCTTGAGGCGCAGCTCCGCCTCCTTCACGCGCCCGTCATGCTCTTCTATCCGCGCCTTAAGCTCTGCGGCCTCCTCCCGGAATTCCTTCAGCAGCTCCCGCAGGGCCTGATAATCTTCCTTCTTCATGACGCACCCTGCCTCTCTGGCTTTTTCCCTGCCTCCCGGATAGGCTCCCTGGAGGGCAGGCCAGCCCTTCTGGGATATTTCGCCGGGGTCTTCTGCACCTTTTCCACCACCACCAGATTCCGGCAGATATCCGAATCCGGCAAGGTGAATTCCACCCTCTCCCTTACCCGGCCGCCCAGCACGGATATGGCCTTCTGCGCATCCGCCACTTCCCCCGGGCCCTTTTCGGATTTATAGGCGATGAACAGTCCGCCCTTTTTTACAAAAGGAAGACAGAACTCGGACAGGGTGGAGAGATGCGCCACCGCCCGGGATGTGCAGAGATCGAAGGTCTCCCTCCCTCTGCCGGGCGCCGCGTGATCCTCCGCTCTGCCGTGTACTGCCTCCACATCGGTGAGCTTCAGTTCCTCTATGACCGCATTCAGGAACTGGATCCTCTTGTTCAGGGAATCCAGCAGCGTGACCTTCAGGCCGGGGAAGGCGATTTTCAGGGCAAGCCCCGGAAACCCCGCCCCTGTCCCCACATCAATCAGGGTATCCCCCCGCGCCGGACGGCACACCTTCACCAGGGACAGGCTGTCCACGAAATGCTTCTTCAATACCTCCTGATATTCCGTGATGGCCGTCAGGTTCATCCTGCCGTTCCATTCCAGCAGCAGCTCATAATACCGGAGGAACTGCCCCGTCTGTTCCCCGGAAAGAGCGATGCCAAACGCCTCAAGATCTCTCTGAAATACCTCCAAATCATACTGAGCCATCCAATCACCTCGCCAATCCAAAACCCCACTTGTCTTTATCCATCTATTATAGGGGAAGGAAGCGGATTAGGCAATATAGAAAATTTTTCTGTTTACGTAAATAGAGTGGACAGATTGACAATAATCTATTATAATCAACATATAAAATAAATCTATCCAGGAGGGTAACATGAAGAATCTAAAAATCAGAACTAAGCTTTTGGCGACCTTCATGCTGGTCATCATACTGTTCATCGGGACAGTGGCCATTGCCATCTACGGTCTACAGGCAAACGCTAACAAATACTCTGAATTCTATAATGTAGAGTATAAAGTGACCAACAATATCATGAGCATGCGCCGGGGCCTGCAGATCATCGTAAAGGATCTGGCATTCATCACTATCGAGAGCGATGAATCGAAAAAGGGAAGCTATCAGGATGAGCTTCAGACCGAATTGACGGCGCTGGAGGAAAATGCCTACTGGCTGTTTGAGAATTTCACAGGGGATTCCCAGTTATTGGATTCCTTTTCCGATTCTATACAAAAGGCCATGGAACTGCAGGAGAAAATCATCACCACATCCGAGACGGACAACCTGGAGGCACAGAGGATACTGCTTGAAGAGTACCAGCCCCTTGTACAGGAAGCCGTGAACACCCTGATTCAGATCAGCGCTGTAGAAGAAAAGACGGCGGAGGATAATTTCCTCAGCACGGTAGACATGCAGGAGCTCCTTGTAGCGGCACAGATCGGCATGGCCGCGGTAGCTTTGGTCATCACCATCCTCCTCTCTACATACCTGACCAGCTCCATCACGAAGCCCTTACGTCAACTGGAGGCAGCGGCGGATAAGATTGTCAACGGCAATTTCGATATCTCCGTGACCTACGAGTCCAAGGATGAGCTTGGAAGCCTTACCAAGTCCTTTAAGAATATGACTTTCATTCTGGAGACTGTCATCTCCGACGCCTCCAGGCTCTTAAGCGAGATGGCGGACGGCAATTTCGATGTCCGCACCAACGCAGAGGAAAGATATGTGGGCAATCTGCAGAGCCTGCTCCTGTCCATCCGCAAGCTGAACAAAGACCTGAGCATCACCCTGGGACAGATCAACCAGAGCGCGGATCAGGTGGCTTCCGGCTCCGGCCAGGTATCCAACGGCGCACAGGCCCTGGCACAGGGCGCTACCGAGCAGGCCGCTTCCGTGGAAGAGCTTGCCTCCACCATCACCAATATTTCCTATCAGGTCAAGAGCACTGCCGACAATGCCATGGAAGCCAAATCCAAATCCAACACTGCCGGTGAGGAAGCCGAAGTCTGCAACGACCAGATGCATGACATGATGGATGCCATGGAAGAAATCGCGCGTTCTTCCAATGAAATCAGCAAGATCATCAAGACCATTGAAGATATCGCCTTCCAGACCAATATCCTGGCTCTGAACGCCGCCGTTGAGGCCGCAAGGGCAGGGGAAGCCGGAAAAGGATTCGCCGTGGTGGCCGAGGAAGTCAGAAGCCTTGCCAGCAAGAGCTCCGTGGCATCCAAGAATACCGCAGAGCTGATTGAGAGCTCCGTCAATGCCGTCACAAGGGGCACAAAGCTTGCCAACTCCACAGCGGAATCCCTGGTACAGGTGGTGAACCATGTCCGCTCCGCCTCCACCAAGGTGGACGAGATTGCAAACGCTGCCGAGGAACAGGCAGGTGCCATCGAACAGGTCACCCTGGGCGTGGATCAGATTTCCAGCGTAGTACAGACCAACTCCGCTACCGCGGAGGAAAGCGCCGCTGCCAGCCAGGAGCTCTCAGAGCAGGCCTCCACGCTGAAGAGCCTTGTGGCAAAGTTCAAGCTGCGGGAGGAATACGCAAGGATGGCTTCCCAGTCAGAATTTAACAGCTACGGCACCCCCTCCTCTAATATAATTGATTTGGACTAAAAAAGAATGACGATAGAAAAGGTCTGGCATCCCTGAATGGGATCCAGACCTTTTTCTCTTCTATTCCAATGCGATGATATCCTCATATATCTGCTGCATTTCCACATCCGCCCTGAATATGTCCTGGGCGATATTGGTAAGCCTGCTTCTGGTGGAATCCGGGACTGACGCCGTGGTCTTATAGCGGAGCTGATGCTCCAGGCTGGCCCAGAAATCCATAGCGATAGTCCTCATCTGAATCTCCACCGGAATAATCTGTTTTTCCGAGGAGAGGAAAATCGGAATCGCTACGATCAGATGATAGCTCCTGTACCCGTTCTTCTTCGGATTGGATATGTAGTCCTTTTCCCTGACAATCAGCAGATCGTCCTGTTGTTTCAGCATGTTCGCAATCGCGTAGATATCATTGATATAAGAGCAGATGACACGAATGCCTCCGATGTCCGTGATTTCATCCCTCATCACTTCATATTCCAGGGGGAGGCCTTTCTGCAGCATCTTGTTGCGGATGCTCTCCGTCTTCTTGAGCCTGTGGTTGATGTGCTGTATGGGATTCCTGGCCTCCTTCAGCTCGAATTCCTGGCTCAGGTTCTCCAGCTTGGTGCAGATTTCCCGCATAGCGCAGGAATAGAGCATGGTCATTTCCTTTATCTGCATAAAAGATACAGGGAAGCCAAGGGGAACGCCGTTGACTTCCATATTTTCAATTTCATTCATGGATCAGAACCTCCTTACATGTCCCAATTAAAATCAGTATATCATATATTTCTGACCCATAGCCGAATCATAATAATAATTAACATACTTTTAAGGATTTTTAATAATTTCAAGGCAAATCTTTCCCGTATCTCTCCAGGTAGACCAGCAGAACGGAGATATCCGCAGGGGAGACGCCTGATATCCTGGAAGCCTGCCCAATGGAGGAAGGGCGGAACAGCTTCAGGTGCTGCCTGGCCTCCAGGCGCAGGGAGGACACCTGGTCATAATCCATGTCCTGCGGTATCAGCTTCTTCTCCATCTTCCTGAACTGCTCCACCTGACGCTTCTGCCTGAGGATATAGCCCTCATATTTGATCTCTATCTCCACCTGCTCCAGCACGGCGGCGGGCAGGGCCTCTCTCCCCCTGTCGATCTCCCCCAGGACTTCATAGGAAAGCTCAGGGCGGCACAGAAGCTCCGCCAGGCTGGCCGCCGTCTTCAGGGGGGAGCTGCCATGGGCCTCCAGGAAATTCTGAATCTCCCTGTTTGCCCCTACGGAGGTGCCCTTAAGCCTCTCCACCTCCCTGTCTATCAGCCTCTCCTTTTCCAGCAGGGCCTGATATTCCTCCTCGGAGATGAGGCCTGCCTCATACCCCTTCTTCCGCAGCCGCAGATCCGCGTTGTCCTGGCGCAGAAGCAATCTGTACTCCGCCCGGGAGGTCATCATCCGGTAAGGCTCCCTGTTGTCCTTGGTCACCAGGTCGTCTATCAGCACGCCGATGTACCCTTCCGACCTGTCTATGGTCAGGGGAGGCTTCCCCAGAATGGACATGGCGGCATTCACCCCGGCCACCAGCCCCTGGCAGGCCGCCTCCTCATAGCCGCTGCTTCCGTTGAACTGCCCTGCGCTGAACAGCCCCCTCACATCACGGAATTCCAAGGTAGCCTCCAACTGCCCCGCATGGATGCAGTCGTACTCGATGGCGTAGGCATTGCGGACGATTCTACAGTGCTCCAGCCCGGGAACCGTCCTGTACATGGCGAGCTGCACATCCTCCGGCAGAGAGGAGGACATGCCGCCCACATACATCTCATTGGTATGAAGCCCCTCCGGCTCAATGAAGACCTGATGGCGCTCCTTATCTGCAAATTTTACGACCTTGTCTTCAATAGAAGGACAGTACCTTGGCCCCGTGCCTTCTATTATGCCCGCATAGATGGGGGATCTGTCCAGATTCCCGCGGATGATTTCATGGGTCTTTTCATTGGTGTATGTGAGCCAGCAGGAGACCTGTTCCTTCTGTATGCTGTCCGAATCTGTGGAAAAGGAAAATGGCACTATCCTCTCATCCCCCAGCTGCTCTTCCATCCTGGAAAAGTCTATGCTGCGCCCGTCCATCCTGGCGGGGGTGCCCGTCTTGAAACGGCGCAGCTCTATCCCCATCTCTTTCAGGGACCGGGTCAGATGGGTGGCTGCCTGCAGGCCATTGGGTCCTGTGTAAGTGATGGACTCTCCGCAGAGGCATCTGGCTCCCAGATATGTCCCCGTGCACAGGACTACAGCCTTGCATTCATATAGCATGCCTGTAAAGATCCTGACGCCTTTTATCTTTTTCTGATATGTTTTCTGATTCCTCTCGGAGGAAGCCTCCATAGAAGATGCCTCCCGCCCCTCCGGATTTCCAGGCTTCCCTCCGGCTCCTTCCAGGCTCTTCGGGAGATTGCCCGGCTGGCTGTCTTCTCCCATGTCCTCCCACAGAAGCTCGCACACCTCCGCCTGCTTGATGGTGAGATGCTCCTGGCTCTCCAGGACCTTTCTCATAGCCCTGGAATACTCTGCCTTGTCCGCCTGGGCCCGCAGGGAATGGACGGCAGGCCCCTTGGACACGTTCAGCATCTTGGACTGGATGAATGTCCTGTCGATATTCTTCCCCATCTCCCCGCCCAAAGCGTCCAGCTCCCGCACCAGATGTCCCTTGGAAGAGCCGCCCACATTGGGATTGCAGGGCATCAGGGCTATGCTGTCCACCGATACCGTGAAGATTATGGTCTCCAGCCCGAGCCTTGCGCAGGCCAGCGCCGCCTCGCAGCCCGCATGCCCCGCTCCTATCACACATACATCTACTTGTTCACAATTTTTCGTCATACAATTTATTTCCCCAAGCTTATCCCTGTGTCCGCAATTTCTCCCATGCCGCCATCATATGCGGCTGTCTCACCTTCCCCATGCCCTATCCCTAAAATCTTCACTGCAATCCCTCCTCAATCAAAGGAACCCAGCCATGAAGAAAATATGGATGCCTGCTATTTCCCCATACAGAATCTGGAGAAAATCTCATCCACCAGGTCATCGTCCACCTCTTCCCCTATGATCCGCCCAAGCGCCTTATAGGCATTCATCAAATCGATGGAATAGAAATCCTCCGGCATCCCGTCCTCTATACTCCTCTTCACCAGCATCAGAGCCTCACAGGCCTCCTCCAATGCCTCCTTATGCCGCATGTTCGTGATGACGATCTCATTGCTGCTCCCTATCTCACCGTGGAAGAACATCTCCCTCACGGCCCGCTCCAGCTCTTCCATCCCTGCCCCCTCCTTTGCGGAAGTATGCAGTATCACAAATCTGTCATCATCAGAGGGACCTGCCGGAAAGCAATCTCCCGAACCATCTCCTGCGGCTCCCGAAAACAAAGCCCTTATCCCCTCTTCCGTGGCCACAGCTTCCAAATCGCTCTTATTCAACAGCACTATCGTTCTTTTATCCCCAATAACAGAGACAATCTCCCTGTCATTCTCATCCAGCTCCATCGAAGCGTCCGTAACATATACAATTAAATCTGCCTCCCTTGCGTATCTCAATGCTCTCTCTACGCCTATTTTCTCCACGGTATCCTCCGTATCCCGGATACCCGCCGTATCTACAATATTCAGACAAACATCTCCCAGCCGCAGCGACTCCTCCAGCACGTCCCTGGTAGTCCCCGCCACATCCGTGACGATCGCCCTCTCCTCCCCAAGAAGACAATTCAGAAGCGATGACTTCCCCACATTGGGCTTCCCAAGGATCACCGTCCTGATTCCCTCCTTTATCAGCTTTCCATTGTCAGCCGTATCGATCAGCTTCCTCAATTCCCCTATCACGCCGTCCAGCTTCCCGGACAGCCCTTCCCCATACCCATCCAAATCGAAATGCTCCGGATTGTCCAAAGCCGACTCGATAAAAGCCGTCTCATACAAAATCCTCCCCCGAAGCTCCCCTACCTTCCCCGAAAGCTTTCCCCGAAGCTGCCCCAGAGAATACCCAAGGGCCCTGTCATTCTGAGCCCCTATCACATCCATCACAGCCTCGGCCCTGGACAGATCCATCCTCCCGTTCAGAAAAGCCCTCTTCGTGAACTCCCCCGGCTCCGCCAGCCTGGCCCCGCACCTCAAGGCGCACTCCAGAATCCTCCTCATCACCAGCACGCCCCCATGGCACTGGATTTCCACCGTATCCTCCCCGGTAAAGCTCCTGGACCCACGCATCACTACAGCCAGAACCTCATCTATCTCGGCACCATCCTCCGGATCAACCACAAATCCATAATACATCCTGCGGCTCTCTCCGTCCCCCAATACCCTCCTCCCCGAAGGCGACCTGAAAATCCCATCCCCCACTTCCACCGCCCCACTACCACTTATCCTGACAATCCCAACCCCCGAATCCGTCATCCCCGTAACAACCGCCGCAATCGTATCCATCCCAACCCCCAACTCCGAGCCCTGCCCGCTCAAACCCCAATTCACCATAGCCAGCCGCAACCCAGGCATCCAGGGGCGGCGGCTTCTTGTGACAGCACCAAGGGGTGCCCTTAGCGGAGATGAAATCCACCGCTTACGGAGACTTGGGCGGGCGATCCCTCCCCGCCCGTCCTAGTCGCAGTTAGCGGTTAGTTCATCGCAGCGTTACCCCTGCCGAGCAAGAAGCCGCCGCCCCTGGATGCCGTCCCTTCGCCGCACCCCCCAAATAGCCATCCTGCAAAAAAACCGGATATCCCCCCAATATCCGGTTTTCCCACTAACACTATTGTCTCCGATAAGTGACAACCACCCTCCGAAACGGCTCATCCCCCTCACTATGGGTAGCAATATACTTATCATTCTGCAGCGCCGAATGAATGATCCTTCTCTCATAAGGATTCATAGGCTCCAGCGACACCGCCCTCCTGGTCTTCTTCACCTTATAAGCGATATTCTTCGCCAGATTCTCCAGCGTCTCCTTCCTCCTGGCCCTGTAATCCTCCGTATCCACCTTCACCCTGATGTACTCATCCGATTCCTTATTCACCACCAGGGACACCAGATACTGCAGCGAATCCAACGTCTGCCCGCGCTTCCCGATCAGGATGCCCATCTCGTCTCCGGCCAGGTCGATGCTCATCGTCCCGGCCTCCTCGTCATACTGCACGTCCACCGCCACTTCCATGTTCATGGCTCCGAACACATCCCGAAGGAACCCCTTCGCAATCTCGTCCACGGACAGCTTCTCCACCTTCACCGCAGCCTTGATCACCGCAGGCTTGGACCCGATTCCCAGGAACCCGCTGGAACCCTCCTCCACTATCTGATAGTCCAGCTTGTCGCTGGTGACGCCGAATTTCCGACAGGCCTCCGTAATCGCCTCACCTACAGTCTTAGCACTTACCTCCACATACTCCTGGCAACCTTTTTCCGTTTCCATTCCTTACCCCTCCAAAACTGTTCAGTTCCTATTGTTCCTCTCGTTGTAATCCTTCACCATGTTCGCCTTCTCCAGCATGCTCCCCGGCTTTGCGCTGCCGGTGCTGACGCTTCCCGTATTCGTGCTCACGGAAGCCTTGTCCGCCATGCTCTTTCCCTTCGGCGGCGTATTGTTGCCGGAAGCGGCGTTCCCGCCTGTATTCACAGCCTTTGGCTTGGCCGTCTGCCCACTGCCCTTCTGGATATTACGCGTATTCATGTTCGCGTAAGCGTTTATGCGCTCCTGGTTCTGCTTGATCTTCTCCATCTTTTTGGCGCTCTTGGCGGAATTCTTCTTGATGACCTCGTCAAAGTCCATCTTGTCGATATGCTTGTTGATGACCACCTGCTGGATGCTGCGCACCACGCTTCCCGCCACCCAGTACAGGCCCATGCCCGCAGGCAGGGTAAAGCAGAACCATGCGGACATCAGAGGCATTATCATGTTCATGGTCTTCATGGAAGCAGCCATGGAATTGGCCTTCTCGTTGTCGCTCTTGGGCTGCTGGGGCATCAGCTTCACGTTGATCCACTGGGTCACTGCCGACAGCACCGGAATCAGCACAGCCCCTATGACGATGCCCCAGGCCCCCGCGGCCATGCCGCTTCTTATCAGGTCGCTGGGGGAATCCCCCATGTGCAGGCCCAGGAAATTGTTGTAGACGTCGATCAGGCCCCTGGTGGTGTCATTGCTGAGGATCAGCCTCCCCTGATAGGTGAGCTGGGTCAGGTCGTAATGCTCCGCCACCATAGCCAGATCCGCGGAGGACAGCTTGTTCAGCACGTCTATGATGCCGCTGCCCAGATCCCCGTTGGTCATGGACTGGCCGTACATGGCCACCACCCTGTTCACGGTCTCCGCGCCGGAATCCTGCAGGAAGCCGCCGCCGTCCACAGAGATGATCTTGTCAGCCAGCACCTTGAAGGTATTCCCTATCTTCGTCACATAGGCCGGCATGCGGTAGATGACCTGGTACAGCGCGAACAGGATCGGCATCTGGATCAATAGCTGCACGCAGCTTCCCGTAGCGGACACCCCGTACTTGGCATAGATCATCTGGATTTCCTGGTTCTTTGCCATCATGGCATCCTGATCGGACCTTCCCTTATATTTCGCCTCAATGGCCTGCAGCTCCGGGCTCATCTTCGCCTGGAGCTTGGAGAATTTCTGCTGCTTGATGTTCAGGGGCGTCATCAACAGGTTCACCACGATGGTGAACAGGATGATGGCCAGACCGATGTTCGGGAGCCCTATCAGGTCGATGACATAGAATATCCCGTTCATGATCATCCCCAGCACCCACGCCACCTGCCCTATGACAGGGGTGGTGCTCTGTGTCAGTAAAATAAGATTCATTTATCCGTATCCTCTCAGTCAGGCTCGCCGGTCACGGAACAGGGTCGAAGCCTCCCTTTGAAAAGGGATTGCAGCGCAGTATCCTCCAGAGGGCCAAAATGCTCCCCTTCACCGCGCCATGCTTTTCAATGGCCTTCAATCCGTACTGGGAACATGTAGGGATATAGGGACATTTCGTCCTTTTCATGGGAGACAGGTATTTCTGGTAGAACCGAATACCGGCAATCAAAATTTTTTTCATAGATAACATGATACCTTTATGATACGATGAAGCTTCCCAAGGTGGAGCAGCGCTTCTTCTATTCCATAGTACCCCACCGGGGCTGCCGCCTTCCTTGCCACGACCACAATGTCCAAACCACTATCGAACACCGCTTCATGCAGTCTGTAACTTTCCCGCACCAGCCTCGTGACCCGATGCCTCACGACGCTGTTGCCCACCTTCTTGCTGACGCTGATTCCAATCCGGTTCCGTCCGGTGCCATTTTCCATGATATACATGACCAGATATTTGTTCGCATACGATTTACCGTACTTATAGACGGACTGGAACTGCTGATACTTTTTAAGGCTTTCAGAAAATTTCATTGGAATTCCTTCCTATTCTTACTCATCCTCCAAAGAAAAAGGCCACATTTCTGTGACCTAAGCGGACAATCTCTTTCTTCCTTTTGCACGTCTGGCCGCTAACACTTTTCTTCCGCCGCGAGTGCTCATCCTCGCTCTGAAGCCGTGAACCTTTTTGCGTGAACGCTTTTTGGGCTGAAATGTCATCTTCATGGAAAGCCACCTCCTTTTCCTCTAATCCTTTTCGTGAAAGGCAACTGATATTTTTCTAACGTTTTTTTAGGAAAATAGCATATTGATTGTATAAAAAAATCCGGACAATGTCAAGGAGAATTCAGTAAAAACCATTATTTTTCCTCATAAAATTTTTTTAGGACAGGTTTTCCACATAGATATCCACATCAGATATACTGAAAAAGGTTATCCACAGACTGTGGATTCGATGTGGACAATTTTCGGGCCTGTGCGGATCCGCTGTGAGATCCGCGGTGAAAACGGCTTCCGGATCCAGCAAACACCACGCTTTCCCGTTATCCGTGAGTTATCCACTTATTCACATTTCTATCCACATTCCTGTCTGTATAACTCAATTATGAACATATTTATGCACACCATGTGGATAACTTTATCCATGGGAATGTTCATAACTAGTATTTGAAATCTGCCGGAATCTATATTACAATGGTAAAATCAGGATTCCGAAGGGGATCCGCTCAGAAAGGATATTCAGAAAATGGATGATATCAAAGGCAGTTGGACTGCCATTAAGGAAAAGATCAAAAGGGAATATGAACTCACCGACATCTCCTATAAGACATGGGTGGAGCCGCTGGCGTTCCTGAACATGGCTAACGATGTAGTGAACATCGTCATCCCCGCCAACCAGTCCCATATGTTCGACTACATCTCCTCCAGGTACGCGAGCTTCTTCCGCGTGACAATCACGGAGCTGTTCGACCATGACTATGACGTGAAGTTCGTCATGGAGAAGGACGCGAAGGAGATCCAGGAGAGCAGCTCCGCCTATGAGAACGCCCACCTGAACCCCAAGTACAAATTTGATGCCTTCGTGGTGGGCGGCAGCAACAGCTTTGCCCATTCCGCCTCCCTGGCGGCGGCGGAATCCCCGGGGGACACCTATAACCCCCTCTATCTCTACGGCGGGCCCGGCCTGGGCAAAACCCACCTGATGCACTCCATCGGCCATTTCATCCTGGAGCAGAATCCCCAGAAGAAGGTGCTCTACGTGACCAGCGAAGAGTTCACCAACGAGGTCATCGAGTCCATCCGAAGCGGTAACGCGGCCTCCATGACCAAGCTGCGGGAAAAGTACAGGACGGTGGACGTGCTCATGGTGGACGATGTGCAGTTCATCATCGGAAAGGAGAGCACACAGGAGGAGTTCTTCCACACCTTCAATGTGCTCCACGCCGCCAGGAAGCAGATCGTCCTGTCCTCGGACAAGCCGCCCAAGGACATCGACAATCTGGACGAACGCTTCCGCTCCCGTTTCGGCTGGGGCCTGATTGCGGACATCAAGCCCCCGGACTATGAGACCAGGATGGCGATCCTGAAGAAGAATGCCGAATCCTGCAGCCTGCGGATCAATGAGGAGATCATCAAATACATCGCCACCAATATCAAGTCAAACATCCGCGATCTGGAGGGGGCATTCAACAAAATCGTGGCGGCGGGAAAGCTGAACAAGGTGGACGTGACCCTGGATCTGGCGGAGGAGGCCCTGAAGGACATCATCTATCCGGACAAGTCCAAGGTCGTCACGCCATCCCTGATCATCGACATCGTGTCGGAACATTTCGGGGTGAAGCCGGAGGACATCACCTCCAAGAAGCGCAACTCCGAGTACGTTCTGCCCAGGCAGATCGTGATGTACCTGTGCCGGGAGCTGACGGCCACTCCCTATGCGGATATCGGAAAGCTCCTGTCGAAGAAGGACCACACTACCATCATGCACGGGGTCAAGAAGATCACCGCGGAGATGGAGGTCAACGAGGATATCAAAAATAAGGTGGACATCATCATAAAGAAGATAAACCCTTCTTAAAGAAGACAGGTCCTTCTTGAAGATAAATCCTTCTTAAATAAAACATGTCCCTTTTATGAGAATTATCCTCAATGTTAAACACATTGTCATGTGGGCAGGCTGTTGATAGTTTTGGACGGGTTTGAGAGCGGATTTGAGGGCTGTGGATGACCTGATGGTTTTTCTCAGGTTATTCTGAAAATAATCGCAAGATATCCATTCCCTTTTTCCCTGAAAAATAGTATAATAAATGAGGTTATGCACTTATCAACAGCTATTAAGAAGGTTATTACGAATTCCTTTTATCTTTTTATATGTTTTGCGAACCATGTTCCGGGAAAGGAGTTATCCATATGAAATTAGTCTGTTCCAAATCGAACCTGTTGAACGGTGTGCAGATCGTATCCAGGGCTGTTCCAAATAAGACGACCATGTCCATCCTTGAATGCATCCTGATAGACGCCAGCAGCGGCATCATCACCCTGACGGCCAACGACATGGATATGGGAATAGAGACAGTGATAGAGGGGGACATCGTGGAGAGCGGCGTCATCGCCCTGGACGCGAAGATTTTCCTGGAAATCGTCAGGAAGCTTCCGGACAGCTTCATCACCATAGACACAGACGCCTCCTACAAGACCTTGATCACCTGTGAGAAGGCGAAGTTCACCATCGTGGGGAAGTCAGGGGAGGATTTCTCCTATCTGCCCATGGTGGAGAAGGAGGAGAGCATCGTCATCAGCCAGTTCTCCCTGAAGGAAATGGTGCGCCAGACCATATTCTCCATCTCCGACAATGACAACAACAAGCTGATGACCGGTGAGCTTTTCGAGATAAACGGCGACGAGCTGAAGATCGTGTCCTCGGACGGACACCGCATCTCTATCCGGAAGATCTCGCTCCGGGAGATTTATGAGCATAAAAAGGTCATCGTGCCCGGGAAGACCCTGAACGAGGTGAGCAAGATCCTGCCCGGGGGCGCGGACAGCGATCTGACGGTATACTTTACGGACAAGCATATCGTGTTCGAATTCGACAACACTGTAGTCGTATCCAGGCTGATCGAGGGGGAGTATTTCAGCATCGACAGGATGCTCTCCGGGGACTATGAGACGAAGGTGAGGGTGAACAAGAAGGAGCTCCTGAATTGTATCGACAGGGCCACCCTGCTCACCAGGGAGGGAGACCGAAAGCCCATCGTCATCAATATCTCGGATGAGGGCATGGAGCTGAAGATCGATTCCGCCTTAGGCAGCATGAAGGAGGAGATCGACATCGAGAAGCAGGGCAGGGATCTGATGATCGGATTCAACCCCAAGTTCCTGATAGACGCGCTCCGGGTGATCGACGACGAGGAGGTGGACCTCTATATGGTGAATCCAAAGGCCCCCTGCTTCATCAAGAACGAGGAGGAGAGCTATATCTACCTGATACTTCCCGTGAGCCTGGTGGCGAACTACGGGCGCTGAGGATCGGGAAGGCTTAAGAGGGAGGGTGCAACGTGGAAGTCATACATCTGAAAGATGGATACATCAAGCTGGGACAGGCGCTGAAGATAGCGAACCTGGTGGAATCCGGGGCGGAGGCCAAGTATGTGGTCCAGGAGGGCCTGGTCCGGGTCAACGGGGAAGTGGACACCAGGCGCGGGAAGAAGCTGGAGGCCGGGGACATGGTGGAATACAATGGCGAAACGGTCAAAATAGAAGCGTAGAGACGGGCACAGAGATGATCATAAAATCGATAGAGCTGGCGGATTACAGGAATTACGGCTGCCTTTCCCTGGAGTTCGACCGCGGCACCAACATCCTGTACGGGGACAATGCCCAGGGCAAGACCAATATCCTGGAGGCCATCTTCGTGGCGGCCACCACCAAGTCCCACAGAGGGGCAAAGGACAGGGAGATCGTGGCATTCGGCAAAGAGGAGGCCCATATACGGACCTATCTGGAGAAAGAGGCTGTGGAGACCAGGGTGGACATGCACCTTCGCAAGTCCAAATCCAAGGGCATCGCCATAGACGGGCAGAAAATCAAGAAAGCGGCGGATCTGATGGGGCTGTGCAATGTGGTCTTCTTCTCCCCGGAGGACCTGGGGATTATCAAGAACGGCCCGGCGGAGCGCAGGAGGTTCGTGGACATGGAGCTCTGCCAGCTTGACAGCCTCTATCTCTATAACCTGAACCACTACAACAGGATAGTCAACCAGCGCAACAAGCTCTTAAAGGACATGTACCTGAACCCGGACTTAAAGGAGACCCTTAGCGTCTGGGACATGCAGCTGGCATCCTTCGGCAGCAAGATCATCCAGCGCAGGAAGCTGTTCGGGGAGCAGCTCAACGAAATCATATACGGCATCCACAGGAAGCTCTCCGGGGACAGGGAGGAGCTCGCCGTCCACTATGAGCCTGACGTGGAGGCGGAGGACTTTGAGGAGAAGCTGAGAGCCAATCAGGACAGGGATATACGGGCAAAGATGACGTCCGTTGGACCGCATAGAGACGATTTTTCGTTTATCATAGGAGATATCGATATCAGGAGGTTCGGCTCCCAGGGGCAGCAGAGGACTGCTGCATTGTCCCTGAAGCTTTCGGAGATAGAGCTTGTGAAGAAGATTGCAAAAGATGCGCCCATACTCCTGCTGGACGACGTGCTCTCGGAGCTGGATTCCAACAGGCAGAACTATCTGCTGGGCAGCATCGGAGACATCCAGACCATCATCACCTGTACCGGTCTGGACGAGTTCGTGAAGCACAGGTTTGAGATAAATAAGGTCTATCAGGTGTCGGAGGGGACAGTCGCCTGCATGAACGGCGTGTAAGGAAAGCCGGTGCCAGGGGATGCTTCCTCCGCGACAGCGAATATGGAAAGAGGGACGGACAATTCATGAGTGAAGAAATCAGGAACAACACGGCGGTAGAGAATGAGTACGGGGCGGATCAGATCCAGATCCTGGAGGGGCTGGAGGCAGTCAGGAAACGTCCCGGCATGTACATCGGCAGCACTTCCAGCAGAGGCCTGCACCACCTGGTGTATGAAATCGTGGACAATGCGGTGGACGAGGCTCTGGCCGGCGTGTGCGATACCATCGATGTGACCATCCACGAGGGAAATTCCGTCACTGTCATCGACAATGGCCGGGGCATTCCCGTGGGGATCAACCATAAGGCGGGGATTCCTGCCGTGGAGGTGGTGTTCACGATCCTCCATGCGGGGGGAAAGTTCGGCGGCGGGGGATACAAGGTCTCAGGAGGCCTCCACGGCGTGGGCGCTTCCGTGGTGAACGCCCTGTCCGAGTGGCTGGAGGTGGAAATCTGCCAGGACGGCAAGATCTACAAGCAGCGCTATGAGCGTGGGAAGGTCTGCTATCCCCTGAAGGAGATCGGCACCTGTGAGAAGGAGAAGACAGGATCTAAGATCACCTTCCGGCCGGACGATACCATTTTCACGGAGACCACGGAATTTGATTACGACACTTTGAAGATAAGACTCCGTGAGATGGCCTTCCTGACCAAGGGCCTGCGGATCATCCTGCGGGACGAGCGGGAGGACAGGGAGGAGATCGGCAGCCACGAGAACGCCCAGATCAACGAACTGCTCCAGCGGGCCCAGGCCGACAGAGAGGAGCAGTCCGGCGGGGAGGAAGGGATTCAGATACCCCAGGCGGCGGAGAAGGCAGAGAAAAAGAAGAAAAAGAAATATGCCGAATTCTGCTATGAGGGCGGCATCAAGGAGTTCGTCTCCTATCTGAACAAGAACAAGACACCTTTGTATGAAAATATCATGTACTTCGAGGGACAGAAGAACCAGGTGTACGTGGAGGTGTCCTTCCAGCACAATGATTCCTTCAACGAGAGCGTGTTCAGCTTCGTGAACAATATCAACACCCCGGAGGGCGGCACCCATCTACAGGGATTCCGCAACTCCCTCACGAAGACCTTCAACGATTACGCCAGGAATGCCAAGCTTTTGAAGGACAGCGAGCCCAACCTCTCCGGCGAGGACATCAGAGAGGGGCTCACGGCCATCATCAGCGTGAAGATAGAGGATCCCCAGTTCGAGGGTCAGACCAAGCAGAAGCTGGGCAACAGTGAGGCCAGAGGGGCGGTGGACAGCATCGTCAGCGAGCAGCTCACCTATTTCCTGGAGCTGAACCCCTCGGTTGCGAAGACCATCTGCGAGAAGTCCATCCTGGCACAGAGGGCCAGGGAGGCCGCCAGGAAGGCCAGGGATCTCACCAGGAGGAAGACCGCCTTAGACGGCATGGCCCTTCCCGGAAAGCTGGCGGACTGCTCCGACAAGGATCCCAAGAACTGCGAGATCTACATCGTGGAGGGGGATTCCGCCGGAGGCAGCGCAAAGACCGCCAGAGCCAGAGCCACCCAGGCCATCCTGCCCCTGCGGGGCAAGATCCTCAACGTGGAGAAGGCCAGGCTGGACAAGATATACGCCAACGCGGAGATCAGAGCCATGATTACGGCTTTCGGCACAGGAATACACGATGATTTCGACATTTCCAAACTCAGATACGATAAGATTATCCTGATGACGGACGCGGACGTGGACGGGGCCCATATCAGCACCTTGCTGCTGACCTTCATCTACCGCTTCATGCCGGATCTGATCAGGGAGGGACATGTGTACCTGGCAAAGCCCCCTCTGTACAAGCTTGAGAAGAACAAGAAGATCTGGTACGCCTACAGCGACGAGGAGCTGGACGGCATCCTCCTGGAGGTGGGCAGGGATCAGAACAACAAGATACAGCGCTACAAGGGACTGGGGGAGATGGACGCGGAGCAGCTCTGGGAGACCACCATGGATCCCGCCAGGAGGATTCTCCTGCGGGTGAATTATGACGAGGAGATGCAGTCCGAGCTTGACCTGACCTTTACCACCCTCATGGGGGACAAGGTGGAGCCCAGGCGGGAATTCATCGAGGAGAACGCCAAATATGTGAAGAATCTCGACACCATCGGCTGATATCGCTGACATAACGCACAAAGTAAGAGAGGGAAAAGATGAACGACGACATTTTTGACAAGGCTCCGGAACATGACAAGGTTCAGGAAGTAGACCTGAAAGAGAGGATGGAGTCATTCTTTATTGACTACGCCATGAGCGTCATTGCATCCCGGGCCCTTCCGGATGTAAGGGACGGCCTAAAGCCCGTCCAGCGGCGGGTGCTCTATTCCATGATCGAGCTCAACAACGGCCCTGACAAGCCCCACAGGAAAAGCGCCCGTATCGTCGGTGATACCATGGGTAAATACCATCCCCACGGGGACAGCTCCATCTACGGCGCGCTGGTGAACATGGCCCAGGATTGGTCTACCAGGTATCCTCTGGTGGACGGCCACGGGAACTTCGGCTCCATGGACGGGGACGGCGCCGCCGCCATGCGTTACACCGAGGCCAGGCTGTCCAAGATCTCAATGGAGCTTCTGGCGGACATCAACAAGGACACAGTGGACTTCGACCCCAACTTCGACGATACGGAGAAGGAGCCTGTGGTGCTGCCCAGCCGCTATCCCAACCTGCTGGTGAACGGAACCATAGGCATCGCCGTGGGCATGGCGACCAATATACCGCCACATAATCTACGGGAAATCGTCAGTGTGATTGTAAAGATCATCGACAACAAGGTGGAGGAGAACAGGGAAACCTCCATCGAGGAGATACTGCCCATCGTGAAGGCGCCGGACTTCCCCACAGGGGGGCTGATACTGGGCACCAGGGGCTGCAATGAGGCCTACCGGACAGGCCGTGGCAAGGTGGTGGTGCGGGCCGTGACCAGTATCGAGACCCTGTCGAACGGCAAGACCCAGATTATCGCCACGGAGCTTCCCTACATGGTGAACAAGGCCAACCTGATCATCAAGATAGCGGAGCTGGTGAAGCTGAAAAAGATAGACGGCATCACGGACATCCGGGACGAGTCCAACAGAGAGGGCGTCAGGGTGGTCATCGAGCTGCGCAAGGACGCCAATGCCAATGTGATTCTGAACCAACTGTACAAGCACACCCAGCTCCAGGACTCCTTCGGCGTCATCATGCTGGCTTTGGTGGATCAGCAGCCGAAGGTCATGAACCTTCTGGATATGCTGGGATACTATCTGCAGCATCAGGAAGAGGTGGTCACCAGAAGGACGAAATACGACCTGAACAAGGCCGAGGAGAGAGACCATATCGTACAGGGACTCCTGAAGGCCCTTGATTTCATAGATGAAGTCATATCCATCATCCGCAGCAGCCAGAACATCCAGATGGCCAAGGAGAGGCTCATGGAGCGCTTCGAGCTCTCGGACGCACAGGCCCAGGCCATCGTGGACATGCGCCTGCGGGCTCTCACCGGATTGGAGCGGGAGAAGCTTGAGAATGAACATAAGGAGCTGCAGATCCGCATCCGGGAGCTGAAGATGATCCTGGCGGACGAGAAATTGCTGCTGGGGGTGATTCGCAAGGAGATCATCGAGATTTCCGATAAATACGGGGACGACAGGCGCAGCAAGATCGGCTATGACGAGACGGACTTCTCCATGGAGGATCTGGTGCCCAGGGAGAACACGGTGATTGCCCTGACGGATCTGGGCTATATCAAGCGCATGACCGTGGACAACTTCAAGTCCCAGAACAGAGGCGGCAAGGGCATCAAGGGCATGCAGACCATCGAGGACGACTACATCGAGGATCTGCTGATGACCACCACCCACCATTACCTGAACTTCTTCACCAGCCTGGGAAGGGTGTACCGTCTGAAAGCATACGAAATCCCGGAAGCCGGCAGGACGGCCAGGGGCACTGCCATCGTGAACCTCCTGCAGCTGGCCCCCGAGGAGAAGATTACGGCCATGATTCCCATCCAGGAGTACGACAATGAGAAGAACCTCTTCATGGTGACGAAGAAGGGCATCGTGAAAAAGACCTCCATGATGGAATTCACCAACATCCGCAAGAAGGGCCTCACAGCCATCATCCTGAAGGATGACGACGAGCTGATAGAGGTGAAGATCACCGATAAGGACAGCGAGATATTCCTGGTGACCAGGCTTGGCATGTGCATCCGCTTCCGGGAGACGGATCTGCGGGCCACGGGCAGGAGCTCCATGGGCGTCATCGGCATGAACCTGTCCGACGGGGACGAGATCATCGGCATGCAGCTCCAGAGCCAGGGGGATTCCCTGCTGATCGCCTCGGAGAACGGTATGGGAAAACGCACTTATCTTACCGAATTTACGGTACAGAACCGTGGCGGCAAAGGCGTGAAGTGCTATAAAATCACCGAGAAGACCGGAAACGTGGTGGGCATCAAGGCCGTCAATGACGAGAATGAGATCATGATGATCACCACCGAGGGCATCATCATCCAGATAAGGATGCAGGATATCTCCACTTTGAGCAGAATCACCTCCGGTGTGAAGCTGATGGACCTGGAGGAGGGCGTCAGGATAGCGAAGATTGCCAAGGTCAGGGAGAGGATTTCCGACGGGGAGCAGGAGTTCGATAATCCGGAGGACGCCATGGAGGACATGGAAGAGCTGCCGGAGGAAGAGATGTCAGGGGAAGAGGCCAATCAATCGGAAGAAATCCTGGAATCGGGCAGCACTGAGGAAAATATTTCGTGAAAATCGTGATAAATTAGTTGAAAAGTGCTGCAAACAGTGGATTTTACAGGAAATACGTGATAAAATCGGATACAGGAGTAAAAGCTGCCGGGTGGAAGCATCCCTGCAGTCTGTGTAACATATAAAGGAGGACATTTCAAGATGGAAGAAATCATGAAGGAAGCTGCGGAAGAAATCAAGGAGGAGACCGCAGAGGCCGGAGAGGCAAAGGAAGAGGCTGTAAAGGATGAGGCCGCACAGCCTGCGGAGGAGAACAAGGAGCCTGTAAAGGCAGAGGAAAAAGCCGCCCCGAAAGAAACCGCGAAGACAGAGGAAATAGGCACCACGGAGACCATGGAGGACTACAGCAAGGAGCTGGAGGCATCCTTTCGGGTCATCAAGGAGGGGGATGTGCTCTCCGGTTCCGTCATCGATGTGAATGAGCAGGGTGTGACTCTGGATCTGAACTATTATGCATCCGGCGTCATCAAGGCTGAGGATATGAGCAGGGATCCTTCCTTCTCAATCCTGCAGGATGTGCATGTGGGCGATGTGATAGAGGCCGTGGTGGTAAAGAAGGACGACGGCGCGGGCAATATCCAGCTGTCCAAGGTGGAAGCTGCGGAAGTGCTTGGCTGGGACAAGGTGCAGAAATACATGGACGACAAGACTGTCGTCACTGTCAAGGTCAGCGAGACCGTGAACAAGGGCGTGGTGGCTTTCCTGGAGGGCATCCGGGGCTTCATTCCCGCCTCCCATCTGTCCCTGAGCTATGTGGAGGATCTGAGCACCTTCGTGGGCAGGGAGCTGGAGGTCCATGTCATCACCGTGGAGAAGGGCAAGAAGAAGCTTGTGCTCTCCGCCAAGGAAGTATTGAGGGAGAAGGAAAAGGAGAACCTGAACCACAGGATCGCCATGGTAGCGCCGGGCAGCGTCCTGGAAGGAAAGGTGGAGAGCGTCATGCCCTATGGCGCCTTCGTGGATCTGGGAGAGGGCCTGAGCGGCCTGGTGCATGTGTCCCAGATCAGCCAGAAGAGGATCAAGACTCCCTCCGAGGTGCTGAGCGTAGGCGATACCGTGAAGGTGAAGGTGCTGAACACCAACAATAACAAGATCAGCCTGAGCATGAAGGCCGTGGCGGAATCCGCGGAGACGGAGGATGTGGTGGACGAGAAGACAGCCGCCAAGTACAGCTCCAGGGAGTCCATCGGAACTTCCCTTGGGGATCTGCTGAAGGGGATTAAGCTTTGAGATAAGACGATGTAAAAGGTGAAAAAAGAAACTGTTCCGAAAAGAGCGGTTTCTTTTTTCATCATTATGAAAAGAGAGGGCAATTTCATAATGCGTGAGTTTTTGAAAAAAGGGACGGCTGCTGTTTTTCGGTATGTTTTCATATTGATTCTTGCTATGGCGCTGGGGCTATTTTGTCTTGTAGCTGCTTATATCATTCCGCTGTCGAATCAGTCAGGCAATGTATTAGAATCTGTCAGAATACTGGAGGAGGAAGGCTGGTATCCTGTTATTCCCTATATACAGAAATTTACAGGCGTTTTTGGCTCATATCAGGAAAGCCCCGGGATATTGGATAATTATACGGATGAACTGATGATACAGACCTCAGTAGTAAATCCGGAAGGAAATTATCTGCGAGCGGCAATGATTCCCTCCTATCCACGGTACTGGGGCGGATTTGTGGCCGTGCTGCGCCCTGTTTTATGCATTTTTGACTACGGGGAAATAAGGATGCTGAATATCCTGCTTCAGATGTTCTTGGTGGTGGTCCTGGCCATGCAGCTATACAAAAGAAAGGGGAAGGTATGGTGCTTTTGGATTCTTTCCATATATGCGCTGCTGACTCCATATGTACTGGGATTGTCCTTGCAGAATTCCTGCATCTTTTACATCAGTATCTGCGGTACCATTGCCCTTTTATGGAAAGAATCCTTTTTTGAGAAAGAGAATAAGTATCTCTATCTTTTCTTTGTGCTGGGGATTCTGACCGCGTATTTTGATTTCCTGACTTATCCTCTGCTTGTATGGGCGCTTCCTTTGACGATATGGATTGTGATAAGCAATCAGAAGCGCCTGGTTGATTATTTGAAAGAGATTCTGCTGACAGGTATCTGCTGGGCATTCGGATATGCCGGGATGTGGGCAGGTAAATGGGTGCTTGCGGGGATGGTTCTCCATATGAACCTTTCCGATATTCTATTGGAAAGAATTGAGCTTCATTCGATTTATGGAGGGACCGATATTTCATTTTTTGAGAATTTGTCCAACAATCTGGGGAAATGGATAAACGCCCAGACAATCTGTGTCTTGTTCCTGTGGTGCATATGGTTCTGGATGATGTCTGTGAAACATAAGGGCATGCTGCATATCGGAAAAAGCATTCCTTTTTCCATCATTGCATGTGGAAGCATCGCCTGGTATTTTGTGATGAGATATCATACGAACATGCATTCCTTTTTTACCCACAGGCTGCTGAGCGTCACTTTATGTGCCATATTGGCCGCGTGTATCTGTATGATGGAGGATGAACAGGATAAATCCGTCATTTCCGCCAAGACTGGGAGAATCCTCATTGTGGCAGTGCTATTTGTCTCGGTGTTCATCACGCTGCAGTGCAAGCAGGAATTGAACTCCCACAACGGATCCATACCGCCTCAGAATATTCTGCTGGAGGAGGGCAGCTTTATTACGGAAACAATCGTACCGAAACATAGCTATGTAAAGGATTTTGGAGTAGGGCTGATAGCTGATGAAGGAGAGGGAGAGTATCTGATAGAGATTTATGAGGGAAATGATTTATTGATTGAGAAGGCGATTCCTTTTTCGGAGACCACGGAGGGAGGAATCTTTACGATTCCAATCGAAAAAAAGATAAAAGAAAAAGAACTTACCGTATGCATAACGACGCAGAAAAGCAAAGATGCGAAAGGATATGTGTATATTGCGGAGGGGCAATATGTAGTCAGCGAATGTTCCGAGGTGCTGATGGATGACAATGCTCTGGGAGGACAATTGACACAGTGGATTAGTTATATTGGACTGCCGGGGGGAAAGGAATGCTTTAATTATTTCCTGATGATAATCGGAATCGTTATGGTTTTATGTGCGGATGGTTATTTTATTGCCAATGTATTCTGGATGAAAAATAGATGACAGTCGACAAAGGAAAGGAGAAATACCAGCCATGGTCATACAAGCCACCGACCTGACCAAAGACTACATGATAAACCTGAAGGGCAAGGGCCTGAAGGGGATGGCGAAGTCCCTGTTCAAGTCAGAGAAGAAAACCGTCCATGCGGTGCAGGACGTGAACCTTCAGATGGACGAGGGGGAGCTGGTAGGGTACATAGGCCCCAACGGCGCGGGTAAGTCCACCACCATCAAGATGCTCTCCGGCATCCTGGCCCCCACCGCCGGGAGCGTGCGGGTCTGCGGGCTGGATCCCCAGAAGAGGCGCATCCAGAACGCCATGAACATAGGTGCGGTATTCGGGCAGAAGACACAGCTTTGGTGGGATCTGCCGGTACGGGAGACCTTTGAGCTCCTGCGCCGGATGTACAATATCCCGGCAGACCGTTATAAAAAGAACGTGGACGAGTTCATGGACTTCCTGGACATGGGCCCCTTCGCAGACCAGGCGGTGCGCCAGCTCTCCCTGGGCCAGCGGATGCGGGCGGAGATAGCGGCCTCCCTCCTCCACGACCCGAAGGTGCTGTTCCTGGACGAGCCTACCATCGGCCTGGACGTGAACGTGAAGGTGGCCGTGCGGGAGTTCGTCAAGAAAATCAATAAAGAGCGCGGCGTCACCATCCTGCTCACCACCCATGATTTACAGGATATAGAGGAGCTGGCGAAGCGGATCGTGGTCATCAACCACGGGCAGGTGGGATTCGATGGCTCCCAGGCGGAGCTTGCCCGGAAGTATGCGGACGGGAAGCATAGCGTCAGCTTTACCCTGCAGCAGGAGGTTTCGGATATCCTGCTCCCTGAGGGACTGGCAGCGCACTGTACTATACAGAGGGAAGGGCGCAATGTAAAGGTCATGCATGACAGCAGTGTCAGTTCTTCTGACCTGATTGTGGCGCTGGTGCAGAGATACAAGCTGACGGATATTGATATCGAAGGGCCGCAGATAGAGGATGTGGTCATGGAGGTCTATAAAGAATGAGGAAGATGTTGGAAAAATATTATGCCCTTTTTTCCGCCAGTCTCCAGCAGTCCATGGCCTATCGGTTCGGATTCTTCACCAGCTTCCTGGGCGAGGTAATGAAGATATGTGTGATGCTGGCGGTGTGGATGGCAGTGTACAGACAGCGCAGCACCATCGCCGGGTTCGATTATCCCATGATGATCACCTATCTGCTGGTGTCCCAGACCGTGAACAATGTGTACGGCTTCAAGAACGATGCGGAGCGGCTGATCAGCAAGAAAATCCTGGACGGAAGCATCGTCTTTGACCTGCTGCGGCCCGTCAGGTTCGTGAACGCCAGGCTGGCGGAGAACGCGGGGCAGACCATTTTGCAGGCGGTATTTTCCGGGCTTACGCTGCTGTGCTTCAGGGTATTCCTGCCTCAGCTGTCGGGGCCTTCCTCCATTGCCCATGGGGCATTGTTCCTGGTCAGCATGTGCGCCGGGTTCTTCATCATGTTCTCCGTGTCCGCCATAAGCGGGCTGCTGGCCTTCTGGCTGATGAACAACTGGGGGCTGCGCAGCGCAAAGGCGGCTATCGTGAACTTCTTCAGCGGCGCGCTGGTGCCCATAGCCATGATGCCGGGCTGGATGCAGGGGGTCATGGAGGTATTGCCCTTTAAAAATATAGTATATGTCCCTACCATGATTTATATGGGGCAGTACGATATCGAGGAGACTTTGGTGCGCATCGGAATGCAGATATTATGGGCGGCGGTGATGTGGCTGCTGGCCAAGGCCCTGTGCGGTCTGGCTATAAGGAGGGTGAGCATAAATGGCGGTTAAGCGTCTGTGGTTCTATATAAAACTGTACCCCTATTTCGTGTCCAGGAGCATCCAGTCCAGGATGTCCTACAAAAGCGACTTTATCCTTGGGGTTTGCGCATCGGCCCTGATGCAGGGATTGGGATATGTGTTCATCTGGGCCGTGTTCCAGGGGATACCTGAGATGAACGGCTGGAGCTTCTATCAGATGGTGTTCGTCTATGGCATGGCAGCCATCTCCCTGGGGCTGAACGAGTTCCTGTTCGCGGGATCCTGGAATGTGGGGAAGCATGTGCGGGATGGGAGCTTCGACCGTCTGCTGCTGCGGCCCATGGGGACTCTGTTCTCCATCCTGGCGGAGGATGTGGCCCTGCACGGGATTGGATCGGTGCTGTTCGGGCTGGCGGTTTGCATCGTGGCATTGTTCAGGCTGCATCTGGCTCTGTCCCTGGGGAAGATTCTGTTCTGGATTGTTGCCATGGCCTGCGGGAGCCTGATTTTCTTCTCAGTGAACATTGTCTGTGCCACAGTGTCCTTTTGGGTGACGGATATCTCCAGCGCCATGGTGATGGTGCAGAATGTGTCGGAATTCACGAAATATCCTATCGCCATATACGACAGGAAGCTGCAGGTGTTCCTGACCTATGTGATTCCCTTTGCGTTCTCCAGCTATTATCCAGTAGGATTCCTGCTTGGCATGGAGAGCAGGCCCATATACTGGCTGGGGCCCATTTTGGCAGCCGCCGCGGCGGTGACGGTGGCCGCGCTGTTCTGGCGGTATGGGACAGGGAAATACCAGAGCGCCGGGGGTTAAACGATTCTCCAATACCCCCGCTCGTCCCTGTCCATCAGCCGCTCGGAAATCATATCCCGCCGGATGGTGCAGAAATCGTCATGATAGTCGGCGATGATGATGTTGACCTCCCGCTCGGAATAGATTCTGCCAGGCTCGAAGGATTTGGCGATTTCCTCCAGCACGATTCGCTCCTTTTTGCGCTGGGCCGGAATGGACTTAAGCTTCCCGTAGGCAAAGAAGGCGTCTATCACCTTCTTCCTGTAGGCCTGTTCCCGCTTTTCCTGCAGATCCGCTTCATCCGACTGCTCCTTCAGGATATCCAGAATCCTCACGGCAAAGGTGTCCTGGCACAGGGAATACATGGTATAATACTGGGTCTTATAAGACCTGACGGCATCGATTTCCGACAGCTTGCGCAGATGGAAGGAAATCGTGGCCGGGGTAAGACTCAGCCGCTCGGCCAGCCGCTCCACGTACATATCCTCCACGGCCAGGGACTTCAATATCTGCAGCCTGGATTTGTCCGCTAGGCACTTGAATAGCTTGATTGCGTTTTCTTCCGTCATAGTATCACCTCCATGTCTTCTTTAATACATCCTGGATTTCTGCCAGGGCTTCCAGTCTGGTCTGCTCCTGTACTATCTTCAGGTCATCGCCGTGTTCCTTGGCTTTCATGAGATACCCTTCCCAGGTTTCCTGAAATAAGGCAATATTTGACTCCAGGAAGCTGACGCGCTCGCTTTCCTCCTGTGATATGCGGGCGGAGGCCTGGAGCATTGTCTTGACGATTTGGAAGATATTGGCCCGAATCTTCTCGAAATTGGCCTCGTCCCTCCGATCGTCCGCTATCAGGCGGAGGGTATCTTCCTGTATGGAGGAGATCCGCTGATCCAGGTAGTTGATGAATGTCTCGATTCTTTCGCTTTCCATAATTTCATTCCCTTCTAATTCTATTTTTTATGCTATGGCTGTTCCAGAGGAAACAGCGCTCTGTCTGGTTAAAAAGAATCGCTTTGTCACAGACGAGCAAGAATATATTCCGTAAGCATAGCTATTCTACTGTCCGGCACTTTATAGGGCTTATCCTTGCGCGGGTCGTCACTGTATCGGATCGGACGCAGACGTACCCTTAGCCCTGGCTCCAGCTTCTCACGGATACCGGCAATGAAGCGCAGAGCAGCCTCCTCCTTATCAAACAATAGAATACGTCCGTCAAGTAATTCCTCCCGTAGATAGATGATACTTGCTCTCCCGTCAAATAGCTGAATTGCCCACATTCTATTTCTCCCCCATCCTATATTTCTTAGCCTGTGCCTCATACAATTCCCGATAAGCAGGATGCTCTGCCATCAGCTCTGTATGGGTTCCCTGCGCCATCTCTCCCTCCGGCGTCAGATACAGCACCCGATCTGCAATCGATACGCTGGCCAATCTATGCGTGATGAATAGCACAGCTTTCTCTCCCTTCATTTCTGCCAGCATGCGGAAAACCTCGTCCTCCGCCTGAGGGTCTAAGGATGCCGACGGCTCGTCCAGAATATACAGTTCGGCATTTTGATAGAGCATTCTGGCCAATGCCAGCTTCTGCCATTGGCCGCCGGAAGGTATCGCGCCATTTCTATCAAAAGCTTTTGTCAGGTTCGTAGAAAGATTCAGCCCTTCCAAAGGATAACCGCTCTGTTTCAATGCCAGCCGGATTTTGCTCTCGTTTTCTGCGTTTACCGGTCCATAAGCCACAGCCTCTCCCACAGTCAAGCTTGGTTTCAGATAATTTTGGAACATCACGGCTACCTTGCCGTCTCCCGCCCATTTGGCCTCACAGCCTCCGATTGCAAGCTGTCCTTCATAATTATCGTAGAAACCGGCCAGCAGTCTGGCCAATGTAGTTTTTCCGGATCCATTTGTTCCCACTAAGGCGACGCACTCTCCTCTTCGAATCTGGAATGTAACCTGTTTTAACACCGGATGCCTTGTCCCAGGATATGCAAAGGTCAGCCCTTTCACTTTCACTAGTTCCTGAACTGATGTCCGGGCAACGGAGCAGGACGCGCTATCCGCCGATGCGTCCATGCCGGTGTGACAAGCTCTGTCCACAGATTGCACATCCTTTCTGGTATCGGTAGCTTTGTCCAGTTCTTCCATGAAGTTCCGGTAGTTCTGCAGCATGGCAAGCTGTGGAGGCAGAGAGCACAGGCCATCGAACAGCTCTGTCAGACCGGCCTGGAAACTCAGGCAAGCGGTCAGGAACATAGCCAAATCGCCGATGGAGATTTCTCCGGATATGGCCCTTCGGATAATGAATAGATATACCAATCCGCAGCCTGTATAAGATACCAGAGCGGCAATGCCATAAAAACCTGTATATCGTCTGAATATTTTCCAAAAAGCATTGATTTGCCGTCCGGCGTTCTCCCTGTACTGGTCTCTCAGATACCCGGCAGCCTGATAGGCACGAATCTCCTCAAAAGAATCCCTCTTTGTCAAAAGGTCTGAAAAATACCCCATCTTCCGTCTCTCCGGAGACATGGCGAACAAAGCTTCCGTCACATTCTCCTCATAGCGATTGTTCGCAAGGAAGACCAGCACGGAGCAAACAATCAGAATGACTACGTACAGGATACTGATTCGGCTCAGGATTCCTATATAACCCAAGGTACCGGCAATCAGCCCCACCGCGCCAAAGATTATCATGAACACAGAATTCGGCGTTCTCTTAGTCAGGTTCCTTGCCTGTTCCATGCGATTCAAGAATCCAGGGTCGTCCATCTTGCTCAGCGGTATGCGCTCCACTCGATTTAATATGCCGCTTTCCATGCGCACACCAATCTCCTCCGTGACCACCCGGTTCAGTGCGAATAAGGTTCGTGCCTGGAGCCTGGCAAATAGCTGAAAAACAATAATGCCTGCTGCGTACAGGGCCACAAGCCGGAAAGGAACCGCATCCAGGATGCCGTCTATGATCTTGCTTAGGAAATATGACTGAACGACGTTGCCCAGGCCGGAAAACAGCGAGAATAGCAGCGTCAGTATCAGAAACAGGGATGCGGTTTCCAGCATGATTTTCATAATGTACTTTAAATTGGATAGAAATACTTTTGGTTTGAACATAGTGCCTTCCTTCCCGGCTGCCTTTTGATTGTTGTATCTGATTATATATAATTGATATAAAAATGTCAATAACTAATTTTATATTTATCTAATTAAAAATAAAACAATTAATTCTATTATACTATTTAAAATATTCCCCTATGCCACTGGCGGAAATATGGCCCGAAGCATTTGACTTTATGTACTGCATATTGTATAATTACCACCATAATTGCAAAGGAGCGGACAAGATATGCATTGGTCAGATAAAATCGCGGAAAAAATCATTGAGAGGAATCCGAATAAGGAAGAGTATGTATGCGCCGCCGGAATCAGCCCCTCGGGGTCCATCCACATCGGCAATTTCAGGGACATCGCCACCAGCCTTTTCGTGGTAAAAGCGCTGGAGCGCAAGGGGAAGAAGGCCAAGCTCCTCTTCTCTTGGGACGAGTACGACAGGGTCAGGAAGATTCCCGTCAACGTGGCCAAGGTACGTGACGACATGGAGAAATATATCGGGGCCTCCTACGCGGACGTGCCCAATCCCTTCGACACCCAGGAGAAGACCTACGCCGAGTATTTCGAGAAGGAATTCGAGGCTGCCATCGACAGGTTCGGCATCAAGATGGACTACAGATACCAGGCCCGGATGAACAAGAGCGGCAAGTACAAGGACTATGTCATCGAGGCCCTTCAGAAACGCGGCGAGATATTCGACATCCTGGACAGCTTCCGCACCCAGGACGCCCAGGAGGGCGAGAGGGAGGCTTACTATCCCGTGTCCATCTACTGTCCGGAGTGCGGCAGGGACACCACGAAGATTCTGGAGCTGTCCGAGGACTGCACCAAGGCGAAGTATGTCTGCACCTGCGGCCATGAGGGGGAGCATGACTTCACCAAGGACTTCAACTGCAAGCTGGCCTGGAAGATAGACTGGCCCATGCGCTGGAAATACGAGCAGGTGGACTTCGAGCCCGGCGGGAAGGATCACGCCAGCCCCGGCGGCAGCTACGACACCAGCAAGGTCATCGCAAAGAAGATATTCAACTACGAAGCGCCCCTGTTCCAGGGCTATGAGTTCATCGGCATCAAGGGCGTGGCGGGCAAGATGTCCGGCTCCACGGGCCTGAACCTGACCCCGGACACGCTGCTGAATATCTACCAGCCGGAGATCATCCTCTGGCTCTACGCAAAGTCAGAGCCAAACAAGGCCTTCGACTTCTGCTTTGACGATGGGATTCTGCGGCAGTATTTCGAGTTCGACAAGCAATACAACAGCTACCTGGACGGCACGGCGGATGATTATGTTCGGGATATCATGAACAGCTGCCTCATGTTCGATGAGAAGATCAAGACAGTGCCCATGTCCCATCTGGTGCAGCTTGGCTCCATTGTTGATTTCAACGTGGACATGCTGGAGACCGTGTTCGAGAAGATTGGGACTCCTTATAAATACGAAGACTTCAAGGAGCGCCTTGGCCTGGCGAAATATTGGCTGGAGAACTGCTCTCCGGAGAACGTGAACCGGCTCTGTGCGGTGCGCAACTGGCCTGTGTACGATACCTTCGACCAGAAGGAAAAGGATGCGGTGAAGATGCTCCACGCCTACCTTTCCGGCAACGACTATACGCTGGACGAGCTGAACAAGGAGCTCTACGAGATTCCCAAGCGGATATACGGGTATGAAGCGGAGAACCTGAAGGCCCTCCAGGGGACATTCTTCAAGGATGTGTACCGGCTCCTCTTAAATAAGGAAAAAGGCCCCAGGCTCTACCTGTTCCTGTATGCCATCGAGAAGGACAAGTTCCTGTCCCTGCTGGATTTCTCCACGCCAATGACACAGGAGGAGGAGAAGGCGCTGGCGGCTCCCGAGGAGGAGCCTGCGGAGGAAGAGCCCGCGGTGGAATACGGCGAGCCGGACGAGGTGGCGCCCATAGGGGAGGAAATCGACATCGAGGAATTCCGGAAGATCGACCTGCGGGTGTGCAAGGTGCTCAAATGCGCCGAAATCCGCAAGTCCCACAGTTGCTACAAGCTGACCTTGTTCGACGGAATCAAAGAGAGGGTCATCGTGTCCAGCATCAAGCAGTACTACAAGCCGGAGCAGCTGATCGGAAAGAAGATCATCGTGGTGGCCAACCTCCAGCCCACCCGCTTCGTGGGGGTCAAGAGCGAGGGCATGCTGTTGGCCGGGACGAACAATGCCTGCGGCTGCCAGGTGGTGATCGTGGACGACATCGTGCCGGAGGGGACGAGAATCTGCTGATTGATAGGGTGATTTTCTATAAAAGCAATAATCTGAAAGAGAGAAAGGAGAGATATGGAAATCATGACAGACAGACAATATGACGGGATTCTGCAGATGATTGAAATGATTGTGGGAAGCTGTAAAGATTTGGATGAAGCAAAGAGAAAGATAGCGGCTCTCCGGCGGGAGAAGCAGGAAAAAGAAAAAGAGGAATAGTCAGAGGAAATAAAATGACAGAGTATAAGGGGGAATTATTTCCCCCTTATATTTTTAGAGGAGCCAAGGGTAGAATTCGTACTCGACATTTTCTTTTTTGTTCTCGCTAAATCAGATAATATATGATACAATAGAATCATTGAAGACATATCCATAGTTCTATACTGCATACCGCCGGCAAGATACTTTTACCGGCAGTTCTATCATAAATCCTGGCGGTCTGCGGCATACCAAATGAGGAACGCAGCATGTACATAGCAATCGTAGAAGATGACGAGACTTTCGCCTGGATGCTGGAGCAGAAGATTCTGTCAGAGCCCGGGTGGGAGACGGCGGAGGTAGACAGATACCGTGAACCGTACGGATTCTGTAGGGCGGCAGAGGAAGGATGCAGGTATGACTTCTGCTTTCTGGACATGAAAATGCCGGAGATGGACGGGCTGCAGCTGGCGGCATGGATTCGAGAAAAGGGAATGCGGATGCCGGTCATATTCGTGACCTCTTTTGCGGAATATGCCATGGAGGGATACCAGGTACAGGCTTTCGACTATCTGCTCAAGAGCCAGCTGGACAGGAAATGGAGCGGTATGGCGGCCAGGCTGAAAGAGCATCTGGCTGGAGAAAGGGAAAATGTCTATACTATACTCCTCCGGAACAAGATGGAGCGGATTCCGATAGGCAGGATTCGGTATGTCTATATGCAGGGGAAATATGCGGTATTCTATACAGAGGACGGGGAGTTTTCGGTGAGGAAGACCATGGGGGAAATAATGGATGAGCTGCGGCCCTTTGGATGCTTTGTCAGGGTCAGGAAGGGCGCTGTCGTGAACATGGGGAAGATACGCAGGGCCACCGCGAAGGAAATCCTGCTGGAGGGCGGAGAGAGCATCATGATTGGCAGGATGTACACGGAGGATGTACGGAACGGGCTGCATGCCTGGCTGGAGAAAGTGAAATGACGGAAATGTGGCTGCATGGGATGGAGGGAATCCTTTCCCTTGGGGAGATTGCGGGCGTATTCTGGCTTCTGCATGGTGTGCTGGGAGAGCGGGCGGCATCCAGGTGCAGGGCGGCAGTGCTGCTCCTTGGGGCGGCCTTCATGACTGGGCTGACGATATATCAGCGTACATTGGTTATGTATTCGCGGGCATATATGACTTTCTGCATTACGTTTTGTAGCCTGATAGGAATATTGGGATATCGAGGCAGCAGATATGGAAAAGCCAAAATTGCTATAGTTATTGCGGCTTATTTCGAATCCTTGTATTGCCTGGATATTGGGTTGTATATTGCGCTAGCCAGACTTGTCCCTGAGAGGATATTGTATGGTGAATCTGACATTCAGCGGAATCTGACGATAGAGAGGAATCTGCTGATGGGCGTTTCCAGACTGTTGATGGCGGTAATTTTGTGTATTCTGATGAAGAATCGGCGCAAGGCGAGGTATTTTCTGCGGTGGAGCGGGATAGGATTCGTCTTTCTTCCGATAGTGGAGCATGTAGTGCTGTTCTGTTGCGATATTGTTGTAACCAGGAGACACAGGGAGGAAGGAATAGAGAGAGGGCTGCAGTTTTTTGGAATGCTGCCTTTCCTGGCTGTATTGATAGTTCTGCTGTTTATCTTGTGGAGATATAAGGCCATATATCGAGTGATATCTGACGGGAACCAGGAATATCTGCAGAGATGGGAAGAAAGTCGGCGGGACATGGCAGAAAGAGAAAGAATCTATCATGATACCAAGAACCATCTGATTGTCATTAGAAGCATGCTGGAGAAGGAAAGCATTCAGGAAGCCCAGAAATATATTGAAAAGCTGACGGTGCCAATCATGCGGGAAGACAGTCTGGAAAGGCTGGGTCATCCGGTGTTAGACTATCTGCTGAAAGAGAAGAGGGCAGAGGCGGAAAATGCAGGGATAGCCGTAACAGAGGAAATTGAAAAGGCATCAGTTCTATTTAAGGCTGAGGTGCTTGCGGACTGGTGCTCTTTGCTTGGCAATTTATGGGACAATGCCATTGAGGGGTGCGCGAGAGCGGAAGGAAAGGGCTGGATTCGCTTCATAGTCGCGGTCAAAGGAAACGGGGTGCGGATAGCTATGAGCAATTCCTGCCGTAAAGGACTGGATGTAAGGAAGCTATGGACAGAAAAGCCAGAGAAAAAGGGACATGGGATAGGTATGCGAAGCATAGAGTATGTGGTGGAGAAATACGATGGGAATATACAGTACAGCTGTGAGGACAATATTTTTGAAGTGTTTATTACATTATTCATGACAATAGAATTCTCGTAGAGCATGAATTCTACAGCAGATTCAACTGATGTGTAGTATCTATTGTTGGTAGAGATATAGATAATACAAAAACTTGACGGAAAGGAGGAAAGGCGAATGGAGTACACGGACAGCGGTAGAGGGAGCAGTTTTTATGCAGGAAGTTTGGAGTGCGAGACAGAACTATTGATGCAGGATACGGGTGAAGAGTATCTGATTACAGAGAACACAGTTTTTTTAACTATTTTTTGTTGTTAACGGAGAAGGGGTTGCATGTGGAATGCAATCCCTTTTCTACTATATACATGAATTGTTGCACAGGAGATGGGTAAGGGGAAGCTTATGGAAAAGAAAATTTTTTATCCGTTTTATCAAAATAAAATAAATGATATCACATATATTCTCCACAAAGAATTTCACACCGAAATCAGAACAGGGCAATTCTTCTGGGATAGCATAGGAAAATGCCTGTACGATGTCCTGTATTCCGCCTCGGTAAGAGTCCTGATTGCCGAAATGCATGCCTGCAAGGATATGGGGAAGCTGTGGGGGGAGACAGAGGAGGGAGAGTATGACAGCTATTGCTGCCTTTTAGAAGAGGAAAGCTACAGGGACTCTATTTACAAGAAATACGCAGGATTATCTGTGTACTTGAAGAAACTGGAACAGAACCAGCTTGCCTTTTGGAGGGAAGTGCTGTACAGGCTGAAAGAAGACTGGAAAAGGATAGGGGAAGCCATTCTGGGAATCAGGGAGGAGGCTGATTGGCAGCTGGAGACGGTGAAATGGACAGGCTCTGATTTCCATGACAAGGGGAAAGCGGTCATAGCCCTGGAAACGAATCAGGGGATTCGCTTTTTCTATAAGCCACACAGCCTGCACAACGAAATCTTTCTCCAGAGTCTGCTGCGGGAGATATGCGATGAGATTGGATTGGGATACCCGATGCTGCCTATATTGACAGGAATGGATTATGGATGGGTCAGGGAGGCGCCCTGTCAGGAATGCGGGGATATGGAGGGTGTCGCAGGCTTCTATAGACGGATAGGGGCGCTGGCCGCGGTGAGCTATGTATTGGGGATTGGCGACCTGCATTATGAGAACCTGATTGCCTGGGGAGAATATCCGATTATCATAGATGCCGAGACGATGTTCCAGAATATGGGAAGCCTGTACGAGTGGTCTGCAGACCGCAGGGATTTCTACTCGGCGCTGAGCAGCGGGCTGTTCCCGGGAGGCGGTGTGGATAAGGGCATGGCTGCTGTCACGGGCGGGCAGGGGACGGCACAGGGAAAGGTCCCTGTCATCCTGTATGAGGGAAGTTCCAGGATGCAGATAGGGTATCGTGTCCCGGAAGTCAGGCGGGGCAAGAACCGCGTCCGGTATCGAGGGGAGGAAATGGATTATTGCGGATATGGAGAGGAGATTGCGGAGGGATTTCATGAGGCGTATGGATGGTTCCTGTGCCATGTGAAAGAGCTGTCAGGGAAAATATCGGAAGCGGCAGATATTCTGGACAGCAGATATGTAAGCGGGAATACGCAGTTCTTTGCAATGGCGGTATCTGCTTCCGCACATCCGGATTTGCTGGAGAAGCCCGGTGGAAGGGAAGAATATCTGAAAAAAATCTGCAGGGGGAGGAAATTAGCCAAGTGGGAGGTGGCTGCGATGGCGGATGGGGACGTGCCGCTGTTCCGCAGGAGGATTCAGGACAGGAATCTGTACAGCGGCGGCGAAGCAGCGGAAGCGGGTTTCTTTGACAGGGAAATAGAAGGAATTGTTCGGGAACGATTCCGCCAATTGTGCATGGAGGACTGTGTGCTGCAGGAGAGGGTTCTCCTGATTTCGGTGGAATATTTTCAAAAAAAGGCTGTGAAGCCTGCCGCAGCGGGATGGATGGAGTATGCGAAGGGCATTGCGCAGCAGATACGGAATCGTATGATATGCCATAAGGAAAAGATTTTCTGGCTGACAGCAGAGGGGGAAAGGACGGTTCGGCTGAAGCCCATGGGAATCTATCTGTACAGCGGATTAGCGGGGATGGCTGTCTTCTTCCGGGCCTTCTATCAGGAATGTGGGCTGCACGGGGATATATGTGACAGGCTGGAGCAGGAGCTTTTGGCGTATACGGACAGGGTAGGAAGGCAGGAGATTCTTGCCGCATCGGAATATCCGGGGATGTACTGCGGGGAAGGCTCGGTGGCCTATGCGTATCAATTGCTGTATCAGATGACAGGACAGGAGAGATACCGGGAGTATGCGGAAAGGCATGGCAGGATTCTGATCAGGTTCACCCACCAGAAGGAGCATTTTGACCTATTGTACGGGAATGCCGGGGCTGTATTGGTGCTGTGCCGACAATATGAGATGAGCGGCGATCCCGTCTGGCTGGAGGAGGCTGGCTGTGCGATGGAACAGCTGGAGGCAGGGAGAATATGGAAAGGAGCAGGCGTGTCCTGGTATGGGGAAACGGAGGGAAATCCGGTATGCGGCATTGCCCATGGGAACAGCGGGATACTCCTGGCTTATGCGAAGCTGTATTCCCTGGCGCCCACAGCCGGCTGTCTACAGAGGATGAAGGAAATCGTGGCCTATGAGAATCAATTCGTGGATGAAGGGAGCGGGAACTGGGCAGACATGAAGAAGGAAGGAGAGAGGCGTTATGAGACATATGCATGGTGCAATGGGGGCGTAGGTGCTGTGCATGCCAGGGTCTTGGCTTCTATGTGGAATCCGGGGGAGATGTGGCTGAGGGAGGAGGCGGAGAGGGGAGCGGTATTGTTGGAGAGGTTGCCTGTTTCCGAAAAAATGTGCCTTTGCCATGGAAATATGGGGAATTGGCTGGTTCTTCGTACTACAGCGGATTACTTGAAGCAGAGGGGATTGAGGGAAAAGGAAAAAGAGTTCCGGGGTTTGATGGAGAGATGCATGGATTTGGATTCAATGACGAGTGAGGTGGGAGGGGATGGGTTTATAAATGGGAATGCTGGGGTTGGGATGGGGGCGATTGTGATACATAAGGTAATAGAATTTTGCATATAAAACATCTCTGGAGCAGACGGAATGTTAAGTAATGAGTAATATGAGGACAATAAAGTGTTGTATTGGACAGAAGGATTGTAGAGTGTGGAATAATATGTTACCATATAACCATATTTTATCAAAATATATGAGCATTAAAGCTAGAGAGTTTTATAAAAAATATTATGGAGGTAAATGTGATGGAAAATAATCAAAATGTACAGGAAAGCGTTGCTAATTATGAGGCCCCTATGTTAATTGAACTTTCTGAGGAAGATCTTCCGGGGTTAGAATTTACTAATGGAAGTACTCAGAGTATGACAGCCACCATGACTAATTGTGGTTAAATTTGTTTGCGAGCCAAAGATAATGAATGCTTGGCTCGCAAATGTTTTATGCGAGGAGAAAAAGCAGTACCATCGGACTTTGTCTGGTATCATGCATAAAATAATTATTGAATTTTTGTACAAGTGGTGAAAAGGCTGAAAGGGAATTTTTCTGATTGCTTTCATCTGCATCAAAATAAAAGTAATTAGTAACTGTAGACAAGGGAGAATGGGGAAGAGAGTCTTTCTAAGTCATTCTTATTATAAAAAGAATAAGTATATAGCCTATTTTGATTGGCTATAAGCATATTATACGAGGAAAACTGTTATGAATGATGTAAAAAATTTTACAGGATCATATGTTAGGCCTGGAGTTCTGTTTTGGAAAGATGGAAATAAGTATTTCCTTTTTGATCAAGTTTCTTTGGAACAGTTTCGAATTAATAAAGCCGCATATGAAATTCTCATGCTTTGTGATGGAAAGAGTAATTTTGATGATATTGTTGAATACGTTTATACTAATAATATGCCTTGCGACCATATTACAGTGAGAAATGATGTCGATAGTTTCATGACAGTTTTAGAAAATAATGGATATTTATTAAGAAATAAAGATTTGAAGAAGATGTTTAAAAACTATGTCTGTGGCTCCAGGGGAGATGTTCCGAAGTTTAATCCTGGCTTAATGTATTGGGAAGTGACTAACGCTTGCAACAGACAGTGTATAATGTGCTACAATCCTTCAAACAAGTTAGGTAATGATGAATTGTCTCTTGAAGAAGGATATGATTTGTTAAAGCAGTTTAAGGAAATGGGTGGATCCTGTGTGATTTTTACAGGAGGTGAACCACTTCTTAGAAAAGATGTGACTAAATGGATTGAATATTGTACAGAGAATAATATACATACTGAAATTTTTACGAATGGAACCTTAATTACTCGTCAAATGGCAGAAAGGTTAAAAGAATCGGGTTTGGGTTATTGCCGTATATCAATTCATGGATCTGATGCTGAAACCCATGATTTTATTACTGGTGTTTCAGGAACATATGACCTTGCTATTCAGGGCATAAAAAATTTAGTAGAAGCTGGAATCAAAGTAGCATGGTCTTTTGTTGCAAATAGGAAAAATTTTGTACAATTGCGCATGGTCGTCGAACAAGCGATAAATCTCAAATGTCATGGAATAATTATAGGCAGTTTAGATTTAATTGGTCGCGGCTCATTAGCTAAAGAATTAGAACTTGATTCATCACAGGAAGCGACTTTGTGGCGTTTTCTTGATGAATCAATTTATGTGTATGGGAATCGAATCCGCTTTGCATGGGGTTCAGATATGTGCAAGGATGAAGCTTGGGAATATTATGTAATGAACCCGGTTGAACCTAAACCAGAATGGAAATTTGACCCAAATCGTTATATGAGATATGTAAAGAATAGTTTGTGCGGTGTTGGACAACGTTCTTTTGCAATTACAGCAAACGGAAATATTACACCATGCCCAGCATTATATGATGTATGTTTAGGAAATTATAGAAATCACCCTATAAAATCAATTTGGAATGATGCTCCTCAGTTAAAAGTGTTTCGAGAAAAATTGTTAGAAGAATTTGAGAGTTGCGGAAAATGTGGTATGAGGTATGCATGTGTGGGAGGATGCCGTGCAAACGCTTTTCATGGTTGTGGTTCTTTACTTGGCAGAGATAATCGACGTTGTAAAGTTCAGGCCAGTAGAGCTAGAGCTGAATTAGATACGTCTATGAGCTTTTATTCTGAAGAGGAGTTATCAAAAGAAAAATACATTATTAACAAGGAAGGGACAGAATATTTTTTAGACAAGCTATTTAGTAATTTTGGCAGTGAAGGAACTGGCCCTTGGATTCCTTATATAGGAACAATTAATAAGATAAAAATGAATCAAAGAAATAAGGAGAAAAAGTATGATTGATATTAATTCTGTCATATCTAAAAAGCAAAACTTAATTGAAAGTAATTTTCAAGATTGTATCATGCTGTATGATGTTGAAGAAGGTAAATATTATGTGCTAAATGAAATGGGTAGTATAATATGGAGTCAATTGGAAGAAAAACAAGGTAAGGAAATAAAGGCTATTATAGAAAATATAAAATTATTGTTTCCTCAGAAAATCGATTCTATTGAGAGGGATGCGATTACCTTTGTTGAGAGTATGCTGTCAAAGAGGATTGTTTATTTGAGGGGATAGGAGAATCTATGTATAACATAGGCTTCTTTAATATGAATGTATTACCTATGAAAAATAGAATCAAGGTTATATATGAGTGTTTTTTTGAGATACTGAAAGACCACTATGCAGTAAGTTTAATGCCCAATTATATAAAATCAATTACAAAAAGTAATTATTTAAGACAAGTGCAGATTGCTGCTGAGAATTATGATGCTTTTTTTGGGTATGATCGCACTTTTCTGCAAGTGCGCAAATCAATCAAAAAAAATATTCCTGTTATTTTACCCCTTTATGCTGATATGACAATGGGGGGGATGACGCTATGGATTAATCAAAGCAATTTTAAGATAAATGATACTCTCTTGTTTTCTTGCAAATCAGATTATGATATCTACAAAAAGATATGTACACAGAGTTCGTTGAAAACGGCAATTGTACCATTACCAATAGGAAAAAAATTCGAATATTGTGGGAATAAATTAATGCGAGTATTTTCGAACAAGTGCTTACATTTTCTCTATGTAGGACGTCTAACAAGTAGTAAGAATATTCATGGCTTATTAGAATTATGCAGAAATCTAAAAGGCTATATCGAGTTCATCCTTATTTTAGTTGGAACTTGGGATTACTATCTAGAAGGGCATGAATATAAAAATCATGTAGAAAATTTAGTTATTCAATATGATTTGGTGAATTTTGTTATTTTTAAGGGATACTTAGAGGATGATCAACTAATTCAGGAATATCAAAATGCAGATGTGTTCATTAATTTGACTTTAAATAAGGATGAGAATTTTGGACTTGCGCAGGTTGAGGCAATGTCTCAGGGATTACCAATTATATGTTCGGATTGGGGTGGTCTCAAAGATCATGTTGTTCATGGGTGGAATGGATATAAAATTCAAACGCAATATATAAATGGTGATATACAATTAGATATGGACAAAGCTTTGATGTATACTTGTCGTATCTGTAATCCAGATATTAGAAAGATGATGTCGGAAAATGCTAAACAACGCTATTTAGAAAAATATTGTAGAAACAGAATTAATTATGATATACAACATATTTTCCATAATGCAATTGCCAGTTCCAATGAGCCAGTTCAAATTTGTTTTTCAAATGAAGCAAATAGCTATTGTATGCAAAGAGTATTTTGTTCTATTAAGCAGAGTGGGTATAGTTCTGAATCTAAATATTTAGATATGTATGCTTCACCGATAAATGAGGATTAATGAAAATGATTTCAATAGATATTGCAGATATTTTATTTACATTTTATGATTTGTCCCATACTGTTTGTGCATTTCTTCAACAGAAGTATAAATCATATATTGTTTTATCACCTAAGAGAAAATCTGACTTACTTCTGACAATAAAGTGTTTAGGGCGGAAAACTCTAGTATATGCAAATCAACTAAAAATAGGTGCAACAATTGAAAATGATAAATATATATTAAATATTCACTGCGAGAATCAGTTTTTTGGTGCGGCAACTTTAAACTTGCTTGATAAAACCTGCTTTATTGAACTGATGGATTATAATGAAGAAGCTCTTGATTTATTGATATCGATTATTTGGAGAATGGCTTCTGTTCTTGATGGAAAAATATTGTTTCATGCTTCTGCCATTATGTTGGATAAACAGGCAATTTTATTTTGCGGGCACAGCGGTGCGGGAAAAAGCACCATTTTACAATTGCTTCGACAGAATAATCTGACTGATGAAATGGTGTGTTTGTATTTGGACAAAAGTCAGAAACCTATGTATCATGGGATACCTTGGCGAAATTGTAATTCAAATATTGAATTACCTTTACAAACTATATATATATTAGAAAAAACCCAAAACATATTCTGTCAGGATATTCCAGCAGAAGTTGCTGGTATGTTATTGTCTAAATATTTTTATTTTAATATATGGGTTAAAGGGGGAAGGGATATTTCCAAATATACATTAGAAGATATTTTAAAAAAAGTACCGGTAAAAAAACTAGGTTTCAATTTAGAAGAATCTGAGAGATTATTAAATTTAATAAGAGGTCAAGGAAAATGATTAAATATATTTTGAGAGATGGAGTTGTTTGTATACCGAGTGGTAATGACACAATATTATATGATGTTTATAGAAGAAAAATGATGCTTATACAGCAGGTTAATCAGTCTACTTTCATGACCATGCTTTCAAATGAAAACGAAATGCATACTTATAAACAACTACTTTTGAAATCATTGCTGCAAAAGAATTATATAATAGATTCGAATGATAAGATTTTTTCTATAAATTATGAAATGGAGTTTCGCATATGAAAATATTATTGATTGTACCGCCTTATATTGATAAGAAAGATTATCCGGGAAGTCGTTTTGATTTGACAATAGAAGATTTAGGACTGGAATCTATAAGTTCGTATTTAAAGCAAAACGGTTATCACGATACGGATATATTGCACTGTCCTCAGGAAAATATGTCTTGTAAAATGCTAGAATCAGTTATTGTTTCACTACGGCCTGATATTATAGGAATTAGTATCTCCTTTGAATCTACTGATTATTTAGGTGGAATAGAAGCAGCTAAGATTATAAAAAGAAATTTACCAAATTCCAGAATTATGGTAGGAGGGCATGCAGCCACCTTTTTATATGACAGGTTAATGACAGAGTGCGAAGATATTGATTATATTATTTTAGGTGAAGGCGAGATTACAACACTTGATCTTGTAAAAAAAATTGACAATGGAGAAGGTATTGATTCTGTAAATGGTATTGTTTACAGGGAATCGGGAAAGATTGTAACTAGTGAAAAACGTGATCTCATTCAAAATCTAGATAGTTTGCCGTTTGCTGATCGAAGTCATTTCAGGGAGCATTTACCAGAATTTGCGCTTATCGAAAGTAGCCGTGGCTGTTGGGGAAAATGTCGGTTTTGTAGTGTTCCTGCTTTTTTTAAATTTGGGAATGGTAAAGTTTGGCGTTCAAGAAGCCCAGAACGAATAGTAGAAGAAATAGAGTATATCATTGAAAACTGGAATGTTCATAAATTTGATTTTGTAGACGATAATTTCTTGGGAGTGGGTAAGACTGGGAAAGAGAAAGTGGAAAGGTTTTGCAACCTTATTAAGGAGAAGCAAATATCCATCGAATTCCATATCGCTTGTCGTGTTGAATCTGTAGATTTACAGGATTTAGAAAAGTTAAAAGATGTTGGATTGAAAAAGATATATGTTGGAATAGAGTCGGGATCTGACACTACCCTAAAAAGATATGGAAAAAATGTTACGACTGAAGATAATAAACGTGCTATACAGGTCTTAAAAAAAATAGGACTTGATGCCAAGTTGTGTTTAATTATTTTTGATCCTTGGATGACTTCTGATGAGTTATCGGAAACGGTCGAATTTTTAATTCAGATGGATTGTTTTTCGCTGTTACATTGGACAAGCATTCTAAATTCATATAAGCCATATCTTGGAACGGATATGTATCAGCAATTATTTAATGAATATAAGTTGCTGGATCATGGAGTTCATTTTACATATGAAATAAATGACGAGAAGACAAGGGAAATAAAAAATATCTGTCGTTTTGTTAGTGGAGGAATAAAATATTTATTTGAATCAATCAAAGATTTACCTGATTTGGTTGAGCCATTTAAAAATATGGATTTGAAATTAAGCAAGCCGATATTGTTTTATCTAAGATTTCTATTAAAGCAGAATACAGATGCACTTAAAGACAATGAGTGTTATATAAATATGTTTTACAGACTCATGACTCTAATGGCAAAAAATGAATTAGGCAACGATATCTTTGAAAGGATTAGAAATGAAAAAAGAGATACCTTACCGGACACGGTTAAAACTGGCTGCAATAGTTAGCAGTTTGTTTTTTAGCATTATAATAACGTTCATGAACGTTTCATGCGTAAAAATCAATGCGGCGATTTTAAATGATATCGCTCTCTTCGGGGAAAAAAACAAACTGATAGGTATGTCTGTAATTGTAATTTTGCTGCAAGCTCTATTATTTGTTTTCAGTTATCTGCATTTTATTGTAAATAAATTTATTTGCCATATATTCAGAAACAAGTATACGAATCTTTCATTGAAAATTCTTTTTGAGGGGGATTCGGATTCTGTCTGTGCGTTTAATAAAAGCGATATTACATTGTGTTCCCTGGATTTGAGTTCGGATTATGTAGCAGCTGTTTTTAATAGCTATAATTCTTTTATATCGGTAATCGTTAATTTAGCAACATATATTTTGTTCTTCCGGCATAATATATCAGAATATATCATATTATTTATAGCCTTTGTATATGCTTCAACCTACTTCATATCCATAAGGCTTAGCAAAAAAATATCAAAGAATGTAGGGGAAGTTATTGATGCGCAAATCCGATTAAATACGCTTACAAGTGAATTTGTTGACAACTCAGAATATATACGGCTTTCAGGTATACAAGATACGGTATATGATAAGCTGAACCAGGCAATGATTTCCATAAAAAATATTAATGAAAAGATTACTAATCTAAATATTATTTCAGGTGTAAATAAAATAATTCCCCAAGTTGCAGTCTACGGTACTCTGTTTGCTTATATTTATTGGACTATATATGCGGGGGCTGCAATTGAATCCTATTTTTTGATAATGCCGGTGGTCGCGAATTATATCAGCTCTTTTGAAGCATTGCTTGGCCTGCGCCAGAATTATCTGAACGGATGCCAGTATGAAGAACGTATAATCCCCTTTTTGTCTATTGAGTCAGAGATAATAAAAGAGGAAGAAATGCACAATAATATTGTAAACATTTTGTCTACAGACATTTCATATAAATATGCCGGCAAAAATACTGGGCTGGCTTATCCTGATTTAATGGAAAATAAGCCTTCTATAGTTTTGGTTCAAGGCCCCAGTGGTTGTGGGAAAACAACTTTGATTCGAATTTTGTCCGGTTTATTGACGCCTTGCTCCGGCAGTGTGAAGATGACAGATCTGCAAAAGGAAGAGTTTGCGCCAGGCCAGTGCAGAAAAATGATAGGGTACAATCCACAGATGTGTTATCTTTATAATTCTACTATTCGTGAAAATATAACTCTTGGGAATAAATATACGGATGAGGAAATTGAAGAGGCATTAAAAAAGGCATGTGCATATGATTTTGTTAAAGGGCTGCCCAATGGAATAGACACAATATTAGGACCAGGCGGAGAAGGATTGTCCGGAGGAGAAAAGCAAAGAATTTCGCTTGCAAGGGCTTTGATTAGAAAACCGGAAATCCTTTTTCTTGACGAGAGTTTTTCTTCACTTGATATGGCTACCGGAAAAAAGATTTTTGAAAATCTAATGAGGGAAAATTTGATTTGTTTTATAATATCCCATAGAGATGATTTTATTTATAACTTAGATGGGATAACTAAGATAAATCTCTGTACCCATTTTGAGGGAGGTGTGGAATGAAAATAATTTCAATGTATAAAGAAATCTGGAGCCTGTTTAATAGATATGATAAAAAGAGAACTGTTATTTTTATTTTCATATTATCATTATTTACCGTGATTTCTTTTATACAGCCGTTAATTTCCGGTCAAATTGCTTTTTATATCCAAAATGGAAATCATTTCGCTATGTGTTTATTGCTTTTTCTTTTAAATATTATAATGCCGGCTGTTGCAAATATGTTATCAGTGTATAATAGTGAATTATTGACCAACATAGTTAAGACGGATGTGCAAACTGATATTTTTTCCTCTTTGGTATTTGGTGATGGGAAAGCGAAGGGAAAAACAAAGGGTGAGATTATCACAATACTACATTCAGACATTAGTATTATTCTTAATATTGGAAAGTCAATGCTCTCTTTTTCCGCAAATGTATTATCTGCTTTGATTGCAGCATTCGGCTTATTGCTTTTCAACCCCTTGGTTTTTCTCATAAGTGTTTTTGTCGCACCCCTGATTGTTCTAATGAATTATAAATTAAATAAAAATATCAGCCTCTACTCCCAAAATAAGTATGAGCTGACATCCTCATATAAAAACATGGTCAATGATATTGTTTTTTCATATGAGGAAATCAAGTTTCAGGATTCTTTTGAACAGATTTGGCATGATGTTGCCAGCCAGCAGAAGAAAATGAAAATCAACGACATCAAATGTGAAGCCCATATTGATAGCCCCGGTCGTGTCCTTGATTTTATAAACGGAATAGTGCCTGTTATTGGATATATAGTTGGTGTGTATTTTTTTGATAGCGATTATAAACAATTAAGCCTAATAATTACAAGCACTGCATATATGACAAATTTTTGGAGCAAAATTTCCTTCATTTCATTTATAGAGGTTTTGAGCGGGCCTTTGATCAATTCGCTAAGCAGGGTCAATGCTTTGCTGTGTAAAGCCGATGCTATTATTTCAGCTTCACCTGAGATGCCAGGGAATAAAAAGATTCTGGATTTCGATAAATTAGTAGTAAAGGATTTGGCTTACTCTTATGATGGTAAGTCGTCGGTATTATCCAAATTCTCGGTTGTATTTCCAAGTGTCGGCTTAGTAATGTTAAAAGGTGCAAGTGGATGCGGCAAAACAACATTGCTGAAAATAATATTAAAAGAATGTAAGGCTCATAAAGATAGTGTTTTTGTTGACGATGTTCCCTTGTCGCAGATATCAAATAGTTCCTGGTATAAATATGTAGGATATATGAGCCAATCGTTCCATCTTTTTCGAGGGACTATTCGGGAAAATATTGAACTGTTCAATCCCTCATATGATGAGCGGTATATCTGCAACTTAGCAGAAAAGCTGAATATTGTTTCTGAAATAGGTTCTGATTTTCTAGATGCTGCTTTGTTGGAGGATAATATTGGATTATCAGGCGGCCAAAAGGACAGAATAGGTCTACTTTGCGTTTTGTCTAAATATCCTCGTATTCTTTTGCTGGATGAGCCGACAAATGGGTTGGATAAAGAAAATATTTTAAGATTCGCAGAGGTGCTGAAAACTTTGAAACCGAAAATGCTGATTATTTGTGCTTCACACGAAGCCTGTTTGGCAAAGTATTGCGACATGGTCGTAAGCATGTAGAAAGGTAATTGGATTATGGAGCTGCTATATTTTTATCATGATGAAAGCATCTACATCACCTCGAATACAGATTTAACTGACTCTTTTATTTCTTTAGACAGAACTAAAGAGTTTGCATTGATAAGGCGTACCAATTTACAAGAATTTGCGAACTCCCATCAAATTAAAGAAATAGTTTTGATAGGTGGAGAGGATGTACTTCCTCAAGGTACTTATTTTATTCAGACATATAAAGGGTGTTGTCTACGTATTAATAATGATTTCAAATACGGTATAATAGGACATAATTACTATCCTGTATTGAGGTATCATGGATACCGCAATGCATCTGTCAGCAGCGAAAATCGCCTATTACTAATGATAGATCGACCATTGCGTTATCATTTGGATGCTTTCCTTTGTTACTGTTTGTATAAGCCTTATTATCACATTGATATATGGGATGGAAGTAATATTAGCAATTCAGAAGAATTAAACAAATTTTACGATATAGCAATTCATTATGGACATTGTGATGCAGAATATTTTATATTTGGCAAAACAAAAATTTGCGAATTGCCGCAGTCTAATATTTTTGTTAGTCATGGTTGCAATTCAATCCAGTTATTTTTAAAAAGAAATCAACCTGTAACTGCATTTTGCGGTTTTTCATATTATTGTAATGGGCAAATGCCTGTTGTAGGAAGCAATAAATTATTAATAGAAATGTTGCATAATCTTCTCTGCAATATGTCTTTATCTCAGGCGCTTATAACAGCGAAAAAAAAATACATTAAAAATAGTATTAATGTGGATTTCAATAGAACGCTTTTATATGCAAATTCTGAGCAAGAATTAATTGATTTAACTACTGTAATATCTTGTAATACATTATCCGATTCGTATCTTCATACTAAGAAACGAAAGAAAGAGCAAATACCATATAGTTATGGGACGATGCATAGTATACCCATTTATTCTCAGACAATGCTTATGATAATTTCTTCAAATGATTCACAATTAAATATTACAATTTATGATAGAGATGAACACGCTTTTTATCTTAGTAATTCTAAGATTAAACGGTATAGCGAAGTAGACGGAGAATATTCGGACATAATATATTCTATTAGTGGCAACGACTATTATATTTTGTTAAATAAGCAGTATGCGTATGTGAAGATTGAACCTGCCGCTTGTATTCAATATTTTTATACATGACGTACCAAATGCAACAGAGATATGAGAACCCTGTTCGCTTTAATATATGTAGAATGGCAGGACTGTGGAGAGCGGGAGCCATGACCAGCTGATGGAGCAAAGAGGGAAGTGCACACGGATGTATGAAATCCAGAAATAGATAGGCCGTAGGCCAGGGCCTAGGGGCAAGGGATGAGAGAAAGATCCTTAATCAAGAATGCGAAAGGATGGAGATGAAACGGGCTTATGGAAAAAGACAAGATGCTCCGGGAAATCCAGAGGAGCATGCAGTACATCATAGCAAAAAATGTAATCAATGAGCTGAATGAAAGAAACATGGATTACGCTATTGTCAAAGGATGCCCCCTCGATTTTTACAAGACCGGACAAACCGGGGACAGGGTCTCCAGTGACATCGATATCCTGATACCGCGTGACGATATCAGGGAGATGGAAGACGTCCTCGTGCGCAATGGCTTCCAATGTGCATACCAGCCGGGGCGCAAAGAGCGCATCATGTTGCTCTCAGGCTCCCATCAAATGCCGCCCTACAGCAAGAAGGCGGGGGGACTATGGTCACAGATCGACGTGAACTTCGACATGTTCTGGGGGGAGTATACAGGCAAAAGGATCGATGTGAGGGAGTTCATAAGCGATACTGTGGATATGGAATTCTATGGATGCCGCATCAAGGCGCTGCCCCCGTTAAAGTCGATGGTACAGGTCATCTTACACCACTATAAAGAGATGAACTCCTTATACCATTTGACCGGACATGCGGCAGCCAGGAAAAGGTTCTTTGAGGATGTGTACCTATTGTGCCGACGCTTCCCCCAGGAGATCTCAGCCATGAACCTGTATGAGGCATGCTCCGGATATGGCATCCTGCCATTTGCGTATTATATCTTCTATTATACGAGGAAGGTATATGATAACGGGATGCTGGATGCCTACCTGGAAATATTGAAGACAGAGAGGGGAGAGGGGCTCCTGGAATATTATGGCCTGGCGGAACAGGAGCGGAGGCGATGGAAGGTCCCCTTCGAGGAGCGCCTGGAACAGGATGTCTCTGGGTTGATATATAGCGAGATGACGGAAAGCGACATAGAGAAACTGGAAAGGAACAGGAGGGTCTTCGGCTAGCTATGAAGGAGCACCATATTGGGATCGTAGTGAAGGATATAGACAGGGACATGGATATCTTTGGCCAATTAGGATACAAGGCCTGCTCGCAGGTGACCATAGACGGGGTCCAGAACAATAGGATCATATTCCTGGAAAACAGCACAAGCTCCCAGAGGATCGAGCTGATCGAGCCATTGAATGGCGGTTCGACCGTAAGGAACTTCAAGCCCGGCATCCACCATATATGTTATGAGGTGGAGCAGGAGGGGGACTTCCGGGAAGCCTTCCGGGAGATGGGCATCGGGAAGATCTTCACGCAGGACATGGCCGCGCCGGCATTGGATGGCAGGCGCGTGGTGTTCGCCTGCCTGAAGAACGGCATGTTCGTGGAGTTCCTGATGGGGGACAGATGATAGGAGGATCTGCAAATGGACGACACTTGTACGAAGATTGTAGGCATATTGGGCGGCTACCTGGAAAATGTGGAGTGGGACAGCATAGGGTACGATACCGATCTGACCGGATATGGCATGGATTCCATCGTGTTCATCCAGATGATTGTAAATATAGAAGAACAATTCGGCATAGAGATCCCGGATGAGTATCTCCTGGTTGAGAAGATGAACACGATAAACAAGCTCGCGGACGTCGTCCGCAGGTCATTGGACGGGATTATATGAAAAGCAAGGTACAGAACATACCAGTCATCACGAACATATCAATAGAGCCCTTCCTTTCACAGGAACTGTCCCTGTTGTTCCAGGAGCTGGACAGCCCAGTCGAAGTGACCCCTGTACCATATATGGAGTACCGGAGCTATGGGGATGCATATGGCAGAGCCGACATGGTATTCATCTGGCTGAACCTGGAAGCCATGGTGCCAGACCTTGATAATGGGGATACGGAATTCTGGAAGGGATGCATATCCGATATAAAGCGGCTATACCAGGAAATCTCACGTTATCTTTCCGAAATCTCCCAGGCGAATATCATCATAGCGTTATTTGAGCATTATTCATCCTACCTGCCGATTGTGACAGGCCATAATGGCGACGCTGCCATAAACGGGCTGAACAGGAGCTTGATGGAAAGCCTTTCCGGGCAGGCGGCCTTCCTGGATCTGATGCATATCATAGCATCCGTGGGCATAAGCAATGCCTACAGCGCAAAGAACAGATACCGCTGGAACTATCCCTATTCCCAGACATTGACGAAAGCGGTGGCCGCGGAACTATACAAACGGCATCTTATCGATACAGGGAATACGAAGAAGTGCGTGGTGGTGGACTGCGACAATGTCCTGTGGGGCGGCATACTGTCCGAAGACGGCATGGACAACCTGAAGCTGGGCAGCAGCGGGCTGGGAAGGGAACACCAGGATTTCCAGCGCTTCCTGCTGTCCCTGTACCATAGAGGCGTGCTCCTTGCCGTATGCAGCAAGAATGACCTGTCCGATGTACTGGCAGTGTTCAGGGGGCATGGGGAAATGGTTCTGCGGGAAGAGCATATCGTGTGCTTCCAGGTGAATTGGGACAACAAGCCGGATAATATAGCAAGAATCGCCGAGTCGCTCCATATAGGGCTGGACAGCATCGTCTTTGTGGACGATTCGCCTGTGGAAATCGAAGCGGTCAGGGCGATGCTCCCGGAGGTCACGGTCATACCGTACCACAGGGAGACGATGTATGGGCAGTTTGGCTGCTTCCATTTAAAAAGCGAATTTGTGGAAGGGGAACATGCCCAGAGGAATGAAACGTACCGGACAGACCATGACCGGCGGCTGCTAAGGACGGAGAGCAGGAGCTATCGGGACTATATAACATCCCTTGCCATGCAGATAGACATCCATGAGGCTGTGCCACTGGAAGCCGCCCGTATAGCCGAGCTCTCCCAGCGGACAAACAGGTGCACCAATGGGAAGAGGTATTCGCCTGCGGATGCCAGGCGGAACATGGGACAGCCAGGCGTCTGGCTGTACTCCGTCCATCTGAAGGACAGGTATTCGAACCTGGGGCTTGTGGGGGCCATGGAGGTGTCAGGGGAGCGGCTGACATTGTTCAGCCTGTCCTGCAGGGCATTGGGGAGGGAAGTGGAGGACCATATGGTCGCGTTCCTGAAACAGAGGCACAGCATCCGGGAGATAGAGTTTGCCGCCACAGATAAAAATGCAGACCTGAAGGAGCTGTTCGAGAAGGAATTCAGAGGATTTAAATAATAGTACAATTAATAGATTGAACCACGGTTAAATGCGGCTAAATAAGGGGGTATATTTATTGAACCAAAAAATTCTTCCTCTATCAAATGATAGGCATCCTATCCACTATGACCCCGGCACAGACCAGCTCCTTGAATTGCTGTGCCCTTATCCAGAACTATACGAACGTGAGTCGGCAGAGCATTTTATTGATACCGTCATCTATGATAATGAGGTTTCTGACAATGTCAGCTTCTACCGGTTATTCGATGCCATCAGACAGGATTGCCTGTTGTGGTTCAGCATGCCCTATGAGGTGGCGCGGGCCACGATTGGCGATATCTGCTCGTATATTGTAAAGCTGCTGGACCAGGGATATTATGTATCTTTTGTCGCTGATACTTTTTACTGTAAGAATTATGTGACTTATCAAAAGGAACATGCGGAACATGCGCCAATCCTTTATGGCTATGATCTACAGGAGCAGATGTTTTTTGCATGGGACTATTTTGATTTCCGTATCCGGACCAGGCAAAAAGTCGCTTTTGGAGATATCCAGGCTTCTTATAAAAACGGCATGTTCCGGTCTTTTCCTGGAGAACATGTCATGTTAAATGTCAATGTACTATGTTGTGAAAAAATAGGAAACCATACAGCGAAGCCCATTTGCCTGCCCATTATCAGGCAGAAACTGGAAAACTTTTTATCCAGCCATCCTTATTCGAGTTCGGACGGGCTGTATTATGGGATTTCCTTTTTCGATATCTTAATTAAGCGGTACCAAGGTAACCCACTCAGGGTGTCTTTAAAACATTGCCATTTTATCGTGGCACATATGCAGTTCATGCTCCAGCGGATAGGCGTACTGCAAAAGGCGCAGCCCCATAATATGCAAAAATATGAGGCGGTTGCCGAACAGCTTAAAGTGCTTTTGGCTGATGTCCAGAGGACAGAAATGCGTATTTTAAAGGCCCAAATGACTACGGGAATTTTGGGAATGGATTATGGGGAAAGGCTGGGAACGTTCAAACAGCGGTACGCTGAAATTGTTGGAGCAATCGTTGAGATTATGGGATGAAAGATGTTAAAGGGCCCGCAAATTAAAAGTCAACAATCATTAATCTTTTGTTGACAGAGAGGAGCAAATGATGAATATTACAGTACCTATAACCACTCCCACGATTACCTCCTACCCAACCTATGCATCATTGCTTTCAGTGACTGACCTATATCTACAGTCGGATTATGCGAAATATATGAATTGGTTCATGCTCCAGTTCGTAAATACGATTTATTTTGAAGATACCGGCTACATCATCTTCGACAATATATTGAAAGAGAATACGATCGAGTATTGCGAGATTATTGACCGTGAGGTGTATAACGGAGTACAGATGCAGCAGTCAGGGATTGACTTCTGCGACTTTTTTATAAAACAGCTAGAGAGCGGCTATGCTGTCTTCTTGCGGATTAACCAGAAGTACATTCCTCAGGCAAACCGAGACCATGACTTCAACCATGAAGTGCTGGTAACCGGATATGATTCCCTAAAGGATTCATTTACGGTCTGGGATTTTTTTGATGGGCACAAATATGGCAGCATAGATGTCGGCCGGGCATCTCTTTCGGAATCTCTTCATACTTTCGAGCGGCTCAACCATCCGTATAATCCGGAACCGGATAAGACATCAAAAATAATAGCATTCCGTCCGAAGGATATTTCCGCCCTGGAAATCGGTTATGACCCGCGCCTCTTTTCGTTCCTGATTGAGCGCTGGCTGACCGGGGAAAAAGTCGGCCATCATTGTTATGGAAGTATCTGCTATGACCTTATCAGAGAAAACATAGAAAACGGTGGACGTCCTGACATACGCGCGCTCCATCTGCTGTTCGACCATAAGGTGGCGCTTCATAAATCAGTGGGCTATCTTATGCACACGAAAAAAATAGATTATGATCAGGCTTTTCTCCATGATATAGAGACACTGAGGAATCTGATACATACATCCAGGAACCTTACGCTTAAATATAATCTGAAAGGCATGAGGGACGATTCCTACAAGACAAGGATGTTGGGAATCTGGAATCAGGTCATCAGCCTTGACAAGGGAGTATGTACACGATTGTATAGAAGCGTCCATCCACAGTGGAAAAGGTAATGTTCTACATTATTTACCGGAGAGATTGGGAAAGGGAAGAGGATGGGATATGGGTATGACGAAATGCTGCATCTATACCGGGAAATCCAGCGCTGAGATAAATCTGGACGGCCGCCTGATGATTACATCACATATGTGCGGGATTCCAGGACAGTCTGTGGACTTCCTGCTGCTGACAAAGACAGGCAGCCAGGTGGTGCTGTCCCAAATATCTCCTGAAATAGATATCAGGTTCTGCCACTGCGGACTGCAGAAGGACACCCTGGTTCTGGATGATGATTTCGCGCTGCAGATTGCCTATGGGGGCGTCCTGGCGGAGGTCTGCATCGTCCTGTCCGGAGCAGAGGACGGGAGCAGATGTACAAATCTGCGCACGACGACAAAGCTGCCTTTCTGCGTTCCCGTGGTGTGCGTCTATCCTTTTTATGCCTCCGTGCTTGGCATCCTGGAGGCCAATGGCTGCGCAAGGGAATGGATGGTAAGCCATTATCTGCTTCCATGGTGCCGCAAGGATGCGGATATCGTTCCATATTGGGCAGATTTCAAGTCGGGGGAGGAGGAGAACGTCTCCAGGTGGTGCCCGCTGCTGGATGTGGAGATACTGTCCAGAGAGGCTGTCAGGGAAGGCTACCGCTCTGCTATCGATGCATTCAGGCATTTCATCTCTCAGAACAAGTATGCCTATATCTCCTACAATGCCTATTATGTAGATGAGTTCTGGAGCAAGGGCGAGCACAGGCATCCTTATAAGCATCAGTGCCTCGTCATAGGATACGATGAAGAGCGGGAGAGCATGCTGATTGTGGATTTCTTCTGTGGCAGATTCAAGACCGTGGAGGTAAGCTATGAGAAGTTCCTGATGGCCTATGATACATACGACCAATTGAACAATATGCCCAGGACAGGGCGGCTTGACGGCCAGGCGGACGCGGAATACGTGGAGGAGCTGGGGGAGAGGGAACTGGAGTATGGGCACGAGATAAAGCTGCTTAGCCTACGGGACGCCCCTCCTGAAATAGACCTTTGTCTGATGTATGGACTGGCGAAGGATTTCCTGAATGGGACGGACACCGTAGTAAGACATGAGTGTCTTGACAGAGACAGGGATAAGATGAGCTTTGGCGTCGATTTCCTGCGCGACATCAGGAGCTATATACAAAAGAACATGGAAAAGGGGTGGAACATAAACCTGAAGCCATTGTATATCATTCAGAGCTTCAGCCGGGTCATGAAGATAAGGGCGGAGATGCTGGGAATCGATGACCAGGCGTTCCTGAAGGAGATAGAAGAGGCGCTCACATGCAGTTCCATGATTCTCGGCATCGTCATGCGATATAACATGACAGGCCGCGGCGATTCCCCGCGCATCCTGGAGAGATTTGACAGACTGGCCGCGCTGGAAATCCATATGGTGGAGGGATTGTGCGATATTCTGGAAAAGGATGTGGTTCCTCGCAAGTCCGTCTGAATAGTGCGGCCAGCCCTTCTTTTCCAGACAGCGAGGGAACCTGGCGGTAGATTTTTTATTGAAATATCGTTGAAATTTGATATAGTGGGAAAGCAAGATGATAAACGGAAAGGATATCCATGGGTATGATGTGGCAGATTTGCGGCAGAGGCAGGGAATGAAATGAAGGTATGCCGAGATGTGGAGGATACAGACAAAGGATATCCTGTAAACTGACGAAAATATTTTTCAATTATTTCCATAAAAAAATAAAATCTGTTGCCTATTACCGTCTCCATCGTATATAATAGGATGCATAGATGCCTCTGTCTTTCCCTGGACGGCGTTAGAAGCCACCACGCCGTCCGGATTCATGAGAAAGCGGACAGAGGCCGGGTATCATATTACTATATTGTAGTAGAAAGGTGAGGTATGAGAGTATGATTGTACCCAGACATTTTGAGAACCTGAGTGTACTTCATGAGAACACCATGCCTGACAGGGCATACTATGTCCCTGCAGCCAGGCGGCATGAAGATCTGGTGGAGCACAGAGAGCAGTCGGAGCGCTTTGCCCTGCTGAACGGCGAGTGGGACTTCTGTTACTATGACAGCGTCTACGACTTGAAGGAGGAGTTCTACCGGGAGGACTGCGGACTGAACCCGGACTGGAAGACCATCCCCGTGCCCTCGGTATGGCAGATGCACGGATACGACAGGCATCAGTATACCAATGTGAACTATCCCTTCCCCTTAGATCCGCCTTATGTGCCCCAGGAGAATCCCTGCGGCACCTACCGCCATCATTTTACCTGGCACAAGGACATGGCAGCGCCGAAGACCTTTCTGAATTTCGAGGGCGTGGACTCCTGCTTCTATGTGTGGGTGAACGGGCAGTACGTGGGCTACAGCCAGGTGTCCCACGCCACGGCAGAATTCGATGTGACAGGCTTCCTGAAAGAGGGGGAGAACCTGCTGGCCGTGCTGGTGCTGAAATGGTGCGACGGCAGCTACCTGGAGGATCAGGATAAATTCCGCATGAGCGGCATCTTCCGCGACGTGTATCTGCTGAGCCGTCCGGAGCAGTGTGTGTACGATTATTTCATCAGGACCAAGCTGGACAGAGAGGCCGGAAAAGCCCAGGTGGATATCAGCCTCTCCTATCTGGACAGGGAGATTCCCGTGCGGGTGTCCATAGAGGACGCGGAGGGAAAGGTCCTGGCGCAGACGGAAGGCACAGGCCATGTGACCCTGCCCATGGAGGGAATCAGGCTCTGGAGCGCGGAGACGCCCTATCTCTATACATTGGTCATGGAGACGGAAGGGGAAGTCGTCACCGAGGAGCTTGGCCTGCGGGAGGTGGAGATCAGGGACGGCGTGCTGTATTTCAACGGACAGAACATCAAGCTCCACGGAGTGAACCGCCACGACAGCGATCCCGTCACCGGCTTCACCATCAGCCTGGCCCAGATGCATAAGGACATGACGCTGATGAAGGAGCACAATGTGAACGGCATCCGCACCAGCCATTATCCCAATGCGCCCCAGTTCTATCAGCTCTGCGACAGGTACGGCTTCTATGTCATGGACGAGGCGGACAACGAGAGCCACGGGGCGGAGCGTGCCTACGGCCAGAAGTACCTGGACAGCAATAAATGGATCGCTGACAATCCGGACTTCATCGAGTCCACCGTGGACAGGACCAAAAAGTGCGTCATGCGGGACAAGAACAGGCCCTGCGTCTTCGCCTGGTCCATGGGCAACGAGGGGGCTTACGGCTGTACCTTTGAGGAGGCATTGAAGTGGACGAAATCCTATGATGACACACGTGTCACCCATTATGAGAACGCCTACCATGTGCCCGAGGACAGGGTGACGGATTATTCCAATCTGGATATCCACAGCCAGATGTATTCCGCGCCGGACAGCATACGGGAATATTTTGACAAAGCGGAGGAGAAGGACAGCGACCACTGCTATGAAGCGCCCCTCAAGAGGCCTTTCTTCCAGTGCGAATACTGCCATGCCATGGGCAACGGACCCGGGAATCTGGAGGACTATTTCCAGGTGTTCCAGGCCTACGACGGCGCCTGCGGCGGCATGGTCTGGGAGTGGTGCGACCACGCCATCTACAAGGGGCGCACAGTAGAGGGCAAGGAGATGTACTTCTACGGCGGAGACCACGGGGAGTATCCCCATGACGGGAATTTCTGCATGGACGGGCTGGTATACCCGGACCGCAGGCCCCACACGGGACTGAAGGAGCACTGGAACGTGTACCGTCCCGCCAGGGTGGCGCAGTTCGATGCCGCCACGGGAACCGTGAAGATACATAATTACATGGACTTCCTGAACCTGAAGGATTATTGTACGCTGGCCTGGGAGGTGACCTGCGACGGCGTAAGGAAATCCTGCGGGACAGTGGAGGACGCCGCTCTTCTGGACATCGCGCCCCACAAAGAGGGAGAGGTCAGGCTGGACATCCCTGCCGTGGAGGAAGCGGGCAGGAAGTTCCTGAAGGTGACATGGATCCTGCGGGAGGACAATGGCGTGCTGAAGGCCGGCAGGGAGATGGGCTTCGACGAGGTGGAGCTTACGGAGGATCAGTGCGCACCTGCCAGGAAGCTCCTGGATATGCCCATGGAGCGGGAGGGCAGCGGGCTTACGGTGCGGGAGGACGATCATTATCTGACAGTGGTGTCGGAAAAGTTCTGCTACACCTATGATAAATTGAAGGGGCTGTTCTCCAGGATGGTGAATGCCAACCAGAACCTTCTGGAGCATCCCATGGAGTACAATGTCTGGCGCGCGCCTACGGACAATGACAGGAATATCCGCAGTATCTGGGAGGAATGCCACTATGAGCGCCCTGCCACCAGGGCTTACGGCACATCCTGTGAAAACGGGGAAAAGGACGGCAGGCAGTATGTGGAGATTGCCAGCGATGTGTCCCTCTCCTCCGTGTACAAGCAGAGGATCGTGGATATCCGGGCCGCATGGCGCGTATGGGCGGACGGCAGCGTGGACGTGAGGCTGGACGTGAAAAAGGACTCCAAGCTTCCCAGGCTGCCCAGGTTCGGCGTCCGCATGATGCTGCCCCAGGACATGAGGCAGGTGGAATACTACGGATTAGGGCCCATGGAGAGCTATGCGGACAAGCGCCGTGCCTCCTACCACGGCAGGTTCACAGAGACCGTGGATTCCCTGTTCGAGGACTATATCCGTCCTCAGGAGAACGGGAGCCACTGCGATGTGAGCTTCGTGGAGCTGTTCAGGGAGAACGTGAAGCTCTCCGTGGCCGCCGAGAAGCCCTTCTCCTTCAACGCTTCCCGCTACACCCAGGAGGAGCTGACGGAGAAGGCCCATAACTTTGAGCTTGTCCCCAGCGGCCACACCGTGCTGTGCATCGACTACACCCAGGACGGCATCGGTTCCAACAGCTGCGGCCCGGGGCCCGAGAAGCAGTACCAGTTCCTGGAGGAGGAGTTCACCTTTGCCTTCGGCATCCGCGTGGAGGGCCAGGCGTAAGGATTCCCTGAAGGGACGGATCATGAGGATACAGGAAAAAGACCTGCGGTTTACGGCCGCGGGTCTTTTTTTCAAAAATCCGTTGACAAATGGGCCTGATATGTTAGAATGGACATATGGCGGGACAACTCCCGTGCCAAATCAGTTATCTCTTTTATCATGACAAGGGCATATTTGCCTTGTCTCCGAAATTTGAGAAAATCTATGCTTTTATCCTCAGGACACAATCGATAAAGGCAGGAGAAGGGAATCCGGCTTTTCCTGCAGACAAGGGAAAGGACGGAACATTTTTATCAGACGAAGGAGGTAGAACTATGACATTGACGGCAGAGGATCTGTTGGCCATATCGCAGATGATGGAGGAGATGCTGGATAGGAAGCTGGACGCGAGACTGAAGCCAATCGAGCATGAACTGAAGAGCCTGAAAGCCGAAGTAGATGGCCTGAAAGCCGAAGTGAAGAGCCTGAAAGCTGAGGTAGATGGCTTGAAAGCCGAAGTGAAGGGCCTGAAAGCCGAAGTAGATGGCCTGAAAAAAGAAGTAGATACTTTAAAAACCGAAATACATCAGATAAAGCTGTTCCAGGAGAACATAATCATGCCCCGCCTGAACGACATCGAGGCCTGCTATACAAGCACATACCAGCGCTATAAAGACCATGCGGACAGGATGGAACAGACATACGAGGACGTGGCCCTGCTGAAGAAGGTGGTGGCCAGCCACTCGGAGATGCTCCAGAGGGCAGGCATAGCATGAACCGGAGCGCCATGAGGATAAAAGCAGAGTAACCTACAAAAGAGGATAGAGACAGCAAGGAGGCAAGCGTATGATTGATTTTCTGAAAGAGGCAGCGGGAGTGGTCCCGTCAAAGAGGCAGCTTGCGTGGTTCGACACGGGCTTCTACGCATTCATGCATTTCGGCGTGAACACCTACACCGACAGGGAGTGGGGAGACGGGACGGAAGACGAGAGCATCTTCAATCCGGAGAAGCTGGACTGCCGCCAGTGGGCCAGGACAGTGCGGGAAGCCGGGATGAAGGGCATGATACTGACGGCCAAGCACCACGACGGGTTCTGCCTGTGGCCCTCCAAGTACACGGAGCACAGCGTGAAGAATTCCCCCTGCAAGAGGGACGTGGTAGGGGAGGCGGCCCAGGCCTGTAAGGAGGAGGGCCTGCGCTTCGGGGTCTATCTCTCCCCCTGGGACAGGAACAGCGCCCATTACGGTACGCCGTCCTACAATGATTACTATTGCAACCAACTGGAGGAGCTGCTCACACAGTACGGCGAGCTGTTCTGCATCTGGTTCGACGGGGCCTGCGGGGAGGGACCGGACGGGAAGAAGCAGGAATACGATTTCCCGCGCTACATAGAGCTGGTGAGGAAGTATCAGCCGAATGCCGTTATCTTCTATGACAGAGGGCCGGACGTGCGCTGGTGCGGCAACGAAGCCGGCACGGGAAGGTTTTCCGAATGGGCTGTGGTTCCCGGCGAGCTGTGCTATTTCGCGGAGCGGCAGACAGGCCCCGGCCCTATGGCGGCAGAGGGGGATCTGTCCTACCTCTACAATACGGACAGCTTCATCGGCAGCATGAGCAGCATCCTGTATTCCAGGGGGCTTGCCTTCGCTCCCTCGGAGATGGACACCTCCATCCGCCCCGGATGGTTCTGGCACAGGGAGGAGGAGCCCAAGTCCCTGGAGAAGCTTTTCCAGATATACTTAAGCTCCGTGGGCGGCAACGCCTGCCTGAACCTGAACATCCCGCCCACCAGAGACGGACTGCTGGACGAGAGGGACGTGAAGAGGCTTCGGGAATTCCGGGAGCTGCTGGACAGGGAATTCGGCCATCCCATCCCCGGAAAGGTGGAGAAGCTGGATACCGGACACCCCACCCAGCCGGAATACCTGGTGACCCTGGAGAAACCCGTGTCCCAGGTGAAGTACGTGGAGCTGAAAGAGGACATCGCCAGAGGGCAGAGGGTGGAGAGCTTCCGGGTAGAAGCCATGTTTTCCAGCGGCGGCCAGTTCCCCCTCTTCCAGGGAACCGTGATCGGAAACAGGAAGATCTGCGCGCTGACAGACCCCTTCGCGGAGCAGAACAGGCTCTTAGACGACAGCGGGGAGAAAATCGACAAGCTGCTGGTCAAGATTACGGCCGCCAGGGACGAAGTGTTCCTGAAGGAGATTTCTATTTATTAAAAAATCCGGTTGGCTGCCGGACGCCTTATTATGAAGAAACGGTCAAGGAGAGCTGACAGTCAGACCTGCAAGCCATTGCGGCAATCAAATACCCCGCTGCAAGCAACGGAGTATCAATCTTGCAGCGCTGCAGAGCAGTATTTGACCCCCGCGGCATTCGTCAAATGTGCATGCAAGCATGCCCACTTGACTCATTGCTCGCGGGAATAAAGCCCTGCCCGGCAGAATTGCATATCTGCCGGGCAGGGCATTTTTTCAGAAATTTTCGGAGATATCGGTCAGTCCCGTCAAGCCGGATACACATCGGTCCTGCCGTCCTGGAAGATGGCCAGGAGGTTCTGCCCGTCCGCTGCGGGGCAGGTGATCTCAAAGGCATGGGCCGTGGTGCCGATCCGGTAGGCGAGGTCCCGTACCGTCCTGTTCTCCTGGCAGGGAGCGATCCTGGCCAGGATTTCTTTTAATGTCTCCATGTCATCCGTATAGCTGCCCGTCTCGTCCAGGCAGAACTGCTGGGCATAATAGAGCTTGCGCAGCTCCCATTTGCGGCCCTCGTCCTCCGGGATCCGGAAATCACCCGCCTCCTGCCCCTTCTCCGCAAAGAACACAAAGGCCCAGAGCTCCGGATAATGGATATTGATCACCCCGGTGGGGGCCCAGACCCAGTTGTCCTCGGGCAGGGGCCTGCCTGTCTCCGGGCAGACGCGCTTCCTGAACTGCCCTCCCTCCACGTCCACCTTCCACTGCACCCTGGAGAAATTCATGCGGTAATACTCCCCCGGCACAGGCGGGCGCTTCTGCGCCGCGCACTCCTGCAGGGCGGCGAAGGGGATGACCACCTCCACAGACCAGGAGCGGTTGTGGGATCCGGGCTCATTCAGCCTTCCGTCGATGTAAACGGCAGAGCGCATTCCGTGGAACTCATATCCGTTTATCGGCTTTCCGCCGTCCCGATAGGCCTTGGTCAGCAGCAGATCCCAGGTGGTGTTTCGGGCATTCATCTCATATTCGAAATAGGCCTGGGTATCGGAATCCGGATCGATAAAAATCTCGAAATCGTTGTCCTGGAAGATGACGCAGTCATGCTCCAGCTGGTGGGCCCAGATCTCGTCTCCCTCCAGCACTGCGCCGATGTATAGGTTCTCACGGTCCCAGGCCATCTTGGCCCTGGTGCGGAACCTGGGTATGGGGCGGATCGCCCCCTCGATGTCCGGGAAGTCCTCCGTGAAGGGGATGTCCCTCCAGAACTCCTTGTCCAGGCGTCCGTCCAGGGTGAACGCCTTGTCGTTGAACCGGCAGGCGTACACCGGGGGCTGGAAGCCCAGCGCCGGGACAGGGATGCGGTATTGTGTGCTCATATATGCGTCCTCTCTTTCTTTTGGTCCTGCATCCTGTGGATATGACCTTGCGTGTCAGCATTATACCATTGAGGCAGAGAGAAGTAAACCCACTACCTTCTATTGTAAAGTAAGTTAACAAAATATTAAAGGCAATCACACAGGAAACTGTCCGATTCCTTTTCGTCATTTACCGAAAATAGGGCAAATTGGCAGAATATAAGACTGAAACCGAGCCGAAATCGAAATCGGGAAAAAATGCTTTGGATAATATATACAAAAAAACGGCCCGATTTTAGAAAAAAGATACAGTAATTTTTCATATAATTAACAAAAAGAAAATTTTTGTTAAATTCATCTTGACATTTTGATTATTAAAATCATACAATAGACACAGGTGCTATGCCACTCAAAATATGCAAAGGGGTGAACATATGAAAACGAAAGGAAAACAAACAGGTTCCATCCAACCCAGAAAGCGTAGTTTTCTGGAGACACTGAAGAAGGACTGGTCACTGTGGACGTTCTGTATCCCGGGAATCATCCTGACCTTCATTTTCAGCTACATTCCCATGTACGGCGTGCAGATCGCGTTCCGCAGGTTCAACGCCAAGCAGGGAGTCTGGGGGAGCCCATGGGTAGGGCTGCGCTATTTCCAGCGCTTCATCGATTCGCCGTATTTCGTGAGGACAGTGACGAACACATTAATCCTGAGCATCTACGGCCTGATCGTATCCTTCCCTATCCCGATCCTACTGGCGCTGATGCTCAACGCATTCCGGCATAAGAGATACCGGAAGGTAATCCAGACCATTACATACGCGCCGAACTTCATCTCCACCATCGTCATGTGCGGTATGTTGATTCTGTTCCTGTCGCCCAGCGTGGGTATCATCAACACCGTGATCAAGAGCTTTGGCGGGGAAGCGATCAACTTCATGGCAAAGAAAGAGTACTGGAGACATCTGTATGTCTGGTCCGGTGTATGGCAGGGCATGGGATGGAGCTCCGTCATCTATTTCGCGGCGCTGTCCGGCATCAGCCCGGAGCTGCACGAGGCGGCGAAATGCGACGGCGCCACCAAGTTCCAGATCATACGCTATATCGATTTCCCGTCGATCCTGCCCACGGCTACGATCCAGTTGATTTTGAGCTGCGGCAGCATCCTTTCCATCGGATTTGAGAAAGCCTTTGCACTGCAGAACGACCTGAACACATCGGTTTCGGAAATCATCTCCACCTACGTGTACAAGGTCGGTATGATCGACAACAATATGTCCTACTCGTCCGCTATCGGCCTGTTCAATACAATGGTCAATCTGGTAATCCTCATAATCGTCAATAAGGCGGCAGATAAGATGTCCGGCACGAGCTTATTCTAGGCAGGGGGGTGAGAACATGAAAAAAGAGAGAGAAATCGAAGTGGAAAAAAATATACGCCGCTGTAAGGAAGATGTGATTTTCGATACGATCATCTTCATCATCCTTACCGCGCTGCTGCTGATCGTGGCATATCCGCTGTGGTGGGTCATCATATCCTCCATCAGCGATCCCAAGGCCGTATCCGGCGGCCAGGTGGTATGGCACCCCGTGGGGCTCACCTTCAGAGGCTACCTGGAAGTGTTCGAGGACAAACTGATTGTGCGCAGCTTCTTCAATTCCGTGCTGTACACGGTGTGCGGTGTGCTGGTGAACCTGGCGGTGACCCTGCCCACAGCCTACGCGCTGTCCAGAGACAGGTTCTCCGGCAAGAAAATCGTCACCATATTCTACGTCATCACCATGTTCTTCGGGGGCGGCCTGATTCCTACCTACCTGGTAGTGCAGGCATGCGGACTCCTGGACACCATGTGGGCCCTGATCCTTCCCGGCTCCCTGAGCGTGTACAACATGATCGTGGCCAGGACTTTCTTCAAGTCCAATATTTCGGAGGAGCTCTATGAGGCGGCGGAGATTGACGGTTGTACACAGGGCAGGTTCTTCTTCCAGATTGCCCTCCCCCTGTCGGGAGCCATCACGGCCATCATGGTGCTGTACTATGGCGTGGGCCACTGGAACTCATACTTCTCCGCATTGATCTACATGTCCGACCAGAATAAGTTCCCGCTGCAGCTGGTGCTGCGCAGCATCCTGATCACCAACGAGGCGGCGCTGCAGCAGGCGGCCAGCACACCGGAGGCCAGGGAAGCCCTGAACGCCAAGAAGGAGCTGGTGGAGCTGATGAAGTATTCCCTGATCATCATAAGCAGTATCCCTGTGCTGGTGTTGTATCCTTTCATCCAGAGGCATTTCGTCAAGGGCGTCATGATCGGATCCGTAAAGGGTTGATGGTCAGATATGAAACGAGCAAAAAGATATGGTATCGAGGCGGTGAAGGCCGCTTGGTATAAAAAAGAAAAGGAGAGTGTTATTATGAAAAGAAAGTTAGTAGCGGTACTGCTGCTGGCGGCAATGTCAGTCACTTCGCTGGCAGGCTGCGGCAGCGATGGCGGTTCCGGCAATGACGCGGAATCATCCAGGGGGGGTAGCGAAGCGGATGATGCCGGGGATGCGGACGATGCCGGGGACGCGGCAGACGGAGAATCCTCCGCGGAGGCCGCAGAGGTGGACGCGGACGGCAAGGTGAACGGAATTATGTATGCGGAGGGACTTCCCATCGTAGACGAGGGAGCTTATACCTTCTCCATCTTCTGTGACGACTCCAGCTCCACCGGCGAGTTCTACATGCTGAATGAGTTCGAGAAGCAGACAAACGTGAAGGTAGATTTGCAGATTTTTGCCAATGAGAATGCCACAGAGAAGATGAACCTGGCTCTGAACTCTGGTGATTACGCAGATGTAATCGGCGGCTGGATTCTGGATGACTCCAAAATCCTGACCTACGGTGTGGAGCAGGGCGTGTTCATCCCCCTGGAGGACATCTTTGCGCAGTATTGCCCCAGAATCATGGAGATTCTGGATCTCCCCGGCGTTAGGGAGAAGATGACCGCGCCCGACGGACATATCTATACGATTCCCTATGTGTGCGGCGACACCAGCGTAGGCTACAGCCCTTTCATCAACGGCCGCTGGTTGGAGAACGTTGGCATGGAGATGCCTACCACTACAGAGGAGTTCGAGGCAGTTCTGACAGCATTCAAGGAGCAGGATGCCAACGGTAACGGAGATGCCACCGATGAAATCCCCTTCTCCGCAGACCCTAACAACAAGCATCTGGAAGCTATGACCGGCTATTTCGGGCTGCCCATGGACAAGACCGGCTTTGGCCTGAAGGACGAGCAGGTGGTCTACGCGGCAATGAGCAGCGAGTACAGGGAGTGCCTGAGCTGGCTCAGCGGCATGTATGCCAAGGGCCTGATCGACCAGGAAATCTTCACCCAGGACAGCGCTACCTGGGAGGGCAAGGGCAACAAGGACATGTACGGCGTATCCATCGCCTACGGCTCCAGCGAGTTCTCCGGAATCCCTCAGTCTCCTGAGAAGAGCGAGTTCGACGTCATGCCTGTATTGAACACCGCGAACGGTGGCATCTGGCTGCGCGACACGCCGGGCAACTCCGTGTACAGGACACAGGCTGTCATCACCGACAAGGCTGAGCATCCCGAAATCATCGCAAGGTGGTTCGACAACGCGTTCGAGCTGGAGAACGGCATCGGCTGCAACAGAGGCCCTGTGGGTGTCGTGACCTTCAAGGAGGAGGGAACGGATCAGTACCGTGCAATCGACGTCAATACACTGGATGCTGAAACCCAGGAAAAGGTGGGCTGGTCCAACCTGTGGCCTCAGTCCCTGCCCAAGTTCCTTCCGATCGGCTACAAGTTCCTTGAGGACAACCCGAACTATGACGAGAAGAAGGCCGTGGAGACTACATATGAGCCCAACCTGACCAAGGAAGTCATTCCTTCTTCCTGGATTAATCAGGATGACGTGGAGATGTACTCCGAGTATGCTTCCGCCATCAGGGATTACTTCAGCCAGAATCAGGCAAGGTTCATCTCCGGCGAGCAGGATGTCAATGACGATGCGGTATGGGAAGAGTACAAGGCAGGCTTCGAGGGCCTTGGACTTGACGAGTACCTGAGAATTAAGGGTGTTGAGACCATAGCTGAATAATCGTATCGCAAGCGAAAGAGGGTCGTAGCCTTGGCTGCGGCCCTTTTTTCCAAAACATGCCGGGGATTCATAGAAGCCCGCAAGTAAAGGGCTTAATGTAAGATGTAACCTATTTGTGACAAAACGTGATTCACAGGAAAGACGCAATATATTATAATGATGGAGGAAACCCGGGAACAGCAGCCTGGGGATTCCGAGAGTATATTAATGTGACAAGGAGGTTCATACTATGAGCAAAATCATTGGAAATGCTCTGCCGGGGATACCCTGGCAGGAGAAGCCCGAAGGATTCGACAAGCCCGTATGGCGCTATTCCCAGAATCCGATCATAGGCAGACATGACACTCCCATTTCCAACAGCATCTTCAACAGCGCGGTGGTGCCCTTCGGGGACGGCTACGCAGGGGTCTTCCGCTGCGACAGCATGTCCGTGAGCATGGACATCTTCGTGGGCTTCAGCAAGGATGCCATCCACTGGGACATCAGCCATGAGCCGATCACCTTCGTGGGCGAGGATCCTGAGGTGACGAAGCGGGAGTACCGTTACGACCCCAGGGTGGTGTGGATCGAGGACCGCTACTATGTGACCTGGTGCAACGGCTATCACGGCCCCACCATCGGCGTTGGCTACACCTTTGACTTCAAGACATTCTATCAGCTGGAGAATGCTTTCCTGCCCTACAACAGGAACGGCGTGCTCTTCCCCAGGAAGATAAACGGCCGCTACATGATGCTGTCCAGGCCCAGCGACACGGGACATACGCCCTTCGGCGACATCTTCTTAAGCCAGAGCCCTGACCTGGAGTACTGGGGACACCACAGGTTCGTCATGGGTACCTACGGCGGGGACTTCTCCGCATGGCAGTCCATGAAGATCGGCCCCGGCCCCTGCCCCATCGAGACGGACGAGGGGTGGCTCCTGATCTACCACGGCGTGCTCCGCACCTGCAGCGGCTATGTGTACCGCATGGGCTGCGCATTGCTTGACCTGGAGGAGCCCTGGAAGGTGAAGCAGCGCTCCAGATACTATCTGCTGGCGCCGGAAGAGCTCTACGAGCAGAACGGTGACGTGCCCAATGTGGTGTTCCCCTGCGCGGCGCTGACGGACGCGGAGACCGGGCGCATCGCCATCTACTACGGCTGCGCCGACACGGTGACAGGCCTGGCCTTCACCACGGTGGACGAGCTGATGGGCTGGATGAAGAAATATCCGCTGATCTGAGCGGAAATGGAATGATATGAGACTATGAGTCATGGTCGCCCCTGCAGCTGCGCGCGGGCCATCCAGAACAAGCCTGACATGCATCCGTAAAAAGCGGGGGAAGCGGCAAGTGAAATCGTTAAGCAGTATATATTATAAGAAAGTGGAGGAAGCCTCCGGCGGGAAAGGCATTGCCTTCCGGAGGCATCATTGATTATGGAAGAAGTGCTACAGAACGGGGAGGCCCTGGAGGAAGGGCAGGCCGCGGAGGACATGGTAGTGGACGGTGTCCACAATTACAGCACGGAGGAGGCCTATGTATGGCCTGAGGATCCCAAGGTGCTGAAGAAACTGGAGTGGTTCCGGGACCAGAAGCTGGGCCTGATGATGCACTGGGGCCCCTATTCCCAGCTGGGCGTGGTGGAGTCCTGGGCCCTGAGCGACGGGGACGCGGACTGGTCCAGGGGCGGCATCGACTGGGAGGTGACAGGGGAGGAGTTCAAGGAGGAGTATTTCGGCCTGAACAGGACCTTCAACCCCCTGCGGTTCGAGCCGGAGAAATGGGCCGACCTGGCCAAAGAGGCGGGCATGCGCTATGTCCTCTTCACCACCAAGCACCACGATGGGTTCTGCATGTGGGATACACAGTATTCCGATTATAAGATAACGGCACCGGACTGCCCCTTCCACACCCACAAGTACGCGGACATCTGCGCCCATTTATTTGAGTCCTTCCGCAAGCGGGGGATCGGCATCTCCGCCTATTTCTCCAAGGCGGACTGGCATGTGGACAGCTACTGGAAGGACGACACCCCCAGGGGGAAATTCAAGTACAGGGGTCCCTCCTACGACCCTAAGGAGAATCCCGAGGAGTGGGAGCGGTTCGTGACCTTCACCCAGAACCAGATCAGGGAGCTGGGGACGAACTACGGAAAGCTGGACGCCATGTGGTTCGACGCGGGCTGGGTGCATCCCGGGAACGGCCAGGACATCCGCCTGGGCGAGGTGATCGAGGAAATCCGCATGATCCAGCCGGGTATGCTCTGCGCGGACAGGACGATCGGCGGGCCTTACGAGAACTACGTGACGCCGGAGCAGTGCGTGCCGGATGAGCCCCTTTCCATTCCCTGGGAGAGCTGCATCACCTTGGGCACCAGCTTCTCCTTCCGGTATGAGGATGCCTACAAGTCCCCCAGGGAGGTGATCAACCTCCTGATCGACATCGTGGTGAAGGGCGGGAACCTGGCCATCAACGTAGGGCCCCAGCCCGACGGACGGCTGCCGGAGGGCGCGGTTCGGACCCTGAAGGGCATGGGAGAGTGGCTGGGCAGGTACGGCGAGGCCATATACGGCACCCGGGTGTGCGCGCCCTACAAGAAGGACGGCATCGGCTTCACCCAGAAGGACGGCACTGTCTACGCCATCCAGGGCTTCGAGAGCGAGGACGGGCCTGTGGAGGACAGGGTCTGGATTCCCTATACCGGAGAATTCCGGGAGGTCACGGCTATGGGGGACGAGAGGGTCGTATCCGTGGAGAGAGAAGCGGATGGCTTCTATGTGACACTGGAACAGAGCGGGGACGGAAAAGCGCCGATTGCCAGGGTGTTCTGTCTGAGATGACGGCGGCGTCCTGCGGGAGGTAATGGCCGGTACGGCAGAATGAGATGACAAGATGCGGCCAGACCTGGCGAATATGCCGGTAAGGCCGCATTTTTTGCTCAATTTTGTTAGTATTGTTAAAGCTGTTGCTAAGAAAAGTTAAATATGTTAAAATGGGGATAAAGATACAACGGTATGGCAAGAGAGAAGAAATCTATGAACAAAGTAACGATGCAGGATATCGCCGATGCATTGGGGATATCGCGGGTCACCGTGTGGAAGGTATTCAACAACTATACAAATGTGTCTGCAAGCGTTCGCGAAAAGGTTCTGCTAAAGGCAAAGGAGCTGGGCTATACGAAGGGGCTTGCGGAGGTTGACGACGGGGTTCTGGAGAAGAACGTCTCCTTGATCGTGTCCAGGCCCAACTCGTCCACTTTCTGGACCACCATCATACATCGGGCGGCCCAGGAGCTGTCCCGCCACAATGTGAATCTCATGTATACCTATGTGCCGTCCAACTATTCCGAGGATTTCAGGATGCCATCCGTATTGTCCAACGGGACGGTGCAGGGGGCTATTGTCCTGAATGTGTACGACAAGCGGATGATAGGGCAGATCAGCCAGCTGAGCATTCCGAAGGTATTCCTGGATACCGTGCCGGAAATCCAGTTCGGGGAGCTGCAGGGGGACCTGGTCCTGCTGGAGGGCTTCCACAGCACGTACCAGATCACGAAATCCGTGGTGGAGAGGGGATTGAAGAGAATCGGATTCGTGGGGGATATCCAGTATGCCCGCACGAACTATGACCGCTTTGAGGGGTTCTGTCGATGCATGGAAGACCATGGACTGCTTGTGGAGAAGGAGCTGTGCCTCACGGGCCGGATCGGCATCTTTTCTTATAGCAGGGAGATAAACGGCTTTCTGGATTCCCTGGAAAGGCTGCCGGACGCCTTCATCTGCGCCAGCGATTTCATCGCCCATACCATGCAGCTCTACTTTGCGGAGCACAGGGAACGGATTCCGGAGGGAATCGTGGTGACGGGGTATGACGGACGGGACGAGTATGCCGTGGGCAAGCTGATCACCACGGCGGAGGTGCAGACCGGGGTGCTGGGGAAGCGCCTGGCCATGCAGATCGTCTACCGCATGGAGCATGGGGACGCGCCCTATGAGCTGACTTATGTGAACCCGCCGGTGATATACCGGGATTCCGTATTGCGGGGGTAAAATGCGGCATACTATAGCATATTACGGAAAAGCCACGGGAGAAGGGGATACCTTACATGGAAAAGGAATACGAGAACCACATCCTCTATCACTATACGGACTACCAGGCGCTGGACGGCATGCTCCACCATGCCCAGCTGCGGGTGAACAATGTGCTGAATATGAACGATGCCGCGGAAATGCGTTACTTTATGGACGGCCTGTGCGATGCGGTGGCGAAGCGCCTGGAGGAGGAAGGGGACCGGGAACGGGCCGGGCAGGTGCGGGAGCTTTTCCAGGAGGAGCTGAAGAAGGAATTCTACTACTCCGCCTACGCGGCCTGTTTCTCCCTCCACCGGGACGACGCGGCCCAGTGGGAGCGGTACGGGAACCGGGGCAGGGGCGTGTGCATCGCTTTCCAGGGCAGGTATCTGGAGAGGATGGCCACAGGGGCCCTGTCCCTCCAGACCGTGTTCTATCAGGACGATATGGCCGGCCATAACCTGACCGGGGTGTTCTACCGTCTGGTGAAGCGGGGGAAGGAGCTGTCCCTGACGAACCCGGACATCAAGAAGGCCATGAACTACGCCTGGAGCTGCTCCGCTGCCTTCAAGCATCCTTCGTTTCTCTCGGAGCGGGAGGTAAGGCTGGTGGTCTCTCCCTTCGTGAAGGAATACTTCGAGGTGGAGCCATGCTATCATATCACCACGGAGCGGATCAAGAAATACTATCCCCTGGATCTGATGGGCATGTGCGGGAAGATCGGGATAGGGCTGGAGGAGCTGGTGCCGGAGATCATCATCGGGCCGGAATCCACCCAGTCCAGGTCGATCCTGCAGGATTACCTGCGGGACAATGGACTGGAAGGGCTGGCGGGGAAGGTGGCTATGTCGAAGTGCCCGCTGCGGAGGCCGGTATGATTTTTTACTCCGTCAAAGCAGTCCCGGAATATCTCCCGCTTCTGAAGCATCATGTTCCAGCTCAGCCCGCACTGCCCTCCATCATCAGGCGGAGACGGTGCGCAAAAGGCGCGATAAGGAATGACTATGTTATTCCCGCGAGCAATGAGTCAAGTGGGCATGCTTGCATGCACATTTGACGAATGCCGCGAGGGTCAAATACCCCGCTGCTCTGCAGCGCTGCAAGATTGATACCCCGTTGCTTGCAGCGGGGTATTTGATTGTAATACATTGACATCGGATGTATGGGGCTGTCCCATGGGGAGCGAAGTATCGCTGGGCCACCAGGTATTGTCGGCGTCGATGCTCACGGTCAGGCTCTGTCCGATGTACTGCTCCAGCCCGTCGGCTCCGGTGACGTCAATCAGGCTGACCTCTCCCTCATAACTGCCCGATCCGTCCCCGCTGCGCAGCGTCATGCCCTGGGGCGTATCCAGCACAATCAGCCAGTATGTCTCCCCCTGGTCGCTGCCGGGATTGGGATCTGGTATTTCCTGAAGCGCAAGGACATCGCTGTAGCTGTAGGCCCCGAGCGTCCCCGTGAACACGATCCGGTCTCCGTCTGTGGGCTGTGCGGGTTCGGTGTCCTGCGCGTCCTCCGGCTCCCCAGGCGCGGGCTCAACAGGCGCAGAGCCCGGCGTCCAACTGTCCAGGGCAGCGGTGTCGCCGATGTCGTGCCAGTCTATGTCCAGAAAGCCGATTTCATCCACAGCCGTGTCCGTATCGTCAAAGATATTGCCCTCCCAGATAACTTCACTACGGAGCCTGTCACCGTTCAGGGTGGTGCGAGAGGTGGAGCCTATGCCAGTCCCGCTGCTGAACTCTGTGCTCAGAAGGCCGTTTCCGTCCCCTGCGGCGGAGAGGCTGCCCCGATACCCTCCGGCGGAGCCCACTCCCTCTGACAGCGTATCGGCGGCCTGGAGGACGCTGTCGCTGTCTGTGTCGTACTGGAATACCAGGATGGAGCTGATTCCGAAGGCAGTGTCCTGCTCCAGAAGGAGGGCGGGCGCGTCTGCATCCGGCGTCATGGGCACCAATGCGTACCGATATGCGCCGGTAGGTTCATCTACGGAATAGTAGTCATACGTATACGCCTGGCCGACGATGGTACGGTACTGCTCCAGGGCCAGTTCCACCGGGTCTGCCGGATGGAGGATGTCCAGGCCGGAGGCGTCCAGGATGGCCTGGGCAAGGGCGCTGTCCTGTTCCACCTCTTCCACGATGAAGGCGGGGACATCCTTCGCGGTGAAGGGCTGCACCTCAATCTGCCCGTTTTCGGTCATGGAAGCCATCTCCCCGGCGGACACCTGAGAAGTCTGGCTCCCGGCGGAGCATTCCACCTTTCCCTCCAGCAGATAGAGGTTCATATGGCTTTCGTCCGGCACCTCCACCCAGCCGCAGGTGCCGCGGATGCCCACCACCATGCTGGAAGAGCGGATATCCATGGTCTCATCCTCAGCCAGAGGTTCGGTGACATGAAAGAACAGGGAGCCGGACTTGACTTCGATTTCCAGTTGCCTGTCCTCTTTCTGGATGGCGATTTCGCTGTTCTGGTCCATTTTGGTCAGCTTCACGCTGTCCAGGTCGATCCAGGCGAAGCTCTCCGGGCGGGTGTCTACCCCGTAGCCGCTGTACAGCCCCAGATTTTCCAGCAGCGCCACGTCCTCCCCGTCACCGTCGGAGACGGCTACCTGCCCGCTGGTGCGCATCAGGTGTATGGTGGTGGCTTTTGCGCCGCTCCCGCCGCCGCAGGCGGTGAGGGCCGCCAGTTGGGACAATATCAGAAGCAGAACGGTTCCCTGTCTGGTGAGCAGGGATTTTTTATGTTTTCGGATCATTGGGGTGTCGCTCCTTTGCGTTATGATGTGCTTTTTGCATGGCATTCGTGATAAAGTATAGCATCCGGGGATGTGGCTGTCAAATCTGCTTCAGTGTGGGGTAGTGTCAATTTATACTGCTTAACGATTTCACTTGCCGTGAAACCGGACTGCATAACGCTGACAGGTTCATTCACATGATTACATTAGGCAGCATTCAGCGTTATGCAGTATACTTTCGGAAATCAATGGACAAGGCATCTCCTTGATTTTAGAATTGGATTCGCTCCTACTACCGGTACCTTCGCTATCTTTTCCATCAGCCTCCAGCAGGCCTTCCTTTCACGCCATCTCTTTCCTGTCCTCGTTCTCCACGGATTCCGTCTGAAAGCTTACGATGATCTTTTGAAGCAGCACCAGCTTCGCTTCCAGGACATAATAATAGCTTTCCTGGCACTCGTCCTCCGTCCCTTTCTGGTGGATGCGGTACAGGCTCTTTCCATCCAACTCCCCCCGCGTGCTGTACAGCTGCGTCCCGTCGATGATGACCTGCCAGTACTTCCCCTGATGCGCATGTCCTCAAAGGCACGGCTGCGCAGCAGTCTGCGGCACAGCTGTTTATGGCCTCCTGTAGCCCACATGGGTCCATCCGCTTCAGATAGCGGTTGATGGTCTCCCAGTACGGCAGTTCGTCCACGAACGGCTCCTCCCCACAAAGGCTCCACACATTTTCAATTACCGTGTCCGGATTGACTTTTCTGTTTATGGACAAATATCAGTGGGATATGATATGATAAAAAATGGAAAACACAGGACAGATTTTATCTTTCACTGAAAATAAATAGAAAGGAAGGCATGAAATGAACTTATCATCGAAAGAAAAGATTTCATACGGCATCGGGGCAGTGGGGAAAGATATGGTCTACATGCTGACAGCCAGCTATATTCTGTATTTTTATGAAGATATCCTGGGAGTCAGCGCGGTGTTCACCGGCATTCTGCTGCTGGCGGCCAGGGTATTCGATGCGGCTAACGACCCGGTGATGGGGATATTGGTGGCCAGGACGAAGAGCAGGTTCGGCAGGTTCAGGCCGTGGCTTTTCAGCGGGACGATCGTCAATGCGCTGGTGCTTTACGCCATGTTCGCGGTGCCGGAGGAACTGGAGGGAAATCCCCTTCTGGTCTATATTTCCGCTGTCTATATCCTGTGGGGCGTGACCTATACCATGATGGATATCCCTTACTGGTCCATGATTCCGGCTTTTGCCAGGGACAGCAGGGAACGGGAGGGCCTTTCCACCCTGGGAAGGACATGTGCGGGCATAGGCAGCGCGCTGGTGACGGTAATCACCATGCAGGCGGTGTATCTCCTGGGGAAGGGGAACGAAAGGATCGGGTTCAAATGGTTCGCGCTGATTGTGGCGGTTTTCTTTGCCTTTACTGCAGTACTGATGTGCCTGTGCATCAAGGAGAAATCCACAGTGGACATGCCGGTAAATTCCATCGGGGACATGTTCCGGGCGCTGATCCGCAATGACCAGGCCATGACGGTGGTGATTTCCATTGTGCTGATCAACTGTTCCATTTACCTCACAAGCAATCTGGTGATTTATTTCTTTAAATATGATTTCGGCGGCGAGGGCTGGCAGAATGCCTATACCCTGTTCAATACCTTTGGCGGCGGGGTGCAGATTCTGTCCATGATGCTGCTGTATCCCCTGATCCGGAAATTTCTGTCCACCGTCCAGGTATTCCGCACCGGACTGGGCATGGCGGTATTGGGGTATGCGGTGCTGTTGATTCTGGCCTGTACGAACATGTCCAATGTGTTCCTGCTGTTCCTCCCCGGCTTTTTCATCTTTGGGGCCAATGGGCTCCTGACCATATTGACCACCGTGTTTCTGGCGAACAGCGTGGATTACGGAGAGTGGAAGAACGGCAGCAGGGATGAGAGCGTGATTTTCTCCATGCAGACCTTTGTGGTGAAGCTGGCTTCCGGCGTGGCGGCGCTATTGGCGTCCGTCTGCCTGGCGGTGTTCCAGATCAGTGACAATACAGAAGCGGAAGCGGTGGCTGCTGTACAGTCTGTGATGGGGCTGCGGCTGACCATGACGGTGCTGCCGGTGATTGGCCTGGCGGCCGCGGCTGTGTTCTTTGGTAAAAAATTCTGCCTGACAGATGAAAAAATGGAAGAAATCGGGGAAGCTCTGCGGAAAGGCGCGAAGTGACCTGCCCCGTCCAGTGTCCCAGAGGATTTACGGACGCATTCCTTTCGCGGCCGGAAATTCTCTGCCCATGTCCGGGTACTGGCGGAGCAGATGCCAAACTGAATAAGGAGACGGAAAACCGTATGGAAATTATCACAGAGACAGAGTACCGGGACAGCATGGAGAAGGAAGTGGTTCCTTTTCTAAAAAAACACCGACACAGCGGCTTATTCTGTCCTGATAATGGTCAGGATAAAATCTATTATGAAAGCTACCGGAGGGAGGATGCAAAAGGGGTCATCGCAATGGTTCATGGGTTCTCTGAATCCGCCGAGAAATACGTTGAGATGATCTATTATTTCTTTCAGGCCGGATATCAGGTGTACATCATGGATCAGCGGGGGCATGGGCGCTCTGCCAGGGGACAGGAGGATCTGTCGCTGGTGCACATCGACCGCTTTGAACAGTATCTCTCCGATTTGGACTATCTGGCGGCAGAGGTGGCAGACCGGGAAGACAAGGGGCTCCCCAGGTATCTGTACGCCCATTCCATGGGCGGCGGGATAGGCGCGGCATTCATGGAATGGCATCCTTCTGTCTTCGAGGGCGCAGTGTTGAGCTCGCCTATGATACGGCCGCTGACGGGAGGGATTCCCCTGGGCATAGCCCGGGGGATTGCCGAAATCCAGGTCATGTTGGGAAAGGGAGCAACCTACGTTCCGGGGCATCACGCTTATCGGGGGGACGAGACCTTCGAAACCAGCGCCGCCACCTCTGCGGAACGGTATGAATATTATGCCGGAAAAAGGCGCAGCCAGCCGAACTTCCAGACCAACGGCGCTTCCTATTCCTGGCTTCGGGAGGCCGCCGGAATGTCAAAATACATATTGAATCAGGAAAACTGCGGGAAAATCGTGGGGAAAGTGCTGGTGTTCCAGGCCGAACAGGACGACTATGTGGACAAAGGGGCTCAGGAAATCTTCACAGGACAGGTAAAAAGCGCCCGGATGGTGCCGATGCCAGGGACGAAGCATGAGATTTATATGAGCGATGACAGCCATATGAGGGTTTATGTGGAGGAGATTCTGGATTTTCTGGAAAAATGAGGGTGAGATGTAACGATGGCAAGCTTTTAGATGCCAGGCAGGAGGGCAGATATGGAACGGTGCGGATGGTGTCTGTGCAATGAAAAAATGGTAAAGTACCATGACGAGGAATGGGGCGTTCCGGTGCATGACGACCGAAAGCAGTTCGAGTACATGATGATGGAGGCCATGCAGTGCGGGCTGAACTGGAATATGATGATCCAGAAGCGGGAGATATTCCGGGAGTGTTTTGACGGATTCGACTTTCAGAAGGTGGCGGCCTATGGGGAGGAGGACATCCGGCGGATTCTGGATACGGAGGGGATGATTCGGTCGAGACGCAAGGTGGAAGCAGTGATCCACAACGCCCGGTGCTTCCTGAAAGTGCGGGAGGAATTCGGCACGTTTTCCGAGTATCTGTGGGGGTTCTCTAAGGGTAAGATGATTCTGTATATGGGGCACCAGAAAGGGCAGATTCCGGCGAGGAACGGGCTGTCGGATCAGATAGCGAAGGATTTGAAGAAGAGAGGATTCAAGTATCTGGGGTCGGTGACAGTTTACGCCCATCTGCAGTCCTGCGGGATGGTGAATGACCATGTGGAGGGGTGCTTCCGGTACCTGGAGGTGATGGACGGGGCGGAGACGGCGCGGAAGAGACGGGATATGGAATCATGATATATTTAAGCAGCTTTCTATTTTCGGATGAAAAGGTCATCGACCCCAATATTTACCCTTATAATGTGTTCGCAGACAAGGCGGAAAGGCTGTTGCTGTTTGCCCCGATTACCGTCCTGTACGGCGAGAATGCTTCGGGGAAGTCCACCATGCTGAACATCATGGCGAATAAACTGCGGCTGGAGGGCCTGGAGTACGCCACCAGCAACCAGTATGGGAGAGTTCCCTATTTCCTGAACTTCATAAAGGGATGCAGCTACGCTCTGGGGGAAGAGGAGAACGGAAAGGCGCTGCGCCGGATTCCCCAGGGCAGCAGATATATCAAGAGCGAGGATATTCTGTACGAAATCAAGAAGATACAACAGGAGCAGATTCTGGAGGACGGGTATGTGTACGAGCATGTGCGGAGAGGGCTGGCGAAAGAGCAGAGAGAAGAATTCCGGAACTCCTATGCCACAGAACAGAAACTGGAAATCCTGAAATATGCCCAGGAAAAATACTCCAACGGCGAGACCACCCTACAGATGCTGGACGACTATATGGAGCCGGATGCCCTGTATCTGCTGGACGAGCCGGAGGTGTCGCTGTCTCCGGAGAACCAGACGAAGCTGGCGGAGAAGCTGAACCGGATGGCCAGGTTCCTGGGCTGCCAGTTCATCATATCGACCCATTCGCCTTTCATGCTGGGGACGCTGCAGGCAAAGATTTATAATCTGGACTCCAGGGATCTGGAAGTGGTGGGGTGGACGGAGCTTAAAAATGTACGGTATTTTTTTGCGTTTTTTGAGGAGCATCGGGGGCTTTTTATGGATTCTTAGCGGGGGTTTTTGACAGGTAGGAGAATGGCGTAATGGGAGCCGGAGGACGAACCGGAAGCCCGGGAACAGCGGATGGCAGGAAACAGAAGAGCGGATATGGAGCGATGGCGGTTAAGAGGTAAAGGGATTCGGGTGGCAGAGTGAAAATTTTTTTCAATAAATTTGTTAGGAGGATATAAGGGATGGATTATCAGGTGATACAGATTGACAGACATACCTGGCGGATTGAGGAGCCGGGGGTGCGCTTTTTCCTGTTGGAGGGTGCGGAGAGGGCTCTGCTTATCGACAGCGGCATGCAGGTCAGGAACGCCAGGGAGATTGCGGAGGGGCTGACGGCGCTTCCGGTGTCGCTGCTGGTCACCCACGGGGACAGGGACCATGTGGGGAGCAATGAGGAATTCCCGATGTTCTACATGCATCCGGCGGAGGCTTCCAATTATTATAATACCCAGGGGAAGACAGGGGAGTTCCTCCCGGTCTGGGACGGGGAGACTCTGGATTTGGGCGGCAGGTCTTTGGAGATCATCGCCTTGCCGGGGCATACGCCGGGGAGCATCGCCGTACTGGACAGGAATGCCAGGATATTGATTGGCGGGGATCTGGTCCAGGACGGTCAGATATTCATGTTCGGGGTGCAGAGGAAGATGCATGCCTATATCCACAGCCTGGCTAAGCTGGAGGGGTACAGGGGTGCTTTTGACTGGGTGTATCCCTCCCATGGGAGCTTTCCGGTGAGCCCTGATTTGATTCCGACACTGCGGGAAGCGGCGGAAAAGGTTCTCAGGGGCGAGGTGCCGGGGACGGAGAGCGAGATGCATGGGCGGAAGATCATGCGGTATGATGTGGGGGTGGCGGCTTTTTTGGGGGAGGCTTGAGAGGGGCTTTGTCCATATCTATGGGACAGTTCTTTGCCGGTTAAAAGAGAACGGAGGTCTAACAGTTAATGATACCTTTGAAAATAGAAACTTTATTAGAGGGTAAAGTAGTAGAAATAAATAGAGTTGAATACAAGGAAGGATGGAATCCCTCTGATATTACACACTCTATCTGTGCATTTGCCAATGATTATGCCAATGTGAATGGCGGATATATTGTCATAGGCGTGGAGGAGGATAGCGGAGTTCCTGTTTTGCCCCCTAAGGGTGTTCCGAAGGAGCTTTTAGATGGAATACAACAAGAAATCTTTCAATATTGCAATTTGATTGAGCCACGCTATGTTCCACAGATAGAAGTTGTAAATTATCCGGATAAGGATACGCACTTGCTTTATCTGAAATGTTCGCCGGGAGATGCTGGTCCGTACAGAGCACCTAAGGATGTATATTCCAAAAAGACAAGCGATAAGCCGGATAAGACAATGTACTATTGGATTAGGCCGGCTTCGTTGACGACAATTGCCAAACAGGGAGAAATCGCAGAATTATTTGAAAAGTTCAATGCCATTCCGTTTGACGATCGGGTGAACCGTAAAGCAAATATTGATATTATCAGAAGAGGATATCTTGAAGATTTTTTGAGGGATAGTAATAGCTCCTTATCAACTGAGATAAATAATAGAAACATGGACGAGCTATTGTTAGCGCTGGAAGTGGCTAATGAGACGGATGCGGATTTAGAATTAAGAAATATTGCTATTCTAATGTTTGCTGAAAGACCAGACAAGTTAATACCTGGGGCACAAATTAATTTTGTCAGGTTCAATACCAAAGAAGCGGAATCCGGTAATATCATGTTTGAAAAAACATTTACCGGCCCGATATGGAAACAGGTAACAGATGTATTGGATTATATTAAGACAAATGTCATTATTGAGAAGACTGTCAAGATTGAGAATCAGGAAAAATCCGTAAAATGCGTAAATTATCCATATAATGCATTGGAAGAAGCGATTGTTAATGCGGTATTTCATAAATCCTATAGAGAAGATGTGCCAGTGGAAGTGAGGGTATATCTTGACCGAATTATGATTATAAATTTTCCTGGTCCCGATGGATATATGAATATGGAGAAGTTTGCTGCGGGAAAGGTAAGGGCAAGAAAATATCGAAACAGAAGAATTGGTGAATTCTTTAAAGAGATAGACCTTTCTGAAAAGCAAGGCACTGGTATCCCTAAAATTTTGAGTGCATTGTCAAAAAATGGTTCTCCCAAACCTTTCTTTGAGACGGATGATAGAAGAACTTATTTGGAAACGACGATTTTTATCAGGGAAGGATTTGGTGAAAGCAGCAAAATGTCCGATAAAATGTCCGATAAAATGTCCGATAAAATGTCCGATAAGGAAAAGGATAGAATGAAAACCATCATAATATATCTCGAAGAGAATCATGAAATTGCAAGTGGTATTGCGGCAAGGTTGTTAGGTGTAGAGACTAAAACAGCAAGCAGACTATTGAATAAGGCTGAAAAATGCGGTATTGTCCGGGGTGAAGGAAAAAATAAGACTAAAAAATATGTATTGCCTACAGAGGATAATTAAAAGTTTCCCAATTTTCAGGACTATAGACTTTTGCAAGAAAGCGCCCCTTTTAAGCCATTTGCAGATTCCTGCATATACGTTGACGGAACTTTTTTGCAAAAATTATACCACTTTACAAATAAAATCAGGTATTGCACCAAGCGTTGCTTGCCAAATCGTATTAAAAAGCATAGTATATATAGTCCTATTTTGCTATAATTGGACTATATATTTTACACAGTTTTCATAAAATGGAATTCAAAACTGCGATTTATCAAGGTATATGCTTCTATATAATAAGATATAGTCCGACAAATTGGGAAACTTTTAGATAATTTGTAAAGAAAAAGATGGCATGGTTTCAAGAATACACACTGACAACAGAAAAGGATTCCCTACGGCCAGTTCGGCGGTAGAGAGTCCTTTTCTGTTGCAGGGAATCCCGGAACGGTTGCAGTCATCCACAGGGCAAGGGCAATCGTTGTAAAAACCCCGCTCCGGTTGCGGAAATGCCGGATACGGAAGGGCCTGTTGCAATCATGGTGATTCGGTTGCAAAAGTAAGGCAATATATTGATAAAAATGCAACCGGGTGCTATGCTTTTCCTAGATTCTACAGACATGGGACGCAGAGGAGACAGGGGGATGTACACATGGATGACCAGATACAGAAAGATTTTCTGAGAAAGCGGATGATTGAGCTTCGGGAGAAGAACCACAAGACCCAGTCCCACATGGCAGAGCTGATCGGATGCAACAAATCCACCTTATCAAGAGCGGAAAAAATCGGCGGCGACACCAGCTACAAGACCGTCCTGGGATTTGCCCATGATTACTGCGACAAACTGGGGCTCACATCCCGACAGAAAGACCAGTTCCTACGCGGAGACAGAGTCGTAGTAACAGACACGTCAGCGCTGCTGAAGAACAGCCAGCTGATAGACGAACTGAGCAGAGAATACAGCAGAGTCATCGTGCCGGATATCGTGGTGGAGGAGCTTGATTCCATCAAAGACCACAATAAAAAGCTGGCCAAAAAGGCCTGGCAGATTCTAAGGAGTATCGCTTCCGGCTCCAATTCCAATGTGGTCACAGGTCACTGCCCGGGCGGCCAGGGGAAAGGCAGGACCGGCAATCCTGACGGGCGGATTGTAAAGATGGCGGAAAAGGCCGCCGAAGAGTTCCACTGCCAGGTGGACATCATTACCTATGACGCGGGATTCGCGGCGCGGTTGAGCGGACATGCCACAGTCAAGGCCCTGTACCTTGAGGAATACATGGTCACGAAACAGAACCTGATGGACATCCAGAGCCTTAAAAAAATCAACGCCTACTACGCGGATTCCTATGAGGATATGGAGAGCGCGCTGGGGGTGACGATTCCGAACCGGGAGGACATCAACGCCTATCTGCCGGAGGGCAACACCCTGATTATCTCTGTGGTAAGGTGCCGGAAAAAGCCCATGAACCAGAGGAAAGAGAAAATCCGGTGGCTGATTGGGCACGGCGCGGACGTGGACAGAAGAGACTGCGGGAAATACTACTTTCCGCCTCTGTCCCATGCTGTCCAGAACCGGGATTTCGAGATGTTCAGATTTCTGCTTCATGAGTGCAGAGCGAATCCTAACGTGGGCAGTAGGAACCCCTATGACGCCGGAAAGATACGGCAGAAGAATGATGGGAACATGCCCCTGATGATCGCGGCCTGGGATAATCGGGTGGAATTTGTCCGGGAACTGTGCGAGAATCCGCGGATCAGCCTGAACCAGCAGGACGGGAACGGATACACGGCGCTGATGAAGGCGTGCCACTGGGGATGGCTGGAATGCCGGGACATCATTCGGGCGGCCGGGGCGGATGAAAGGATCGTGGACAGGAACGGGTATACCGCGGAAGACCATTACCGTGAATACCTGGAGACCGGAAGGAGCAAGAACCGTACCTGGCAGAAAAACCAGAATGAGGGGAGGAGGCGCGGAAGGCCATGATTGACAGGATATGCATCTCCATCAATAACCGATGCAACCTTGCCTGCAGCTACTGTCATTTCCATGAAAAGGGGAAAATCGAGGCTGCGGAAATGGATGTATATGAAATACTGAATAACGTTAAAAAATATGCGGAAAAGAAACGCCGGGAAAAGGGATTTAAGATCGGGTTCGTGGGAAACGGAGAATGCTTCCTGGACTGGCAGGCGCTGAAATCCTATATCGCCTACTTAGAGGACGCTCCGGGAATCAGAATCTATACCATAACCAACGGCACCGTCAGGCTTCCGGAGGAAGACCTGGCGTTCCTGGAGGAGCACAGGGTCAATGTGGGGTTTTCCATTGACGGATACAGGGAGCTGCACGACAAGTATCGGTGCAATTCCTTTGACCGGGCTATGGAGAATGTGGAGCGCTATAGACAGGCGACAGGGCATTATCCTACCTTCAACGCCACTGTGGGCAGGGAAAGCCTGAGAAACGCGGAAGAGGTGATTTCCTTTTTCCAGCCTTTTGGAACCAAAGTGACCTTTTCCCGGATGATTGGAAAATATGGGATTTCCCTGGGGGAATACCGGGATTTCATGGACAGGGCGGGAAAGGAGCTTCCGGTCAGGCGGGGCGGATTGGACTGTACGATGTACGGCGGCCTGTGCGGGGCTGGTACGAATAATTATTTCTTTGCAAACGGTAAAACGTATTACTGCGGGAACTGCATCGACCTGCCGCCGGTGGGGGACAGCGGGATATCCCTGGAAGAGCTGGAAAAGATTTCGTTGACATTTGACCGAAGCTGTTGTTATAAGGAGTTTCTGGGATGTTATACTGCCTAACGCTGACTGGTTCAATCCCATGATTCTTCAAGAGTTATTTCTGGTTCCGGGAGCCTGTGACAGGTTCTCGGAATCTTGGGAGCCGGAATCCGGCATCGGAGTCGTCGGAGCAGGACAAAACTGGAATGGGAAGTGCACTGCATGGGGGAGAGGAGAAATACAAGGCGTTGGAGCAGGACAAAACCGGAACAGTGGGGGGAATCGGCTCAGAGGAGCTTCGGCAAGCCGCGTGATATGCGGCCTGGAGATTCCTGGAGCATATTGTGGTAGAAGGAGTGGCTATGAAAATTGGATTGTACGGGATGCCCGCATCGGGGAAGACCTATATTCTGGACAGGATTCCCTTCCTGCAGACCCTGGCCGGAAGCCGTCTGCTGCGGGAAGGGAATCCGGAATTTGACAGTCTGGACGAGAGGGGCAGGGAGAAAGCCAGGAAAGCGCTGGCTCGCTGGCTGTGGGAGCGGCATGGGGGAGAGGATTTCATCATGGACGGGCATTATGCCTTCGGCGGGCAGACCGTGTTCACAGAGGAGGACGGGGAGTTGTATGACGTTTTCCTGTACCTGTATCTGTCGCCTGCTGTGCTGCGGGCGCGGATGGAGGGTTCCGGGAAGAACCGGAACTATCTGCAGTACGATATAGGGGCATGGCAGGACAGGGAGATTGCCGGCCTGCGGCAGTATTGCCATGAGCATGATAAGGATTTCTATGTCATTGACAATCCGCCAGAGGATGTTTTCGGGGACATATCGGATGTGATTGGATTCATCCGGGAGATTGGGGAGGGCTATAGCTGTGTGTCCTTTGCGGCAAGGTGCGTGGAGGAGATTCTTGGGAGGAGCAGAAATGATACCGTTACTTTGCTGGACGGGGACAGGACGCTTGCCGTGGAGGACAGCAGCAAGGCGGTCTTTGGCTACAGAACCCATGTCTTTGACGGGGAGTTTTACACCGGGTACCAGGTGTGGAGGCAGAACAGGGAATTTGAGGGGTATCCGGTTCCGGAGTTGAAGGAGATGCCTGTCCGGTTGAATGAAAGAATCGTGGATGGCATTGCGGGCGACGCTTTCCTGCTGACATCCGGGCATGAGCGGATATGGCGCTTCATCGCGGGAGAGCTGCAGATTCCGTTCTATGGCGGGAGGGAGATGGCCGCGGAGACCAAGTTCTTCATCGCGAAGATGCTGCAGAGGGCCGGGAAGAGGGTCATAGCCTACGGGGACAGCATGAATGACTACTTTATGCTGCGGCAGGCGGACTGCGGGTATCTTGTGAGAAGGCCGGACGGTTCGGTGAGCGGGAGCCTCAGGGGGAAGGATATGGAGGGATTGATTTATGTATGAATTGAAGAGGGACGAAGAGGTTGAGAGACTGATTGCCATCACGAAATCCGACTCGGGCATTTCAGGTCCCAGGCTGGTGGAAGCGCACAGGGAGCTGGGAAGGCTTCTGGGGGCGCAGATAGGGCAGAGCGGGCAGTTTGAGCCGGAGGAGACTACGGTTGTGGCGGTGCTGCGCGGGGGGATATTTTTCGCGGAGGGGATGTATCTGGCTATGGGGTGCAGGTTCGGGCTGTATGATCCGAAGCATGAGAAGTTCGTGCGGCCTGGGACGAGGCATGTGATTTTGGTGGATTCGGTGATCAATACCGGGAGGACGTTGACGGAGGTGTGGGATTCGGGGGTTTATGCGGCCTGCTGCGTGGTGAATGAGCGGGCTGTGCCGATGTTCGGGGAGAGGCTGTTCGCCGTGCGGGTTTCGGGGAATTCGTTTGTGGGAGGGGAAGTTGCCAGGCAGGTGGGGAGCGTGGGGCCGGATACGACTTTGCGGCTGTTTCATCTGCTGTGAGGCGGATTGTCTTTTTCTGGCATTGCGGAGGGGATAATGTCCAGGTCATGATTCAGAATTAGGTATACATTGGCCATGGTCTGGGACTTGATGCGGTTGTTACATCTGCTGTGAGGTGGATTGTTTTTTTCGGGCGTCGCGGAGGGAATCACGTCCAGGTCATGATTCAGGATTAGTTATACATTGGTCAGGGTCTGGGGTTTGATGCGGTTGTTTCATCTGTTGTAAGGTGGATTGCCTTTTTCTGGCATTGCGGAGGGAATCACGTCCAGGTCATGGTTCAGGGGCAGGTATACATTGGCCAGGGTCTGGGTCTTGATGCCCTGCACCGCGTCCACCAATATGGCAACGTTGCAGGCTGCCGGGGAGCGGCTGACTTCATAGTTGAAGTCCATATGTCCCGGGGTGTCTGTCAGGTTCGGGATATACTCCTCCCGGGCTTTTGTGGAATAGCGGCTGTAAAAAACGATTGCGGTATTTGTGGGGGCATGCTAAAATATCCACAGGAAGCACATGGAAAGAGGGAATGAAGGTTGGTGACCGCATAACATAGAGAAGGATAGGTTCTCGGAATTTCAGGAAGCAGAATCGGGCATTGGGGCAGGACGGCACCTGGAAAAGTGGGGGAACCGTTTCAAAGGAGTTCCGGAAAGCCGCGTGATATGTGGTCTGGCGCATCCGGCGGAGGCTTTCAGAAACCCTCCTGCCACAGACAGCATCACCATGGATGAAAGGCGGGGGTTTCTGTGGATGCCGCTGTCCCCAAATAGGGCATGGGACAGAGAAGGTGTGGAAAAGAGGGGATAGGATTGGATGTATAGGGACAGGGTTGCACTTTATAGAGAACTTGAAAAAGAGTTTCACAGCAAGATTCTCGTTTATGTGACAAGCGACAGGCCGAACATGGCCGCTCAGATCTCTCCCGATGTAATTGATTATTTTATCGATCATTTAGATAAAATAAAGCCATGCGGGAGGATTTCGCTTTTTTTATATACACGGGGCGGGGATACTTCAACTGCAAGGAATATCGTAAATCTGCTCAGGATGTATGGGGATTTTCTTCAAGTCATAATACCCCACAAGGCGCACAGCGCGGGTACGATTATCAGTTTGGGAGCGAATGAAATTGTGATGACCAAGCAGGCTACGCTGGGGCCGATCGATCCAAGCCTGTATACCGCTTTGAATCCCAGAAGGCCTGAGGGAGGGATTTTTCCGGTAAGCGTGGAGGCTGTAAAGGGCTATCTGGAGTTCGCTAAAAATGAGTTGGGAATTCAGGATGAGGCATCGCTGGCAAGCATCTTCGAAAAGCTGACGGATTTTGTGCATCCGCTTGTCCTGGGCGAGGTATATCGCTCAAAAGCCCAGATTCAGATGATGGCGGAAAAGCTGCTTCAGAATCAGGTCACTGAGCCGGAAAAGATCAAGAAGATCATTGACTTTTTATGCAGTGAATCGGGGAGCCATGATTATACCATCAACAGGCGGGAAGCCAAGAACGAGTTAGGGCTTCAGATTGTCAATCCCACTGCTTTTCAATATGAACTGATAAAGAGAATATATGACGACATAAATGAAGAGCTGCTGTTCGGCAAGCCGTTTTTGATTACGGAAGTAAATGGCGCTTATGCTGTCCGCAGGTGCATACTGGAGAGCGTGGTCGGGGGCGCGGATTATTTTTCCACAGAAGGGGTCGTGGTGAGAGGGAAAATGCCGGACGGCCAGACCGCGATACAGAACAGCATAAACTATGAGGGATGGAGGCATGACCATGCCTCGGAGGGAGGCCAGGTTTCGGTGAGGAATGGAGAGGAGGAAGTAATATATGAGCGTGGTTCAGGATATCAGACTTAACACCGTGTCTCCATGGCCATATGATGCATATCATTCCTACATGACATCAGCGATTCCAACGAATACAGAAAGGTATGTTTTGATTGACCCTGAGGAAACAGAGGATATGGAAGTGGAGGAAACGGGGAAGTATTCCATCTTCGATGTGGCAAACTGGTTTTTATCCAAAAGCGATATGACCCATAAAAAGCTTCAGAAACTCTGTTATTATGCCCAGGCCTGGGCATATGCATTGAAGGGGTATCGCCTGGAGGATACGGATTACCAGGCATGGGTACATGGGCCGGTTTCACCTGCGCTGTGGGAGCGGTTCAAGGCATTTGGATACGATACCATCTGTATGAAAAGTGGGAATAAGGCTCATTTTGACCCTGAGGATATACGGTTATTGGAAGATGTATGGGAAACTTATGGCGACAGTACGGGAAATGCCCTGGAAGCCCTGTCACATCGGGAAATGCCCTGGATGGAGGCAAGAAGGGGATATGAACCGGCTGAAAGATGTACGGTTGTGATTTCTCCCCACACCATGGCATCCTATTATAAGTCTATCCATTGCGGCGATTGATATGGCGAAATTAACGCAAAAACAAAACCGGGAGGTGCCTTTTGAATTATGCTTCAAGTACCCTTTGGAGAACGGGTATACGTTTAAGGAGCTGACCCCGGAAAATGTAAGACAATTTCAGGCCTTTTTGAATAAGATATCGCAGATGACGGTAACCCAGGTGGACAGGGCATTTGCGCGTAAACCGGATGCGGATGACACTTACAGGGGAATGCAGGTGTATCATTATGAAGTGACGGAAGTATTTAGGATACATGTGGTCATTGAGGCTGGGTATTATAAGGTCATCCGGTTGGATCCGAGACATAAGGTGCATAGAAGTTAGAAAAAACTAACTAAGGAAAAGAACCCACATGGATATTTTTGAACTGGTAGACAACGAGAAATTCTTCCATCCTCTGAGCAGCCAGAACCGGAGGATTTATTATGAATGCATCCTTTCCCTGATCGAGAAGTCCAGGGAAGTCCCTGTGCTGTACGATTCCGACGCCAGGAACTGCGTGGCGATCTACCTGAGGAACAGCAAATATGTGTTCCAGGATGAGCAGGGGGAAGGACAGGAGCAGCAGGCGCCGGACAGAAGCGCCTCCGCCATCATGGCCTATCTGCGGGAATGCGGCTGGGTCACCCCCCGGGAAATCGGGCGGAACGGGGAAAATGTGGCCAATGTGTCTATGAGCTGCCGGAGGATCATGGAGTTTTTCCGGAAAATGTGTGAGAAGGGGAACCAGGGGACGCTTTCCAATCACATTTTTTCCATGTACGAAATCCTGAAGGCGAGCTTTGAGGAGGATTCCGCCCGGGCGGAACGGCCTTATTCCACGATCCTGAACCCCCTGTCAGACCATGTGGAGGAATTGAAGAACGAGCTGCTGGACTTAAAGGACAGCATCGCCAATATCATGCGGATGGTGATGGAGCTCCAGGATGCCAACAGCGTGGGGAAGTTTTTGATGAAGGACGAGCTGCTGGACAAATTTTTCAACGATTATTTCTTCCTGAAAAATAACGGGCTGATCCCAAGCCAGCTTTCCTTCATCCGGAACAAGCTCCGTGTCATAGAAGAGGGGCGGATATTTGAAAAAATGGCTGCGGAATGTGCCGCTGTGCACCAGATAGAGGGCGCACAGGCCAGAGAGAAGGTGCAGGCCGTCCTGGCGAGGCTCTCCTATTTCCTCAGTGTGGAGTACGAGGAGAACATGGAGCTGATCGACGCCAGGATCAATACCTATTATCGTCTGGCCAACATCCGGATGATGCTGGTGATGGGAAACGGCGTGGAGATGGAGTCCCTTCTGGACGGATTTCTCAGCGCCCTGAAGGGGATGGGGCAGGAGGAGAGGCAGCAGGCGCTGGAGCGGGCGGCAGGCTGCATGAGGATCTCTTCCCAAAAGTACATTGGCAGGAAGTCTTATGAGAGGCGGAAGCCCAGGGAGCGGGATCACGCGGAGATCGGCCTTCCGCTCTGTGACATTTCCCAGGAGGAGAAGGAGCTGCTGACCCAGGCGGTGATGTCGGGAACGAAGAACCGTTTTTCCATAGACGGCGCCAGGCATTTCCTGGACGGGAGGATGGCCGGGAGGAAGGAGCTGGAGCTCCGGGAGCAGAGGGTGGCGGACAGGGAGGAAGCCATGCTCTTTGCCGCGGCTGTGATGTATTCCGGCATCGAGGAATTTCCTTACACGGTGGAATTGATGGATGGCTATGTGGAGACGGACATCGCCAGGATGACCAATCTGAAGATTAGGAGACGATAGAGGTATCATATGGGGGAATTTGACTTTCTGGAGAACATGAAGGACGAGGAAGAGCTTCTGTTTAAGAGATGCATCCGGAAGCTGCTGGACGCCACTTTTATCATAGAGGACAGGGACGAAAGGCTGTACCAGTATCTTTCGGTGGAGTCCAACTGTTATGACGTCTCTGCGTTCCTGCGCAAGATAGGGTATGACGTGGTGGTGGAGGACAAGCTGAAGGTGGCCATGCTGGTGCAGAACGAGGCGGATCTGGATACGGTGGGGATCAAGCGCAGCAATCTGGTGGTCTTCGACGGAAAGCAGGTGCAGATGCTTTTGGCGCTGTGGCTGCTCTATCTGGAGAAGGTGGGCTTTTCGGAGGAGATCTATGTGACAGTGGGGGACGTGATCGATAAGTGTAAGGTGTACGGGATAGAACCGGCGCCCACGGAGTTCCGGGCGGCGTTCAAGCTGTTCAAGCGCTTCAGCCTTCTGGCCTGGGATGAAAACGACACAAAAGAGGACAGCAAGGTGAAGCTCTATCCCTCCCTGCAGTTCTGCATGGACATTCCCCAGCTGAAGCAGGTGATGCGGGAGTATCTTCCGGAGGGCAGATTCGATCCGGCGGAAACGGAGGCCGGGGAAGAGGGAGAAGACGCGGAGGACGCGGAAAGGGATGCGGAGGATTTTCAGGAAGCCTTTGACTGAAAGATTTGACGGAAGTATCTGGGCGGAGGAGCATGGGACTGGGCATAGAAAGAACCGGACGTAGAAGCATAGAACCGTGCGGAGAAGCACAGAACCGGACGTAGAAGCACAGAGAATAGCAGAGAAGTAATAGGCTCTCGGAATCCTTAGAAGCAGAAGCCGGCATGGGAGCAGGACGGCACTTGGAAAAGTAGGGGAACCGCTATAAAGGAGTTCCTGAAAATACGGAGAAATACAGCAAGAGGGTAGCAGGATGGCAAAGGTAGCGCTGACGAATATATATCTGGTGAACTGGTACGGCTTTATCAATACGAAGATCCCCATTGGGCGGGATCTTACTTTGATTACGGGGGAGAACGAGTGCGGGAAGTCCACGATCCTGGACGCAATGAAATATGCCTTTACCGGGGACGTGGAATTCAATAAATCCTCCAGTTCCCAAAATGTGGGGGGCAGCAGGAGGACGCTGTCCTCCTACACCCGCTGTCTGATAGACCCCAGCGCCGGGATCTATTCCAGGCCGGCGGAGCGGATGCCGAATGTGTACAGCCATATCTCGCTGGAATACCATGACGAGCTGAATGAGGATTTCTTTGTGCTGGGAGTGGTGCTGGAGACCAATTCCAGCAATAATGTGTCCTCCTACTGGTATGCGGCGGAACATACCTCCATGGAACAGATGCAGTATGTGTACCGGGAAGAGGGCGTGGTGAAACCCTATGATTACCAGGGGTTCCAGCGCGCCCACAGGATACCGGTCATGTCCCAGAGGGAGGCCATGGTGAAATTCATGAACATGACAGGCCTGAAGCTGTCCTCCGGGGAGATCAGGAAATTCCAGAGAAAACTCCGCAGCATCATGACCTACAATCCCGCGGCCAAGATCCAGCAGTTCATCAAGGAATCCGTGCTGGAAGCCAAAGACATCAATTTCGACAAGCTCCGGGACGCCAAGAATTACATAGAGAAGATGAACCAGACCCTGGAACTGATCAAAGTGGAGCTGGAAGCCCTGGAGGGTATCCTGAGGGACTTCGAGAGATACGAAGCCGTGAAGACCAGGCTGATCGTGGACGACGGAAAGCAGATCTATAAAAATATTTTGAGACTCAAAAAATCCATCGGGGAGACCCAGGATCAGATTGCCGGAAAGAAAGGGGAGATCGGGCACCTGGAGGAGACCATCGGGGAAAAGGAAAGGGAGAAAGACCGGGCGGAGACCGGGCTTTTGAAGGCCAAGAGCAACCTCAACGAGCTGGACTGCTCAAAGGCCATCGAGGAAGAGGAAGAGAACCGGAGAAGGCTGCAGGCGAAACTGGACGGGCTGGAGCAGGCCAGGGGAGAGCTGTCCGCCTTTCAGGAACAGGTGAAGGAGATGCTCCGCACATTGGGGAGCCTGGGGGCGGAGACCGGGGATGAGGAGATACTGACGGGGCTTACCCTGGCGGATTTTTCCTACGGGGAGAAAAAGAATGCTTCGGACAGGCTGAAGAGGGCGCTGTCGGCCGAGAGGGACGGCCTGACGGAGCAGAGGGTGGAGATCCGGGGCAGGCTGAAGACGGTGCAGGAAGAGCTGATCCATTACAAAAAGGTGGTGGAGGACTGCGAGAAGAACAGGCTGGATTATTCCCATGTGCCGGAACAGGCGGAATTGATCCGGGAGATCAACCGGGAATTCCAGAACCGGAACATCCCTGCCCAGGCCATGTTTTCCTGTGAGTATGTGGTGAAGGTGGAGGACGAGGAGTGGAGGGCCGTGATCGAGACCTTCCTGGGAATCCACAGATACAGCATCCTGGTGGAGCCGGAGTGGTTCGATATCGCTGACCAGGTGCTGGACAGATCTTCCCACAAATACGTGGAGCTGGTGAACACCCGGCTGCTGGCTGGGAAGAAGGTAAAGCATTATGAGGACGCCGTGGTGAATAAGCTCCTGATCAAGAACGAAATTGCCCAGAAGTATTTCGATTACTGGCTGGGAGGGATCCATGCGGTGCCCGAGGAGCAGGTGCCCCGGTATGAGAACGCCATGTCCAGGAGCGGAAAGCTTGCCAGAAATATGGCGGTGACCTATATCAATACCAGGAAGAACAAAACCTTCTGCCTGGGGCAGGAGGCCATAGAACTGAACAGAAAGCATGCGGAAAGACAGATCCAGGAGCTGGAACAGCAGGAACAGGCTCTTGGGCAGGAGCAGCGGAAGGTGGAGGAGGCAATCCAACGGATGACGGAGCAGCTGGATTGCTTCAAGGCCTATGATTTTGACGCTTTTGCCAAATACGAGCAGGCGGCGGGGGAGCTGAACCGGTCGGCGGAGAAGCTGTATGAACTGACGGAGGCTCAGAAGAACAATCTGGAATACCAGACCCTGTTCCTGCAGGTGCAGGAGCTGGAAAAGCAGCTTGAAAAGGTGAGGAAGGGGCTGGATCAGGCAAAGGACAGGAAAAGGAGCCTGGAGCTGGAGAACCAGAGCCATGAGACGAAGCTGACCCAGGATCGGCTGGCGCTGAAGGACAGGGAAGAGCGGCTGGAAGAGCTGAGGATTCTCCACGGCACGGAGACAAGGATGGCCATGGAGGAATACGATGGCTTTTTGGCAGGGATTTCCCGGACGGGGGACGTGATGCTGCCGGAATCCAGGAGGAAGCGGGAGGGGGAGAAGCAGAGCCTGGAGGCCAACATTTTAGGCGGGCAGAAATCCTATAACATGAAGAAGAACCAGGAGGATCAGCTGCCGGAAGGCCTGGGGCAGGAAAGCAAATACCTTGCCCGGAAGAACAAGATTTGGGTGGATGACCTGCAGGAGATTCATGCGAAAATGGCGGAGCAGACCAGGCGGTATGAATCCATCTTTAAGAATGAGTTCGTGCTTTCTGTGTACCAGACTGCCCTGGGGGCCAGAGAGGATATCGCGGGGATCAACAAGGAGTTGCGGAAGCTGAAATTCTCCACCAGATACCAGTTCGATGTGAATCTCCTGGATGACAAATCCGATTATGCCAAAATATTGCGGTACGCGGAATACCTGAAGAAGGTCAACAAGGTGGACGACGGACAGATGGTGTTCGCCAGCCTCTACGGTTATGAGGAGGACGAGATAGAGCAGCGGGAAAAGGAGATCCGGGAGATCATCAACCGCATCATAGACAAAAACGATATGGGGACGATCCAGGACTTTGCGGATTACCGGAATTATATGAGCTATGAGATTGTGATCAACAATGCGGACGTGAAGGACGGGAAGCTTTCCAGACAGGCGGGGTACAGCTCCGGCGCCGGAACCCAGATTCCCTACACCCTGATCTTGTCGGCTGCCCTGTCCATGCTCTACAATGCCAGGGTCAATTCCACCAGGCTTATCTTCATCGACGAGCCTTTTGAGAAGATGAGCGACCACAACATCAAGCTGATGCTGGAATTCTTCCAGAATCAGGACTTCCAGGTGATTTTCTGCGCGCCGCCCAACAAGACGGATTCCATCGGGTTCGCCTGCGATACTGTGATCCCCGTGCTGAAGGTCAGGAACGATAATATGCAGATAGGAAGCGTGGAATTCCATGAGCGAAAAGGAGCGGTACATCACTGAGATTTTGGGGAGGCTGTTGAAGAAGCATTATACGAGGGAGGTTCGGCAGGGACAGTCGAAAACCTCCAGAAGATGACGGAAAATGATATCACAAGGGCAGAGAAGCTGGCTTCAAAACCGGCATATTGTGAGATTTTGCGGGAGATGCTCAGAAGGGGAGTAAAGATGGAGCAGGAGATGATATCGTAAAGCTATACTATATTACGTCATTGTCGTATTGCGTTAATCGTCTGAATTTGGTAACATGGTGCCAGGACATCCCGGAAAGGAAGAAAAATACCTATGATGAATTTCACCCAATTTCTAAAAGCCGTAGATCAGGCCGCGGCAGCAATGTCAAAAGAGCAGCTGGCAGAATTCATACATGAAACAGCCAGGACGCTTCCGGAAAATCATCGGGAGGACTTTCTCGCCGAAATGCTTCTCTTTGCAGGCGGCAAAGAGACCCATATCTGTCCGGAACCTTCAAAAGCAGACCAGGAAGCGGCAGCAGACTTCGAACAAAAGCGCAGCTTCCTGAGAACCCGGCTGGAGCGCATGGAAAGCGGAGAACTGTGCCTGGAAGGCTCCCTCAATCAGGAATATGATGACTGGTACAGCAGCGCTGAAGAAGAGTTCCTATACAGCGACCCGGAGGGCATACTGGACATCATAGAGGAGGCCTGCAGGTTCGTGCACCAATGTGTGGACTGCGAAGAGTATCAGGCCGCCTGTGAACTCACCGGCATCCTGATAGGGCTGGACATCATGGTAGGCGGGGAGTATCAGGAGTACACGGACGAGCCGATCAATATCAATGACCTGAAAAGCTACCACCTGGGGAATGTGGACTACAGAACCCTTGTGATAGACGCGGCGCGTGCGGCCTACTGTGCCAGCGCGCTGTCGGAAAGGGCCGATGAATTATATATCACACTGATGAATTCCGGCAGAAGGGACATCACCCTGGAAATGATTCTGCAGGGCGGCAGGGAACTCCCGGAGATAGATGCTTTTCTGCCGCTGTGGATAGAACATCTCGGCAGGATGACCGGGAGCAGCGCCGGAAAGCTGCTGCAGGAAGCGCTGGAGCTGGCAGACGACGGGGAACAGCTGCTGGCAAACGCAAGGAAATACTGTGGGGAGCATCCGGAGCTATATGAGCAGTATCTGACAGCCAACCAGGGAAAAACAGATGCGGATTCGCTGCTGGCAGTGGGCACAGAAGCGTTGGAGGCAATCGAGAAGAAATATCTGGTTCGCAGCCGTGTCGCCCTTTTGACCAGCAGGACCGCCCTGGAGCAGGACCGGCTGGAGCTTGCGGAAACCTGCTGGCTGGAAGCGTTCCGCTCGGATACAAGGGTGGTAAACTATCTAAGGCTCCTGATGGAGTGCAGGGATTTCTCAAATGTCCGGGAAGCGGCGGCGCAGATTTACCGGGAAACATGTTCCCAGTTGAGAAAGGATAGTTATTTCCTTCCCACAGCCGGGGGCGGAAGGGAAAATCAGTTGAATCCAACGCAGGCGTATTTGCTGGCTTTTCTGGGAGGCGAATTTGACTATGTCAGGGAAAGGGCCATGAATGCCACGAATTCTCTGGGATGGAGCGCGTCCTTTATGAAATGCGGCCTGGCGGCGTTCCTGTTGCTGCTGACAGAGGACGGGAGCCTGCCGCAAGACGCCGCACGGCAGGGTGGGGAGCTGAAGACTATGAAGCCAGGCGCCGGGGAAATGCTCCGTAGGATAGTGGCAGCTGTAGGCTTCGATAAATCGGAATATGAAAAGGGAACTTTAAGGCTCATCGAAGAGAGCAATGAGGGCTGGTTCCTCACATGCTGGAACCACTGGAAGCGGACGGTTCCGCTTTCCCGGGAGCAGAGGGAAGCGCTTTTGGGATGGGCAGAGGGCCTTGTGACAAAGCGTGTGCAAGGCATCATGGAAGGAAACCACAGGAATTATTACGGAGAATGCGCCGCCTATATCGCCGCGCTGGGAGAAGCCAGGGAAGCCGGAGGAGAGCCAAACGGAAAACAGGCTACCATGGCGAAGTACATGGAAGCATACAACCGCCGGAGCGCTTTTCGCCAGGTAATGCGGGGATACGGGATGCAGGATGCCAGGAAAAAGAAATAAAATTTGTGGCATTGCTGCATCTTTGCCGAACTGGATGGGGTGTACGAGGAGTGCAGACAGAAGCTGACACAGGAGGACTATGCCGCAAAAGAGAAGTGTATAAGAATTAAAACTTGCACCACTGGTGCGAGAACTGGAGAGTATTATGACAAAAGAATTTGAGAAGTTTATTGCTGACAAGCCAGAGTTGAACATAGCCACAAAGGAAGAGGTTTCTCTGTTAAAAATCAAACTTGGAAAGAGCCACAGGAAGGAATCTGACTGGGAAGTCATAAAGGATATTTTTTACAAAAGAGATCTCATTACTTTTATCCCGTCTAAGAAAATGAAAGGGATAAAATTAGTTGAAGAGCTGCCTTGTGAATGGGGATACCTGATTGCTTTTTCAAATATAGACGATTGTACGCAGTACATAGACGAAAAGCAATATAGATTGAAAAGTCAAAGCTATGTACAAATCATTTCTGTTCCTTTTATGGATATATGTGAGATAGCAGACCGAAATGATGTGGATGTTCTCATTGATGTAAATGGGGGAATTAATTCCAGGTGCTTTATATATGCTCACAGGGAAGAACGGTTAAAGGCTGTTATTATGGCTGATAATATATTGTAGCAGATTGCGTCTTTCCGGTTGGCCCATTGTCCAGGCTATGGTTGCCCTGGCGAAGATGGGTGTCCAAATTTTCGTGACTACACATGATTATTTTGTCCAGTAGAAATTCAATTTGCTGAAGGTCTATCCGGAATTGTGTTTGGACAATTTGAATATCCGTTTTTTGGCTTTGTATCGGGATGAATCATGGGAATTGAAATGGGAGATGGAGGGGACGGCATCAGATTTGAAGAATAATGCTATCATGCAGGAATTCGATGCTATGTATGACAGGGAGCAGAGGGTTATTTATGGTAATTGAAGAAAGCGGTATGCAGTTTGAATTTCCAGATAACCGGACGACTGTGAAGTTTGATGAGGAATTATTCTATAAGAATTGCTTTAATAAATTTCCAAAATCAAAAGGAGTAGAAGTCGGAGGTATAATACTCTGGCTCTTTTTATAAAGTTCCTTTATTTCCAGCCAGAGACTCGATAATTGACTGCTAAACCGTTAGACAAAGCATATGTTTTGTGTTAATCTGTTACTATACTACAATCCTATAAATCAAAATGTTTTACCGAGGAGATGACAGGCTTGATTAGCAATCTGTGGGATACTGACCCAATCTATGTCTCAAATATGAAACTGAAGCAGATCCTTGTTTTAGCAGGAAATGGGAATCTTTATCAAGAGACGACTTCACAGGAGTTAAGGCAATTTCTTGCTAAAATCGATTTACCGACTATGTCGAAATACATAGAGGACGCGCTGTCATCTAACAAGGATGACAAATTCGATGAAAGAGGATATGTTCTTCAGGATATTGTGAACGAGATGGGCAGCAGGCTTGGTTACAGGGTGACGAATGGCCTGTACCGGGGCAAACGGAATAACGAAAACGGGTTTGACGGATTATGGAGATGTCCGGATGAATCATGCATTATTATGGAGTCGAAGACTTCGGATGCATATACGCTGGATTTGGAAGCGATTGTGGGATATCGGGAGGAGTTGATTGAAACCAGGGCAATCGAGAGGAGAAACAGCTCTATCCTGATTGTATTGGGACGGGCAGACAGAGGGACATTTCCCAGTCTGATAAGGGGTTCGAATTATTCGCAGAATATCCGGATTATCAGTACCAGGGCTTCGTTTGATTTGTTAAAGATTTATGATTGTAATCCGACACAGATGATTCAGGGGCAGATTATGGAATTGCTGAAGCCTCATGATTTCATGTGGCTGGACAACCTGGTCGAACTGGTATTTCCGCAGGCGGATGGCGGGATTCCGGATTTTGACGGTTCGGCGGACAGGGGGATTGTGGATTCAGCCGTTGGTAGTAATCAGGATATCGTTATCCCGGAATTGCCGGATAGGAGTCTGAAAGTAGGGAAATTTATTCGCACAGCTATGCAGCAATTGAGCAGCAGCGGATATATGTTCACCGAATCTCAGATTGAAAAACTCTGCGATAAGGCCTGGAGCAAGAAGACATTTCATACAAACTGGCCGTTTATGAAGAGAAAGCAGGCGGATGGGGAGACACAGCTCCGGGATGCCAATGGGCGTATGAGGTATTGGGTGGACAGTTTTGTTTTTGGGGATGTAGAGGTTTATGTGACGAAGGAGTTGTTTCAGGAAAGTGGTAGTATGGAATGTTTTATTGAGTGGTATGAAAGGTTGCGAGGTGGGGAGGATTAAAGTTTCGAGTGCAACAGTTGTGTAAGAATATAGAAGATAAGTGGAAAAAGGTATAATGTTATGGATGGTGCAAATCAGAAGAGTATTCAGGATACGCTTCAATATTATGACAGGAATGCGAGAGAATTTATAAACAATACAGCCGCGGTTGATTTTACGGCGACACAGATGCGCTTTGTATCAAAATTAGAGAAAGGTTCCCATATCCTTGATTTTGGATGCGGATCTGGCCGGGATACGAAATATTTTCTGAGTCAGGGATTTCAGGTCACTGCGACAGACGGGTCTGTTGAATTATGTAAACTGGCGGGCGAATATATCGGGATTTCGGTGAAACATATGATGTTCCAGGAATTAGAGGAAAAGAAGGTCTATGATGGAATCTGGGCCTGCTCTTCTATCCTGCATCTGCCTCTTCCGGAGCTGAATGATGTCTTTCAGCGGATAACAGCGGCGTTGAAGAAAGACGGAGTCCTCTATACTTCTTTTAAGTACGGGAACTATGAGGGGGAGAGGAATGGAAGATATTTTACGGATATGACAGAAGACAGGTTTTCTGATTTCCTGAAAAATATAAAGGGTCTGGAACTGGAAGAACAATGGGTTACTTCAGACGTAAGGCCAGGGAGAGGCGATGAGAAATGGCTGAATATTATATTGCGCAAAATTTAGCAGATGAATTAATCCAGATAGAGACAACAGATGTCATGACTGGTGACAGGAATCAGAGCCGTTTTTTGTATTTTCAGCTGAAAAGGAGCATTCGACAGGCAAAAAAGATAGATATCATTGTATCATTTCTGATGGAGTCAGGAGTGCGTATGGTTCTGGATGATTTGAAAGCTGCGCTGGACAGGGGGACTGTTATTCGTCTGTTGACCGGGAATTATCTCGGAATTACGCAGCCCTCGGCATTGTATCTGATAAAGAAAGAGCTGGGGAATCAAATCGATTTACGTTTTTATAATCAGAAAGGACGTTCTTTTCATCCAAAGGCATATATTTTTCATAATGAAAGCGGAAGTGAAATCTACATAGGGTCTTCAAATGTGTCTAAAAGTGCACTGACTTCCGGCATAGAGTGGAATTACAGATTCAGCAGTCAGAAAGACAAGGGGAATTTTGATCTGTTCTATTCGACTTTTGTGGATTTATTTGAGAACCATTCAATTATCATAGACGATGCAGAATTGAAGCGCTATTCTAAAAGCTGGCATAAACCAGCTGTAGCAAAGGATTTGGAAAAGTATGACAACCTTGAGGACTATCCGGACGCGAAGATGGAGCCGCTGTTTCAGCCCAGAGGGGCGCAGATAGAGGCATTGTATGCGCTGGAGGACAGCAGGGCGGAAGGGGCTGTCAAGGCTCTGGTGCAGGCGGCGACAGGAATAGGAAAGACCTATCTTGCGGCATTTGACTCTGCAAAGTATGAGCATGTCCTGTTTGTGGCACATCGGGAAGAAATTTTGAAGCAGGCTGCGGTATCTTTTCGGAATGTCAGGGATTCGGAGGACTATGGATTTTTCTATGGGAAATACAAGCAGACTGACAAGAGTGTCATATTTGCGTCTGTGGCTACCCTGGGAAAAGAGGAGTATCTGCGGGAGGAGTATTTTTCGCGGGATTATTTTGACTATATAGTAATTGATGAGTTTCATCATGCCGTAAATGAGCAATACCGACAGATTATCAATTATTTTTGTCCTAAATTTCTGCTAGGCCTGACGGCTACGCCGGAGAGGATGGATAACAGGAATATTTATGAAATCTGCGATTACAATGTGCCCTATGAAATTTCCTTAAAGGATGCCATCAACAAAGGTATGCTGGTTCCTTTTCATTATTATGGGATATATGATGAGACGGATTATTCCGTTTTACGCCCGGTTCGGGGGCATTATGAAGAAAAAGACCTGAATATCGCTTATATTGGAAATGTCAGAAGATATGATTTGATATATAAACATTATATGAAATATCGTTCACAGAGAGCTTTTGGGTTCTGCTGTTCTAAAAAGCATGCGGAGGACATGGCACAGGAATTTTGCCGACGGGGAATCCCTTCTGTTGCGGTATACAGCAATGCTGACGGAGCATTTTCAGAGGACAGGGACATTGCTTTGGAAAAGCTGAAAAAAGGGGAAATCAAGGTAATCTTTTCTATAGATATGTTTAATGAAGGCGTGGATCTTCCAGAGGTTGACATGGTATTATTTTTGCGCCCCACAGAGTCCCCGGTGGTGTTTCTGCAACAATTAGGTCGTGGCCTGCGTAAAAGTAAGGGGAAAGAATATCTTAATGTGCTTGACTTTATCGGAAATTATGAAAAGGCAGGCAGGATTCCGTTCTTCCTTGGCGGGGAAGTGGTTTATGCGGAGAATGGAGATAAACGGACAGACGAGATAGAATATCCGGATGATTGCATCGTAGATTTCGAGATGCGCCTGATTGATTTGTTCAGGGAGATGGAAAAGAAAAGGCTGACCATTCGGGAGATTATCAGAAGGGAATATTTCCGGGTAAAGGAATTGTTGGATGGAAAGGTGCCTACACGAATGGAATTATTCACACACATGGAGGATGACATTTATCAGATGTGCGTGAGAAATGCCAAGGATAATCCATTCCGCAGATATATGGACTTTCTTCATGAACTGGGTGAGTTGTCTATGGATGAAAAGGTGGTGTATGATGGACTGGGGCGTGAATTCCTCAATTTATTGGAGACCACGGATATGCAGAAGGTGTATAAGATGCCTGTTCTATACAGCTTTTATAATGATGGGGATATCCGCATGGCTGTGACGGACGAGGAAGTTCTGCAGGCATGGAAGAAATTCTTTTCTGAGGGGACGAACTGGAGGGATTTGCAGGAAGATATAACTTATAAGGAGTTTCAGCAAATTACTGATAAGCAACATTTGTCTAAGGCAAAAACTATGCCAATACGGTATTTGAAGGCTTCAGGGAAAGGTTTTTTTGTTGATGTGCCGGGGTATGCCATTGGAATCAGGGAGGATTTGAAAATTGTGATGAGGAGCCAGGTTATGGGAGAGCAAATGGTGGATATTATTACCTATCGGAGTATGGAGTATTATCGGAGGAGGTATAGGGATAAAGCTTGAATTGAAAAAAGCATATAAATTGATGATTCTAGCAGATAAAGGGGGAATTTTTATTTATGCCAGATAATGTTATCCAAGTTGGAAAATATACATTGGAGTCGCTTACTACGGGAATGTATTCTGATCCTAAAATTATATATAGGGAATATATTCAAAATAGTGTTGATTCCCTTGAGAATGCAATAGCGCAAAATATGATTGAACCTCAAAGTATGAGAATAGATATTATTGTTGATGATGAGAATTCTGTAATATCTATACGGGACAATGGAACGGGAATACCTTGCGGTAAAGCTGTCTCCACACTTATGAATATTGGAAGCTCACAAAAGCGCCATTCAAATAATCGTGGTTTTAGAGGAATAGGCAGACTTGGGGGGATGAGTTATTGTGATTTGCTCATTTTTTCGACATCAGCTGAAAATGAAGATAAAAAGACAATTGTAGAATTTGATTGTAAAAAATTGAGACACTTATTAGTACCAGGAGCTAATGAGAATATGGATTTAGCAATGGTGTTAGGTGATGTGACAGTTATCAGACAGGAGTATGAAAAACCAGAGAAACATTATTTTTTGGTAGAGTTAAAGGATGTAACAGGTTTTTCGGATTTATTGAATATTGAGGTTATAAGAAGTTATATTTCACAGGTTGCCCCACTACCATACAAAACAAGACAGTTTGTATTTTCTACAGATTTACATAATTTTTTAAATGATAATGGATATACAATTGAAGAATTTCCGATTTTTGTGGGTAGGAGTGTAGATGATTTAGAGCCGATTTATAAGCCAAACAGTCATAGATTTCATGCGGACAGAAATAAAAAAAAGAGTGATGAAATATCATCATTGAAATATTTTAAAATTGAGGTAGCGAATGAGCTATATGCATTGGGGTGGTACGGAGTTTGTAGCTGGTTGGGAACGTTAGTAGAACCTGAGCTTTCCGGAATACGAGTACGTAAAGGAAATATTTTGGTTGGCGATAATAAAACACTTAACAATATTTTTAGGGAAGCACGATTTAATGGTTGGGTACAGGGTGAATTATTTATTATAACGGATAAATTGATTCCCAATGCCAGAAGAGATGATTTTGAACAGAACGAGGCATATTATCAATTGATTCTAGCATTACAATCTGGTATTGGCAATGAAATTACGAAAATAATTCGTGAGGAATCACAGCTGAGAAATGATATCTCTGCTAAAGTTATTAGCGAGGTTCAGCAACAGATTAATGACGCAACATTAACTGTTGAAGAAGGATTTAATTCCTCTATTGATAAAAACAGAGTGTTAGATACATTAAAGCAAGCAGAAGATAAATTGAAAAAAGCAAAGGTTAGAGATGATTTAAAAGTAAAAAAGGAAGAACTTCAAAGGCGTCTTACAAATGCGAAAGAGACAGTATCGGATAGTAAGAATTATAAAATAAACCAGATTAATTCGGGGATAGATAAGAAGAGCAAGAGAATTTTAACAGTTATAAGCGATATTTTGTCTGAAAAACTATCCAAACCTCTTGTTGATGAGATTATAGATGAAATTATTAAGGCACTAAACAGAAAGTAGGTTGATTATAATTATGGAAGCTTTGCCTTCAGAATATCAGAATATAAACCTGTCAAAGACTGAAAAATTGTTTATAAGACATGTTCTTTCTCATAATGAATATGGATTGCTATTGATAAAAATAAATCCAACAATGTTGCCAGGAGATTATATGCATTCTCTGATTTGTACTGAAGGGGTTATGCTATTTAAACTTATGGAGAACTTCGAAGAAACTTCATCTTTCCCAATAATTATGAATGCGTATATCAATTCTATGCATAAGCAGACAGTTAAGATAATTTCAAATAAATTGATTATGAATAAAGCGATTGTTGACTCTCTGGGAAGGGTAAAGTTTCCGGTTTCATTAGTGTATATATTTCCGAAGTTGGATTCTGGAAGTATAAATAATGTGTGCAGGGACGAAGAAATGCAAATATTTATACAGAGACATTGTATGTTTAAGGATGAACTTATTAATCTCCGAAATGATTTTTCCAGGGTAAAAGAAAGATATTTTAAGGATTCTATTGCAGCCATATCAGATAAAACGTTAGAAATTAATGAGCATAATTCAAATTCGATTCTTCAACGAATTGCACCAGAGTATACCACTCTTAGGATTGCGCCAACTTTTGATGAACAAACCAAAGCTGGTGTAGACAACGAATTGCTTGTTCTAACAGAAAAAGACACTGCTGTCAAAGCATTTCGGCTTGATAAAGAACAGATTAATATTGTGAATAAAATTATGAAGGGAGAACAATTGATTCTTGCATGTGCAGGTTCTGGTAAAAGTGTGTTGCTTATTGCAAAGTGTTTTAAAGCTGCGGTTATGAATCCCGAAAAACAATTTCTCATAACTTGTTATAGCAGTAAATTGTCTTCTTTGTATATGTGGTTCATAGATAGGGCAGGGTTGAGAGCGAAGAATGTGACTTGCTTAACATTTCATAATCTTTGCAAACAACTTCTTGAAAAAAATGGAATTAGTGTTTTTTATGGAAAGTTTGACCAGTGGGTAACGAAAGCGCAATACCATTTCAATAATGGAAAAATCAGACAGCGTTATTATGGAATATTTATAGATGAGGTTCAAGAGTTTACAACAGAATGGTATAAGTTTTGTTTTAATTTGTTAGAAAATAAGGACTCAAATGACCATTTGTTTGTTATTTGCGGAGATAAAACACAGAAGATTAAGAACGATCAAAAGCATGGAAGAGCCCCCTGGCAGGCGGGGGAAGGATATCCAAGTTATCGTGGGGGGAATAAAAGTATACGGATTGAAAAAAATTATAGGAATTGTATAGAAATCAATGAATACATTAATCGTTATGTTTCATATGCAAAGGCATATCTTGCTATGATTGAAAGAAATACTGAGCTTGACCCAGATATGTTTTTACGTGGAAAGGCTATTTATCATGGTGTGGGAGTGAAAATAAAGTTGCTAATGGATAGAAGTAACAAAGGAGAGGCTATGGAAGTTATAAAATCCATTAATTATATTCATGATGAATTGGAAATCCCATATGATGAAATCTCTGTTGTGATGAATAATGGAAAATACCCAATAAAGTTTTTAGGGTGGAGAGATAAAAAGTATGATATTGAAACTTCCTTAATTAATTTGCTGCAATATAATGAAATTCCATTTTGTAAATTGTTTAAAACATCAGATAATGAATGGTCATCTAATTATGGTGCAGAAGGTGGAGTAAAACTGATAAAGTTAGATTCGGTTTTGGGACTTGATTATCGTGCAGTAGTATTATGTGGATTAGTAACATTAGGAGAACATGATAAGACAAAGAATCCAAATTGGAATTGGCTAAAGGAGAATGAAGAGGAGTTGAATAAAGCAATTACAGGAGTACAGGATAATATAAGAAGACTTTATGTAGCTTGTACAAGAGCAAAAGAGGTCTTGCACATTATTCAAACAGAGAACTCAAACCAGTCAATATACATAAAAATGCTTCAGGATTCTCTGGAAGAATAGGAGGGAATTATGCCAGAGATTGTACAATTTGATACATCTAAGATAACGATTTCAGGAAAAAATATTACGGAATCGGCTTCTTATGAGCAGGCGATTTATTTTAATGAATCCTATGTTGTTGCTGGTGACATAAAGGCACCCAAGATATATGGCAGTTATGATCTTGTAGTATTGGGAGACTTAGTAGCAGATGAAATTGAAGTAAAGGGGAAACTGATAGTAACGGGTAAGATTACGGCAAAAGTTTTGACTGTAGAAAAATCATTAATCTGTGGAAAAGATATTTCTTCCGAAAAGATTGTGGTGAGTGGAAATCTTCAGGCAGAATCCATATATTGCAATGTATTAAATTGTTTTGGAAATGTTGTAGTACAGACAATTGCAGAAGTGAATGAAGAGATTGAAACACAAAATATATTTGTGGCACTTGAGGGAATTATTGGTCAGGGAAATATACACAGCTCTAAAGTAGTTGTAGGGGAATATTTTGAATTTGAAGGTAGGGTTACAAGTCAAGTTATTGATTTAGCGGAAGAAGATATTTTGAATAAAAACTATTTGGATCAGTTTAAAAACAAAATATGTTCTGAACTTGAGAAAAGTGGTAATATGGACGAAGACCATTTAAGAAAACTTATACATGGAATTGCGGAGTTGGATAAATCTCATTGGTATGAATGGGCAGACTTAATTGATAAAATTATTGATTTATCTTATGAAGACCATATTCAAAACTTTAGGGACTATCTGCTGGTTTTGTATGCGGACTATATTTTTCCAAAGGAAGTGACTTCTTATGAAACCTTGGCACATGTGTTTTCAAAAATGTTAAAAGAAGCTGAGGACAAATGTGCAGAAATGAATTACATGGCTCAAAATGTAGATGAACTTTCACAGTCAATTAAGATTATTACAAATTGTGCAATGTTATCTGCAATTGATAAAAGGGGTGCCCTTGACAAGGTGTTTCAGTCCATTGGTATCAAATACAGGACTGTGGAAAAGTTCTTGGGGTTAGACTAACAGATGGGAGAAAAAATATGCCTGATATATTATCAACAGCAAGGGAAAAGTTAGCAAGTAAGATACTTGAAGATTTTAAAGGGAAAATAACAGGAGATATTTCTGATACTGTAGTCGGAGATAATCCAGAAAACATCTTTTTCGTTGGTAAACTCTTATCTAATCAAGAAAGCAAAGATAATGTGTATAGTTCTGATGTTTTCATTGAGTCGGTAGGGGCGGATTTTTATATAAGTGAGCAAGATTTTTGCGCTGCGGAAATTACTGTTTTTCCAAGAGGAGATTTTTACTATAGGGCTTATCCTACTTTGAATCAACAACGGAAGGCTATTTTGGAAGAAGCAAATGAAATGTTTACGGCGAGGTATGAGTCCTTTGAAGATTTATTAGAAGCTTATGATAAAGATCCGAATGCTTTTAAAAAGTTAAAAATGAAATTGGTTCCTGTCTACAAAAAAGTTAAAATTAATCAGAGCAACTATAATATACATTTTAAACCAAAAGATTTGATGGAAGAAGATGGAGTCTATGGATATATGGACGAAAACCATCAACAAAATTTGCTGTTGAAAGACTATATAGATGATTTACAGGAACAAATTAATAGAGATGAAGATAGGTATGCTTATATGGTTTATGAGAGCATATCAATGAAAGATTTGCGGACAAATCAGACATTAAAAGATTTTATCAGAAAGAATGCCAAGCAAGATGGATTTATTCGTCAAAATTGGAGTATATATATTTATGCTGCTGTTAGAAAAATAAAAAATAGATATCTTGTGTCTGCTTTGCTGGTTAATGACTCTAGAGTACATTCAAATAATCAGTCACACCAATCAAACAGAAAAGATAAGGATAAACCGTCTATAGAGACGCTCTTTAATTCTGGAATGGATATCTGTATGACAGGGGCAGAATTTAATCCAATTGTGTTGGATTATTTTCTTGATGATTATAAGTATCCTAAAGAGCAAAAGGCAATAGGTTCAAACTGTTCAATTGTTTTTGAGGGTGAAACAAATACGATAAGAACAGAGCACTTGCCGACCTATGTGCAAAAGCGGTTAGTGACAAATGACAAATTAGCAGTTAAGTTTCAAGATTTGATAGAGACACCAATTGATACATTAAAGAAAATCCGCAAACAAATGGATATAGAGTCAAAGAATTGGAAGCGGTATTTTGAAATCCAGGAATCATCGCTTTCTGGCATTGGGAAAGAGAGGATGAAAGGTGAAATTGCGGAATTTGAACGAGAAATAAAGCGTTTTCAATTTGGGATTGATGTTATTGTAAATTATCCTATGGTATTGAAGAGCTTTATGAAAATGAACCAATCGTTTTTAGCAACATCTAAAAAATATGATACATGGCGTTTGTTTCAAATTGTATTTATTGTATCGCTCATTCCTGATATTGTTGCCTGTGATGAAAATTTAATGACACAGGAAGAAAAAAATAAGACGACTCTGGGAAGTGTGTCATTATTATATTTTCCTACAGGTGGCGGAAAGACAGAAGCCTTTTTAGGAGTTCTGGTATTCAATGTGTTTTTTGATCGGTATAGAGGAAAAACACAGGGGGTAACATCGATATTACGATATCCTTTAAGGCTATTGTCCGTACAGCAAGTACAAAGGTTGGCAAATACCTTGGCGCAGGCAGAACTGCTTAGAAGAGAAGATTCTTCAATCGCAGATACAGAAGAATTTTCTTTAGGTTATTTTGTTGGAGATAATAATACGCCAAATAAGATTTCTTCTAAATTGGTATTCGAGTACCGTAATATGACACAGAGGGAAATGGACGAGAAGAGGATTATTGATATTTGTCCTTTCTGCGGTAAACAGACTGTTCATTTAAGGTTTGATGAAGATACTTATAGATTGGAACATTACTGCGATAACCGTGAATGTAAATCTGGAGAAATACTTCCTATTTTTATGGTTGACAGTGAGATTTATAGATATCTTCCTACTGCAATTATTAGTACAGTAGATAAAATGGCAATTTTAGGAAACAACGCTAATTTTAGGAATATACTATCTGGGGCGCCTCTGCGTTGTCCCAAACATGGTTATACATCTTCAAGGAGATGTCAGGTAGATAAAAATTTTTGTAATGTGGAGGTACAGGATTTTGAGGAGATTAGGATGTATGATCCGGCACCGACTTTGTTGATTCAAGACGAGCTGCACTTAATCAGGGAATCCTTAGGAACTTATGCTTCTCACTATGAGGGATTTATTAATTATTATATAAAAAATGTATCGTCTTCAAGACGTAAAGTAAAGGTAATTGGGGCTACGGCAACCATATCTTCCTATGAAACTCAGATAACACAACTTTATGGAAAAGATCCGCTAAGATTTCCATGTGCTTCTCCATATCCGAATAAAAATTTTTATTCCTATGTTGATGAGCAGGATATACAGAGACAGATATTAGGATACGCACCTTATGGAAAAGCTATTATCAACTCGGTTGTATACTCGTTGAAATATATGCGGCAAGTTGTTAGTGAGTATTTGTCTAATCCTGCTAAAGTTTTAGCAATTGAGGACATTGGAATTACATCAGAGGAAGAGGCAAGGAAAATATTAGAAGATTACTGGATATTTTTGGAGTATAACAATGTTAAGCGAGATGGCAACAATGTTGAGGGAGCTTTAGAGACACCTATAAATGTTGAACTGTCAAAGGAGCTTCCTGTATAATTCAAATGTAAGGAATTCCAAGAAGGGTGGTTGATA
>NZ_CAJUCP010000006.1:101352-125603 GCF_910585425.1 uncultured Acetatifactor sp. | reverse complement strand
CTTCTCATGTTCCTCGTTTGCAAAAACCATGTGTGTGTTGTTGGCGCTCTGCGCCTCTGCTCTTAACGCTGTGTTGTTCATCTCGTGAACCTCCTTTTCATTTAATAAAATGACTATTACCAAATGTGCATTTTAATTTGTTGGACTAGCCTGACCTTACAATTTCTTCATAAAAGGCTAAATCCTGCTTGAAAGGCGAAAAAAAGAGCGTTTCGATTATTTCCGAAACGCTCCTCAGGAATCTGTGGATTTACACTGATTTTGTTGGACTTCGAGATGAAAAATGCATTATAGCGTATTATGATGTACCAACGCAAAAAAATTTGTTGGACATTTGTTGGACTTTTGGTATCTTTGTTGTACCCCAAATCCGCATCATACTCAACATTTTTTACTTAAATTTTGAATTGTTAATCTTCTAATAACACACGTTTTCTTTCTATCATTTCCCCGATTCTCTCGATATATTGGGAAACATCCTTCACGTTCTCACACCGTTCAATGCGTCCATCAGGGTATACCCTTTTCGATACGCTCCCGGCTCCGCAGGCGACTATGGTCTGTTTCTCTTCCATGATCAGAATGTTGTACAGGCCCAGCTTCCCCTCCCTGGCGTAACCCACATTCTCGAAATTCCCGGACATGTTCTTCTGGCGGTAGAGGTAATAGGGCACCAGGCCCAGGCGCTCCGCCCCCTTTGCCGCTATCTCCATGGTCTCGTCCGTGTTGTGGAGGATGGGCATCCCGTTCTCCTGGATCCAGCGGTTCAGCCTGGAGGCCCGCTTGATGGCCAGGGAATGCACCGTGAGGCTGTCCGGCGCCAGCTCCACCACCCGGTCTATGGTGCGCTGCACGTCCTCCTCCAGCTCTCCCGGCAGACCCAGTATCAGATCCATGTTGATATTGTCGAAGCCCAGCTTGCGGGCCAGCGCGTAGGCCTCCTCCACCTGGGCCACGGAGGCTTTCCTGCCGATGATGTCCAGGGTCTCCTGCTTCATGGTCTGGGGGTTCACGGATATCCTGTCTACCCCGAAGCTATGCAGCACGCGGAGCTTGTCCTCCGTAATGCTGTCCGCCCTGCCCGCCTCCACGGTGAACTCCCTGACGGTGGAGAAATCGAACAGGGCCTTCAGCTTCGCAAGCAGCCTCTCAAGCTGCTCCGCCTCCAGGGTAGTGGGCGTGCCGCCGCCGATGTAGACGCAGTCCAGCCGCCTGTCCCGGTAGCGCTGTGCCACGAATTCCATTTCCTTTATCAGGCAGTCTATATAGCCGTCTACTTTTTCACGGTATGCCGCTATGGGGAAGGAGGTGAAGGAACAGTAGAGGCAGGTGCTGGGACAGAATGGGATGCCGATATAAAGGCTGTAATCGTCCTGCACGCACAGGCCGCCAAGCAGCTCCCGCTCCCTCCTGGCGATGTCCACGGAGAGCTTTGCCTTGTTCCGGCTGACATAGTATCTTCGCATGTAATGGTCTATGATCTCCTGTTCGCAGGCCCCCTGCTCCAGCAGTTGATAGGCTATCTTTGTAGGCCGGATCCCCGTCAGGTTCCCCCAGGGAAGCTCTTTCCCGGTCTCCTGGCACAGGGAGCGGTAGAGGAAGCATTTGAAGCCATATTTATACGTTTTTTCGTCTGTTTTCCCATCCGTCTCCTCGTCCCCCGCCGCGTCTCCGGCAGGCTCCGGGCTTTCCTGGCCATCTCCGCGCCATTCCCAGCCATATTCCCTTCCGTCCACGGACAGCAGCGCCCCGCCCTCCCCAAGCTCTACCCGGATCCGCACGTTCCCGCCCAGCTGCTCCCGTTTCTCCTCCCTGCACTCCGGGGTCAACACGTACACCTGCTCCTCAGGGTAGAAGGCCCTCACGATGGAATTCACATCATATTCAAAATTCGCCCTGTTCAGCTCCACAACCAGCATCTTCTGTCTCCTCCGGAATTCCCGTTCTATCGAATCTATCTGCCCAATGCTTTAGAATTCGTAATCCTGAATCCAAGCTGCGTAGTCTCTTCTCCGGTAAAGCAATTTGTCTCATGTTCATCGCCATTCGGATAGCGCACAAATCCAATTTTGTCCAGCATCCTTAAGCTGTGTTCGTTATCACAGTAACATCCTGCCGATATTTCTTTATACGGATATTTGTCAAATATATAATCTAAAGCCAGTTGAAACGCCTTTGTTCCGTATCCTTTATTCCCGCGAGCAATGAGCCAAGCGGCCGTGCTTGCACGGCCAGTTGGCGAATGCCGCGAGGGTCAAATACCCCGCTGCTCTGCAGCGTTGCAAGATTGATACCCCGTTGCTTGCAGCGGGGTATTTGATTTCTATGGTTCGGGTAAATCCAAATCGCCAGGTCAGGGCATGTTTCATCTAATCCAAGCCTGAGCGTGCCGACACGTTCACCCGTGTTTTTATCGATAGCGGTCACCCAAAATTTAAACCGACTGATATCCGTCTTCCGAAATTCATCTAATGTCTGGTCAAATATGCCGTTATATCCTTTTTGCGTATCGACATCCTTCCAGCACAAATACATATCATAATCATCCTGATGGGTATACGGCTCCAAGCCTATCGTTTGGTTTTCAATAAGAAACATAGTTCTACCTCATATGTCACAGGTTCATGCGTTTATTTCCACTTTTGGGAAGACATTCCCTGCCCCCAAATACACAAAAAGCAGTGGCTGCTTCCCGGCCCAGGACATAACCTACAAAACATCCCCCGGCCAAAAAACACAGCCACCGCCCTGCCCGCAGGACACTCCGCCCCGAAATCCGCTCCTGCTCGCTTATGCCTTATACGCAGAACGGATTGTTTTTCTTCTCATAACCGATAGTAGTGCTCTCCCCATGGCCGGAATAGACCCGTGTGTCCTCCGGCAGCACGAACAGCTTTTCCTTAATCGAACGCACCAGCGTGCCCATGCTGCCCGTGGGGAAGTCCGTCCGTCCCACGGATTCGGCAAAGAGGGTATCCCCGCTGACCAGGATGCTCGCCTCCGCGAAATAATAGCAGCAGCCTCCCGCCGTATGCCCGGGGGTGGCAATCGCCTTGCAGGTCATGCCCGCCAGGGAGATCTCCTCCCCGTCCTTCACGTACACGTCCGCATAGGTGGCACAGGCCCTGCCCGCCTGCTCCGACACGTTCATCCGCGGGCTCTTCAGGAGCTCCCGCTCCGCCTCGCAGGCGTATGCCTTCACAGGCTCTCTTCCCTCCGCCTCGGCAGCCGCGTTGGACGCGTCCCGCAGGGCGTCCAGCCCCCAGATATGGTCGAAATGCCCATGGGTCAGCAATATCCCCGCCACCCGGAATCCGTTCTTCTGCAAAGCAGCATAAATGTTCGCCCCCTTGTCCGCCGGATCCACCACGATTGCGTCATGCTCCCCCTCACGATACAGAAAATAGCAATTGGTCTGGCATACCCCCAGCACCATGCGCCCTATCTTAATCTCAGCCATCACGTTTCCCCTTCCGAATATTTCTGGTATCTCAGACAATTAATACACTGGTTCTTCTCACGCTTAACCGGTGGCCCGCTCGATGTCCACCACGCTCTCGATCCCCCGAATCTTGTCGATGACCCGGTTCAGCTCTTCCTTGCTCTCCACCTCAAAGGACACCTGCATGGTCGCCAGCCCCTGCCTGCTGATCCTGGTATTCAGGGAGAGTATGCTGATGTTCTTCTCCGTCAGGGCCTTGGTGATGTCCGCCAGGAGCCCGTTGCGGTTGTTGGCGTAGATATCGATCTCCGCCACATATTTCTCCGTGGCGTCCTCCGGGGCCTGCCACTCCGCATCGATGATCCGTGCCCGCTCCATCTCCGGCAGGTTCATCATGTTCACACAGTCCGTGCGGTGGATGGAGATGCCCCGCCCCCTGGTGACGAAGCCCACAATCTCATCCCCCGGCACCGGGGAGCAGCATTTGGAGAAGCGCACGGACAGATCCGCGATGCCACGCACCACGATGCCGCTCTTGGCCTTGATCGTAGCCGGCCTGGCGGCCAGGTTTCCGCTCTCCGCGATGCTGGCCAGGACCTCCTCGTTGGTGAGCTCCTTCTTGTGGTCCCTGTCATAGAGATCCTGCATCTTGTTGACCACCTGGCCCTCCTTCAGGGCGCCGTGGCCGATGGCGGCCAGCACGGAATCCCAGTCCCGGAACCCGTATTTACGCATGACTGCATTCATATATTCGGTTTTCAGCAAATCAGAGAGAACCAGGCTCCTGGCCTTGCAGTAGGTGGAAAGCAGATCCTTCCCCTTGATGATATTGTCTTCCTTCAGCTCATTCTTGAACCATTGATTGATCTTGTTCTTGGCCTGGGTGCTCTTCACCACGTTCAGCCAGTCACGGCTGGGCCCCTTGGAATTCTGGGATGTGATGATCTCGATCCGGTCGCCGTTATTGATTTCATAATCGATGGTCACCAGCTTGTCGTTGACCCTGGCCCCCACCATCCGGTTGCCCACGGCGGAATGGATGCTGTAGGCGAAGTCGATGGTGGTGGAGCCCGCAGGAAGGTTCTTCACCTCGCCGGTAGGCGTGAAGCAGTACACATTGTCGGAGAAGAGATCCAGGTCGTTCTTCAGAAGCTTCATGAATTCCCGGTTGTCCGACATGTCCCGCTGCCACTCCAGAATCTGGCGCAGCCACACCAGCTTCTCCTCCTCCTGGGCGGCCACCCTCTTGCCGTCCGAGGCCTCCTTGTACTTCCAGTGGGCGGCGATGCCGTACTCCGCCGCCTTGTGCATCTCGAAGGTGCGGATCTGTATCTCAAAGGGCTGGCCGGAGCTGCCAATCAGGGTGGTGTGCAGGGACTGGTACATATTCGCCTTGGGCATGGCGATATAGTCCTTGAACCGCCCCGGGATGGGCTTATACATCTCATGGATGACACCCAGGGCCGCATAGCAGTCCCGCACCGTGTCCACGATGATGCGCACCGCGAAGAGGTCGTATATCTGATCCAGGGTCTTGTCCTGGTTCTTCATTTTCTTATAGATGCTGAAAAAATGCTTGACCCTGCCGTCTATCTTGGCTTTGATGCCTGCGTTGCCGATGTGCTCGCTGACCTCGTCCACGATGCTCTGGATATATTTCTCCCGCACGTTCCTGCGCACGGAAATCTTATCCACCAGGTCGTAATAGACATCCGGCTCCAGATATTTTAAGGACAGGTCGTCCAGCTCAATCTTCACCTTGCTGATGCCCAGCCTCTGGGCGATAGGACAGTAAATCTCCAGAGTCTCCTTGGCGATGCGCTGCCTGCTCTCCGGCTTCTTGTACTGGAGGGTGCGCATATTGTGGAGGCGGTCCGCCAGCTTGATCAGTATGACGCGGATGTCCTTGGCCATGGCCAGGAACATCTTCCGCAGGTTCTCCGCCTGCATCTCCAGCTTCTCGTCCGGCTGGTCGCCTCCGGCGGACAGGGGAATCTTCTCCAGCTTCGTGACGCCGTCCACCAGCAGCGCCACATCGTCCCCGAATTCCCGCTTCAGATCCTCCTCCTTCATGATGGTGTCCTCCACCACGTCATGGAGGATGCCCGCCACGATGGTCTCCTTATCCAGCTCCAAATCCGCCAGGACAATCGCCACATTCAGGGGATGGATGATATAGGGCTCTCCGGATTTGCGCTTCTGATCCTTGTGGGCCTCTGCCGCAGTCTGGTAAGCCTTTTGTATCATGGAAATGTCATCGCTGGGGTGATATTTCTGAACGCGCTGAATCAGCTCCTGATATAAATCCTCAGGATTCACGAATTCATGATATTCGCTCATCTTCCCGTCGTCAAAAATTTCCTCAAATTTTTCTTCAGCCATAGATACCCACGCTTTCTGCCATGTCTTCCGCCCCATACCGCATATCCGGTGTCCATAGCCTCCCCGGACGAATCCCCCCGGAGAGGCTCCATACCCCTGCAGACAAAGAAGCGCCAAACGCTTCGGCGGCTTCTCCCCACTGCCTGCGCTATTTACCGGGATAGCAGATCGCCGAATCCAGCCTGTACCCGGCAATCTTCTCGCGGCCCTTCAGCCCCGCCAGCTCCATGAGGACCACGACGCCCACCACCTGGCCGCCAAGGCTCTCCACCAGCTTGATCATAGCTTCCGTGGTGCCCCCTGTGGCGATCAGATCGTCCACGATCAGCACCTTCTGTCCGGGCCTGATGCTGTCCTTGTGCATCTCGATGGTAGCCTGGCCGTATTCCAGGTCATAGGAGATGGATACGGTCTCCCTGGGAAGCTTTCCCGCCTTGCGGATCAGCACAAAAGGCTTTCTATTATTATAGGCGATCGGGGTTCCAAATATAAATCCTCTCGACTCGGGCCCCGCCACCACATCGTAATCCACGTCCTTCACCAGCTCCTGCATGGTGTCCACCGCCAATTGCAGACCCTCCGCATCCTGAAGGACGCTGGTCACGTCCCGGAAAATGATCCCCTCTTCCGGAAAATCCGGTATGCTTACTACATATTCCTCCAGCTTCTTCATTCTCGTCCACCTCTCTTCTATGTATCTTCTGTATGTCCTCTCTTTTCCTCTGTCCGGACATTGGCCTTATCCACAAAATACTTGATGATGTCGCTGCGGGTGACGATTCCTATGAACACATTCCTGTCATCGATCACCGGCACGAAATTCTGGTTCTTCGCCTGCTCCAGCAGATTCTCCATGGCGGTATCGATACAGGCCGGCCTCACCTTGCCGTTCTGCAGGAAATCCCGCACGGTGGCCTGCTCCAGATTCTTCAGCGTGATGCCGTCCAGGCTCTGGTTATATGCCAGTATGTTCCAGAGGAAATCCGCCACGCCCACAACGCCCACATACCTGTCTTCCACATCTATGACAGGTATGGCAGAGAAGCCGCTCCTGCGGAGCTTCTCAAGGCCCTGCCGCAGCGTCATGTCGTCCCGCAGATAGGCCACCTCTGCCTTGGGCAATAAAAATGATGCGATATTCATTGTCCCGCTCCTTCACCGTCCGTTCCGCACACGGTCGTGCCCGCGCATCCGCGCGAACCCGGGCGTCCCGGATTCCGGCATTTCAGTCCTTCTTCCCATCTTCGTCCACCACCTCCGCAAAGGTGCTGTCCACAGCGTTCAGGTCATCGAAATATCCTTTAGCCCTCTTTGCCAGATAGAAGCAGGTGACGCAATCCGTGACGCCGCTGAATATCAGGCCTGCCCCCATCAGCTGCAGGAAGAACAGGGCCGCGTCCAGGGAATTGACGATAAGGGCCGCTCCCATCACCACATTCACCACAGCCAGGATCAGCACCATCATCCAGTTGCCATAGCCCAGCCGCTTCATGTCGATCACGTCCTGGAGCTTCCTGCAGCCGCTGGCCACCACCAGGACGCCCAGGATCACCGGCACCAGCGAGATGATCCACTCCACCTTGTACAGGAAGAGGATTCCCACCGCTATGCTCACCAGGCCGTAGCCGAAGCCGTTCCTGTAGTAATTCTGGCTGGCCTCCCGCAGCAGATAGCAGATCATGGAGACCGCACCCGCCAGGATCAACAGGATGCCAATCAGATACCCCAATGTCTTCACCATGGTATCCGGAATCACCAGGGCCACCACCCCCAGCACGATATACAGGGCCGCGGTCAGAAGCGTCTCCCACTTCAACTGTTTCAAGAGTTTCCTCATAACGGCCCCCTCTTATTTCCTGCCGCAGCACTTTTTATACTTCTTGCCGCTTCCACAGGGGCAGGGATCGTTGGGGTAGACCTTCGCCTCCTTCACGATCGTGGTGGAGGATTTCTGCTCCTTGTAGAGGGCCTTCCTGGTGTCCTCGTCAAAGATGTCGTTCCACTCCTCCAGGTTGTAGAGCCAGTCGGCCTCCGCCGCCACCATGTTCTTGTACAGCAGCGCCTTCTCGAAGCCCAGGTTCACCTGGGTGTCCTCCTCCATCTCCTCGATGGGGTTAGGCTCCTTCAAGCTGTCGTTGATGCCGTCCAGGAAGCCCGTCATGGTCTTGATGGACACCTGGTATTTATCCGCCAGCTCCTTCACGGTGCCCCGCACCACTTCATCGGGATTCTTCAGAAGCTGGGCATAGATTTCCTTCTCTTCCTGAAAATATGCGGCCCAGAGCTTCTGGAGCTTGTCCTGTCCCGCCGTCTCGTTATATGCCTCTTCTCTCCATTTTTCCAATAATGCCATATCTACCACCTTTTTCAATCCCACCGGCCTTGCCGCCGGCTGTATTTTTGCCGGGCGACCCAAACAGTACGCCACACGTATCAGTATATAACAGATTCCCCTTTTAGACAATAAAAAAATTTTCAAAAATTTACCTTCCGGTGTATAAACGGCGGATTTCGGGCCAGACTATTGAATGTCAAGGAACCCCCTCCTTTGATCATACCAAAGATAAGATAATACTTAGGCTCCGCCCTGCGGTGACTTACGTCGGCAAGACGGAGCCTGAATCCTCCCCTTAATCGGGGGGCGGCCGAGGCCGTCTCCCAAGAAAGACCCCGGGCTTCGCGCAGGTGCAGGCCCGGGGTTTTTACGTTCCGGGAGGACTTAAACCTCCCATGGGCCCGCGCCCTGTTGCCAACCGGGGCCAAACATGCTACAATCAAGGAAAACCTGCAGAAACGAGGAAGCATGAAAGAATCTATGGAAAAAAATTTGGAAAAAAATTCGGAACAAGCGAAAAAAGAAAGCCCGAAAAGAAAAAGGAGTTCACGGAACTCCCGGCAGATCGTCGCCATGGCCGGCGTGGTGCTGCTGGTGCTCCTGTATGTCGCCACGCTGGTCACAGCTATCGCAGACAGCTCCCAGTCCGCGAAATGGTTCCGGATCTGCCTGTTCGCCACCTTCGCCCTGCCTCTGGTCATCTGGATCTACTCCTGGATGCACGGCAGGCTCACTGGAAAATCCGCCATCGGAGACCCGGAGGCCCCGAATCCGGCCCAGGCCCCTGCGAATCCGAAGGAACCCCAGACCGCAGGCGCCGAGGGAAATCCGCCCCATACCGGCAATCCGCAGGCTCCGCGCCGCTGACGCCCCAAGGCCGCAGGCTCCGGAGAACCGCCTTCCCGCATGGGCAGGCCGCAGGCTCTGGATTCCAGGAAGCAAGCCCTCAAAGCCCGGCGCGCGCCGCTCGTCAGGGTTCAGCCGCCACCAGTCCCCGCAGTTCTTCCTCCGCCTGCTCTTTGGTCCGGAAGCAGATGCCGTGAATCCCCAGCCTTTCCGCCGCCTCCACATTCAGAGCCGTGTCGTCCAGGAACACGCTCTCCCGGGCCTCCAGGGAATACCTGGAGAGCAGCCGCCTGTAGATCTCCGGATCCGGCTTCACCAGCTTCTCCCGATAGGACAGGATGCCGCCGTCCGTATAGGGCAGGAAATCCAGGGCGTCCGCGCAGTCCTCATAGGCCTTCTCCGAGAAATTGGACAGATAGTACACCCGATACCCTTTCTCCCTCAGCTCCTGAATCCAGGGGATGGCATACGCCCGCTTCGTCACCATTCCGGTGATGTCGCCGTAGGCCCTGCGCAGCTCCTCCTCAATCTCCGGATCCTGACGGATGAAGGCCTGCATCAGTTCCTCCATGCTCCAGACGCCCCTGTCGATTTCGTTCCAGACAGGGGACTGGACGGAAGCCTTGGCGATGCGCTTCACCATGGCCTCATCGAAGCCCTTGTCCTCCAGGAACTCCTTCCATCTGAAATCCGTCAACACATTACCGATATCAAATATAATATTCCGAATCATCCTGCTCCCTCCTATTCCGATACCGCCATGGCCCCCGGGCTTTCCCGGCCCTGACTCCTGGTGTCACGAATCCGTCCCCATAATGTCCAGAAGCTTCCCGGCCGCCGCCCCAAGGGGGGATTTCCGGCTGGTGACCACGCAGAACTCCCTTTTGGGTATCATTTTATTGAACCTCAGCTCGAACAAACGCCCGGACTCCAGGGCTTCCGTGGCAAAGTCCCTGACCACGCAGCCTATCCCCAGATTACGCAGGGCGAACTGGACGATCATATCGCTGGTGGACAGCTCGAACTCCGGCTGCACGGCCACGCCATTCTCCGCCAGGTAGGCGTCCATGTAGGCCCTGGTGCTGGTGCTCCCCTCCAGGAAGATAAGGGGCAGTTTCTCCAGCTCCTGGAGATCCAGCATCTTGTTTTTATAGGAAGTGAACCTGCGCCCGGCTACGAACACGTCTTCAATCTCCCGCACAAGCTCCGCGCGGATGTCCCCCTCCCTGGGGAAAGGGGTGCTCACCACGCCGAAGTCGATTGTCCCGGCCCGCAGGAGCTTCAATGTCTCCGGCGTAGGCGCATTTGCCACCATGACCTTGATGCCGGGATGCCTCTCATGGAACTCCTCCAGAAAGGGCAGCAGATAAAAGCGCAGGGTCATGTCGCTGGCCCCGATGTGCACCTCCCCCAGCTCCAGGTTCAGCATCTTCCGCACCTTTTCCACGCCCCGCTCTATCTCCTCGTACCCTTTCTCCACATAGGAGTACAGGATCTGTCCCTCCCCTGTGAGGCGCACGCCCCTGGAGGCCCGCTGGAACAGGGTCACCCCCAGGCTCTTCTCCAGGGCTTTCAAGGACTGGCTTACCGCGGGCTGCGACAGGGAGAGCTCATTGGCCGCCCCTGTGACGCTTCCCAGCTTCGCGGTATAATAGAACACCTTGAAATATTCCAGATTTCCGACCATGGCTCCCCTTACCGCGCCAAGGGCGACTCTCTGTAGATGATGTCCTCCCTGCCCGGCCCGTTGCTGACCATGGTGATGGGATAGCCGATCCTCTCCTCTATGAACTCAATGTATTTCCGGCAATTTTCCGGCAGTTCTTCGTACTTCCGGATGCCCCTGGTCTCACATTTCCACCCGGGCAGCTTCTCGAACACAGGCTTTGCCTTGGAGAGCCTGCTGGTCACAGGAAAGTCCGTGGTGACCTCTCCGTCGATCTCATAGCCCACGCACACGGGAATCTCGTCCAGATAGCCCAGCACGTCCAGCACCGTGAAGGCCACGTCCGTAGTGCCCTGCATGCGGCATCCGTACCTGGAGGCCACGCAGTCGAACCATCCCACCCGCCTGGGCCGTCCGGTGGTGGCGCCGTACTCTCCGCCATCTCCGCCCCTGCGGCGCAGCTCCTCCGCCTCGTCGCCGAACAGCTCGGACACAAAGGCGCCCGCGCCCACCGCGGAAGAATACGCCTTGCAGACCGTCACGATCTGTCCGATCTCATAGGGAGGCAGCCCTGCTCCGATCGCGCCGAAGGCCGCCAGGGTGGAGGAGGAAGTCACCATGGGATAGATGCCGTGGTCCGGATCCTTCAGGGTGCCCAACTGCCCCTCCAGCAGCACCGTCTTGCCCTCCTTCAGGGCCTTGTCCAGGAATACGGACACATCGCACACGAAAGGCGCCACCATGTCCCTGTACCCGTGGAGGGTCTCCAGCAGCTCCTCCGGCCTGATCGCAGGCTTGTGGTAGAGATGCTCGAAGAGCACGTTCTTCAGCTCGCAGACCCGCTGCACCTTCTCCCGCAGGATCTCCTCATCGAAAAGCTCGCTTACCTGGAAGCCGATTTTGGCATATTTATCGGAATAGAAAGGCGCGATGCCGGATTTGGTGGAGCCGAAGGACTTCCCGCCCAGCCTCTCCTCCTCGTACTGATCCAGAAGGATGTGGTAGGGCATGACAATCTGCGCCCGGTCTGACACCAGCAGCTTCGGGCTGGGGACGCTGCGCTCCACCAGAGACTGGACTTCTCCAAACAGCAGCGGTATGTTCAGCGCCACGCCGTTGCCTATGATATTCGTGATATGGCTGTAGAACACGCCGGACGGAAGGGTGTGCAGCGCAAATTTCCCGTAATCGTTCACGATGGTGTGCCCCGCGTTGGCGCCGCCCTGAAACCGTACTACAATATCGGCTTCCTGCGCCATCATGTCCGTAATCTTACCTTTTCCCTCATCGCCCCAGTTGGCCCCTACGATTGCCTTGACCATAATTCTCCTCCATTCCCTGCCCCTGGCGGCAGGATGTCATGAAAATAGAATCCCTGCAAAACCGGATTCTATCATCTTCTTTTACTATACTATTATACTATATTCTGTATCATAAGTAAAATCAATAAATATTATAGTTACCATAAGTACACATTATTTTATACAAATTTCACTGTTCCGTGAAACACTGCTCCATCCCCTCCGACATCACGATTTCTCCGTCCGCCATGACGAACAGCGCCTCCGCCCCATACTGCCCGGCCAGATCCATCCCTTTCTCCGGCCCCAGGATATAGCAGGCCGTGGACAGGCCGTCGCAGAGCAGACCGTCCTTCATGAGGATCGTCACGCCCCGCACATCGCTGACTGCCGGGGCTCCGGTCTCCGGATCCAGGATGTGATGATAGCGCACCCCATCCGCCTCCACGTACCGCTCGTAATCCCCGGAGGTGGATATGCACCACTGCCCCTCCAGGGTCAGGATGCCGATGCTGCCCGAGGTGTCAAAGGGATCCACGATGCCCACCCGCCAGGGGGCGCCCTCCGGCTTGCTGCCGCAGGTCAATATGCTGCCGCCCAGGGATATCACTGCCCCCGTCACTTCCGGCCGGTCTGCCAGCAGGGCCAGCGTCTTCTCCATGGCAAGGCCCTTGCCCACGGCTCCCAGGTCAAGCCCCATGCCCTCCGGCATATAAAGGCGCATTCCCCCGTCCCCGGCAGCGCCCTCCTCTGCAAGCCGCAGCCTGCCGCTCCCGCAGCGCTCCAGCGCCTGAGCCAGAAGCTCCTCCGAGGGCGGGCTGAAGTCTCCCGATGCCTCTCCTGCAGCCCACTGGTCGATGTTCCACAGCCGCGTCACCGCCCCCAGTGTCACGTCAAAGGCCCCTTCCGAGCGCTCCCACAGCTCCAGGCAGTCCGAAAGCAGAGCCGAAAGCTCCCCCGAAAGCAGGAAGCCCTGAGCGCTGCCTGCGGACTCGTTGGCGCGGCATACCTCTGAGGTGTCCAGCCGCCAGGAGATTTTCTCACGCTCCAGCCCTGCCAGCAGTTCCATGGCCTGCCCGGAGAACGTCTCCGCCGCCTCCTGGCGCTCCGCATAGACCGTCATCTGCACCACCGTGCCCATGGCGGTGTCCGCGTACTGCCATGGCCCTGCGCTGTCCCCATGCCCGCCATCTCCCTCCTGCGCGCCGGGCTGCGCCGCCGTACCCGCTCCCATGTCCGCGCAGCCGCAGCACAGGAGAGCCGCCACCGTGAGGGCAGATGCCAATGTCCTAAAAAAATGCTTCATTTTCCCATTCCTTTTTGCTATACTGTTTGGGGAGGACGCATCCTGCGCACCTCCACATTGAATCCACAGAAAGGCCAAGTCGCGTGAAAGAGAATACATCCTGGCGAAAGCCCGCGGCCGTCATTACGGCATTCCTTCTGCTCCTGTCCGCGGCCAGCCTCCTCTATCTGCTCTCCGATAAGAGCGGGGCCGATTATGCCGCAGACATCTTCCAGGACGGAATATTGATAAAAAGCATATATTTAAGCGATGTCTCCGAGACGTACACTTTCACCGTACAGGGTGAGAACGGCTGCGTCAATGAGATTGAAGCCCGTACCGGCAGCATCGCCATCATCTCCGCGGACTGCCCGGACTTAATCTGCGTCCACCAGGGCTTCATCAGCGACGCGAAGCTGCCCATCACCTGCCTGCCCAACCGGCTGGTGATCCGGCTGCGGCCTGTGTCCGATTCTCCGGGGGCGGCGCCGGATGCCGTCGCCTATTGATTCCGGTGAATCCCTTTGGCAGGCCGCAGCCCGCCGGACCTCCCCCAGGCCTCCACAGAAAGGAAGAACATATGTCCGTCAGAAAGACTGCCCTTTTAGCCCTCTTCACCACCCTGTCCCTGGCCGTCTACGCCATCGAGAGCGCCATCCCGCCCCTGGTGCCCGTTCCGGGCATCAAGCTGGGCCTGGCCAATATCGTCACTTTGCTGCTGCTGCGGAGCTTCCGCGCCAGGGACGCTGTCCTCGTGCTGGTTTCCAGGATACTGCTGTCCTCTTTCCTCTTCGGGCAGGCCCTGTCCCTGCTCTACAGCCTGGCCGGAGGGCTGTGCAGCCTCTGCGCCATGGCGCTGGTGATGCGCATCCTGCAAAAGAGGCTCATCTTCCTCACGGGGGCCATGGGCGGGCTGGCCCATAACCTGGGCCAGTTAGCCATGGCTTTCGCCGTCACCCGCACCCCGGGCGTGCTGGCCTATCTGCCCTTCCTGATCATCGGCGGGATCCTCACAGGGCTTTTCACAGGGCTCTGCGCCGGATTCGCCGGAAAGTTCCTCGGGCCTTTCCTCTCAGATTTCCCCTCAGCTATCCCATAAAACGCGTCAGTCCCCATGGCCTCTCTCTTTCTCTTTCCTGTATAGCTGCGCAAAATAGCTGTTGCCCGCCAGCAGCTCCTCAAAAGTCCCGCTTCCCACTATCCTTCCCTCTTTGAATACGAATATGTGGTCGAATCCTCTGATGGAGGACAGGCGGTGGGCGATGGAGATCACCGTGGCGTCCTTTACCTGCTCCAGGACATTCTTCATGACGATGCTTTCCGTCACATTGTCCAGCGCCGACGTGGCCTCGTCCAGCACGACGATCTCCGGACGGTCGAGCAGGAGCCTGGCCAAAGCCAGCCGCTGCTTTTCCCCGCCGGACAGGCAGGCCCCTTTCTCCCCGATCCTGGTATCCATTCCCTTGTCCAGGGATGAAAGCAATGGCAGGAGCTGTACCCGCTCCATGGCTGCGCGCATGTCCTCATCCGGCACTTCCCTGTCGAAAACCAGATTTTCCCGGATCGTCCCGTCAAACACAGGTGTATCCTGGGACAGATAGGAGGCTTTCCCATACAGGGATTCCAGGGAGAGATTCCGCAGCGGCTCGCCGTCATAAAGGATATCGCCCTCCTCATATTTCAGCAGCCCCACCAGCGCCTTGGCAAGCGTAGACTTTCCGGAGCCGGACTCGCCCACGAACGCCACCTTCTCGCCCTTCCTGACAATGAGGCTCACGGAATCCACTGCTCTCCTGCCCTCTCCCGGAGCCCCTCCGTAGGAAAGGGACAGCTCCTCCACTCGGATTTCTCTTGCCAGGGTATCAAAGGCAGCGCCCTCCGAAAGCTGTACGTCCTCCTTCTGATCCAGCACCTCCGCGAACCGGTGCCACGCCGTCAGGTTCAGCTTGTACTGGACGTAAATCACATTGAAGATGGCTATGGGCACATAGGCATTGTCGATCAGCGCGATCAGTGCCACCACGGCTCCCACAGTCAGATGGCCCCCTTTCCAGGCGTAGACCAGGATTCCGATGTCCAGGCAGGCCACCAGCAGGGCGAATATGGTGAAAAAGGCCTCATGTATCATGGACATCTTCACCTTTGCCGCCACGATGGTCCGCTTGGCCCCCAGCGCTTTCCTCACCTCCCCCGGGAACTGGCGCTTCATCCGGAAAAGAGGCATCTCCATGAAGCCCCGCACCAGGAAATGGTTCAGTTCCTCCTCGTTGGTCAGTATCCTTTCCTTTATCTGGTAGAGCCCTCTCAGCAGCAGGTTGGTCACGATGAATACGATCACATACCCGGCCAGCAGGAAGCAGGTTATCTTCGGGTCTATCTTCCAGATGAAGAACAGGCTGAACAGAATCGTCGGCACCAGGTTCCTCACCACCTCGAACCAGAAGTCGTAGAGGACTCCCTTTCCGGCCTTGGCCCCGTTCTCGATCTGCTGTATCAGCTTCCCCGTCCCCAGCTTCTGGTATTCGGCGTAATCCATCCTCCCAATCTTCTGTAAGGCCAGCAGCTTGAAATCCAGGTAGATGTCATTGTCCAGCTTTACCGTGGGGTACACGTCCACATAGTTCATCCCAAAGGTCACAAAGAGAACCCCGCCGTAAAACAGAATCCCGTAAAAAGTTATGGTCCGGTCTGTCAGCCCGTCTACGATTCTCTGAAAACAGTCGGCCTTATAATTCGACATGAAGGCGTTGAACAGTCCGATTGTCAGATATGCAACGACCCATTTCCTGTTCTTTTTTAATACATCTTTTATGTAGCGCATAACTGTACTCCTTTTCTCATGTTTGAGCTTCCGCTTGAAGCATACTGTCGAAACATCCGATTAGAGAAACAGCACAGTTGCGACTGCCAGCAGGTTCCTTTCTCCTCAGCACAATCTGCCAACAGTTTCCGTCAACTGTGCTGAGTGGTTATCTCGGACATAGTCCCGCATGTGTTTCATGAGTGGAATCACCTCCCTTCCCGTCGTCCTCCCGTTTTTTCCTTGCCGCGGCGTTCAGCCGCCCTCTTTCCCTGTCCTTTCCTCCATCTCCCGCAGAAGCCCCGTCATCGTCCTGCCGCTTACGGGATGCCGGAAACAGGGCGCGATCTCCGCCATGGGCTTCAGGACGAAGTCCCTGTTCTCCAAATCCACATGGGGAATCGCCAGATCCTCGCTCTCATAGCATATCCTGTCATAGAACAGGATGTCCAGATCCAGCGTCCTGGGGCCCCAGCGCACCGTCCTCTCCCTGCCTTCCGCATTCTCCACCTGGTGAAGGGCCTCCAGCAGCTCCTCCGGCTCCAGAAGCGTCTCGATCTCCAGCGCGCCGTTGAGGAAATCCTCCTGCTCCACCCCGCCGTAGGGCCTGGTGACGATCATCTCGGACACCCTTTTCAGCACGATCAGGGGATGCACCTTCAGGGCAAGGATGCCGCTTAGGATATGGCTCTTCCTGTCCCCCAAGTTGGATCCCACGGCGATGTATGCCCTGTGCCAGCCTCTGCGCACCTTCACGGACACATTGCCGAAGGGCAGCCGGATGGGCGCGTGGGGCTTCTGGATCTCCAGCTCCAGGGCGGCGATGGCCCCGAACTCCAAAAGCAGCGCCTGGCTCAGCCGCTGCGCCACCGCCTCCAGCAGCAGACAGGTGTTCTCCTGCATCCAGTCCGTGATGAAATGGCATACCGTCCCGTAATTTACGGTGCGCTCCAGGGCGTCCTCGCTCCCCGCCCGGCGCACGTCTGTATACAATACCGCATTTACGTAGAAATACTGACCGTTCTTCGTCTCCTCCTGGTACACGCCGTGGTGGGCGAAGACCTCAAGCCCCTCTATCCGTATCTCATCCTTTGCCCATTCAGAATACATGTCCTCTCCTGTCCTCCCCCGTTTTTCCCTGCGGCAGGGGTCCCCGCGCCCTATTTGATGCCCCTCCGAAATCCGCCACGCCTCGGCAGAAAGCCTTCCCCGCACCCGGTGCGGCGAAGAATCCCCCCGCCGGAGCGCTGCCCTTAGCCGCTCAGCCCTGCGCCCGGGGCCAGATCGCCTCCGCCATCCGCACCGCCCTGACATTCTCCTTCACATCATGCACCCTGACGAACATGGCCCCCTGCAGGACTCCGGCCACAGTGGTCACCAATGTCCCCTCCACCCTCTGATCCGCGGGCAGGTCCAAAGTCAGGCCGATCACAGACTTCCGGCTGCAGCCCAAAAGCAGCGGGCAGCCCAAAGCCCCCAGCGCGTCCATGCGGCGGATGATCTCCAGGTTCTGCTCACAGCTCTTGGCGAAGCCCACCCCCGGATCCAGGACGATCTTCTCCCGGGGAATGCCCGCCTCTGCCGCCAGCCTCAGGGTCCCCTCCAGATCCTTCACCACGTCGCTTACGAAATCCCGGTAATCCGTATCTCTTCTATTGTGCATCAGGCAGCAGGGCAGACCGCTGGCCGCAATGACCTGCGCCATTGCGCTCCCCTGTTCTCTGCCTGCCCCATTCTCCGGCACGTCCGTCCCATTGTCGGTCCTGCCGTCATATTTCAGGCCCCAGACATCGTTGATCAGATCCGCTCCCGCCGCGATCCCCGCCGATGCCACCCGGGACTTGTAAGTATCCAGGGACACAGGCACGTCAAAAGCGGCCTTCACCGCCTCAATCACGGGAACCACCCTTGCAATCTCCTCTTCCTCCGGCACGAACGTGTGGCCGGGGCGGGTGGACTCCCCTCCGATGTCGATGATGTCCGCCCCCTCCTCCAGCATCTCCTCCACATGCCGCAGGGCCCTGTCCCTGTCGTTCCACTTCCCTCCGTCCGAGAAGGAGTCCGGGGTCACGTTCAGGATTCCCATCACATATGTATGTCCTTTGGTCAGAAATTCCCTGTTTCCAATCTTCAAGCTTTGTCCGCCTTTCCTTTATCCAAAATTCAATCTTTCAATTCCTAATCTGTTTAAGATTCAGTCTGTATCATATCTTTCATTTACGCGGGAACTCTTTGTCCAGCAGACATTTAATGTCATCCCCCAGATCCTCAGCTCTATATCCATGGTAATATGTCTGTACAGCCCTTCATCACGCGCACAAACCGCTCTGTGACCCGCATGATGTCCTGTTCATTAAAATTGTTCGCCTTTTTCAGCCCCTTTATCAGGAAGTTATCAATATTTCCCTTATATTCGCTTTTATAATCCAATTCCGTAAAGGAAAGGAATCGCAGTGCATATTCTCGATCCAGCATCCGGTCCGATTTTACCGCGAACTGCGTCGCCTCCCGGAATTCCTTCCGTTCCGCCAGCTCCTTGATCAAATCTGTCCCTTTTCCCGAGTAAAGAGCCTGTCTGATTTCCTGATTGTTTAGTTGAATCCCTCCCGTATTGATTCTCTGGAAAATATTAAATACAACCTCGTCCGGAGTCCCCTGTATAACGGTATATGCAACGATGGAGGACTCTTTTATTCTCCTGATGTACTGCCTTGGCAAGTCGTCAAAGGTTTTTCCGTTGAAATCTGTCAGATACTGCATCCCCTTAAATCTGCTCTTTTTCCTTGCGCCGTCTTCCTGTCCATTTCCCACCAGATAATTTTGAAAGGCGGTAAGGCGCTGCAGGCCGTCTATCACAATCCACTCATCTTCTTTAGACGCGTCAAAGTAAAATGCCGGAAGCGGTATTTTCAGCATCAATGATTCAATCAGCCGGCTCTGCTTTTCCTCATCCCATAGTCCGCCATGCCTCTGAAAAGCCGGCGTCAAATCGAATTCCCTGTTTTCTAAACGGTCCATGATATTTGACACGCTGGTCGGAACCTGGGTGATATTCACATCGGAAGGAATAAATTTATCAGGTTCATCCAAATCTGCTTTATACCCCTCGTCCATATCCAGGGGAAGAATCCTTACTCCCTGTTCCTGCAGATGATGAAGTGCTTCATTTAGTAAGTCTTCACTAACTCCGACATTACTTTTTATAATATCCTGAACAATGAACAAACTAATCTCGTTGTCGTTTGCCTGAGCAAAATTCATGATTTCTTCTATACGGTCTGATATAGTTTGTATGTTCTTCATTCTCCTATTTGCACCCTGCTTTCCATATACTATGCCCCCGGCATTTCCGGGCAATACCCGTACCGCATAAAAATCCGCCTCTCCCCGCCAAAGATGTATCATCCGGACACGCCTAGAATTATACCATGGAAGGGCAAATAAATCCATCCCCCACCCACAGGAAATCATGATGCCCATGCCGTACACAGGGAAATTCCGCGGTTTTCCGGGCCTATATGGCGGATTCTGCCCCCAAAATGCGAAGAATTCGCCAATATTTTATAGGCATAGTGCACATTTTTGTTCCGCCGCTTCCTCCGCCATCCGTCAAAAAGCTTCCTCCAATCCAGAACAGGGCTTAATTTTGATGGCCATAAAACCCGGGCGCGGCGAGAAATTCGGCATCCTGGCACTTGATATATCCACCCGATAGTGAGTATAATGGGACAATACAGGGGGGATACATAAGCGCACTGCCCTTGGTTCTTCGGGTAGGCATTGAGACAGGTGGCTACGGCAGGGCATGTACCTGGCTGCCGTTAGACATAGATCAATAAAAGGAGAGAATAATTATGAAAAAGAGAATCGTAACAACAATTATCGCAACTGCAATGGCGCTTGCCATGACCGCCTGCGGCGGCAATCCCAGCGGCGGAGAATCCTCCGCGGAAAGCAGCACAGAGAGCACCGTGGAGTCCTCCGTAGAGTCCTCTGAGCCTGTTGAGTCCGAGGAATCCACTGAGTCCACAAGTTCCGAAGAGGCTCCCGAGTCCTCTGACGCCACTGGCTCTGAAGAAGCTCCTGAGTCCTCTGACGCCGCCGGCTCCGAAGAGGCTCCTGAGTCCTCTGATGCCACTGGCTCTGAAGAAGCTCCTGAGTCCTCTGACGCCGCCGGCTCCGAAGAGGCTCCTGAGTCCTCTGATGCCGCCGACTCCGAGGAGGGCGCTGGTTCCGAAGAGAATCCCGAGTCCGAAGAGGGCGCTGACTCTGAAGAATCCTCTGAGTCCTAATCTATAACGGGATTCGGCATATGCAGGCCTGAAAAGATTTCCGGGAAGGACGTAAAAGTCCTTCCCGGAAATTTTTTCTCCTCTGCGGCAATGGCCCCAGGCCAGGAGACCCGCACAGGCAGGCGCGCGGAGGTCAGGGGCCATGGGCTGCCCTTCAACGTCCTGCCGGTTCGGCCCGGGCATTCCGCGCAGGGCAGTCCGTCCAGCGGACGAGGGCTGCGCTTACACGCATACAGCCTGCCAGACCCGGCAGAAGCGGCATCGCATCGCAGCCCACGCCGCCAACCGTCCGCTACATCCGCAGCATCCGGAAGAACCGCTCCTGCAGCGCCCCGTCCTCCCGGAACACCCCTCTGGCCGCCACAGTGACAGTCTTGCTGCCTGGCTTCTTCACCCCCCGCATGGTCATGCACATATGCTCCGCCTCCAGCACCACCATCACGCCCCTGGGTGAGAGATGCTCCATGATGGCATCCGCGATCTGCCCTGTCATCTGCTCCTGAATCTGGAGCCTCCTGGCGTAGATTTCCACCGTCCTGGCCAGCTTGCTCAGGCCCAGCACCCTGCCGTCCGGGATATAGGCGATATGGGCCCTGCCGTAAAAGGGCAGTATATGGTGCTCGCACATGGAATGGAAGACGATATCCTTCTCCAGGACCATATCCCCGGCAGGGGCGCCGCCTTCCACAGCCTCGTTTCCCTCAGAACGTCCGCTTCCTCTATTTTCCATGGAAAATACCCTGGACAGCGGTTCCGCCGGGTCCGCATCCATGCCGAAGAACAGCTCCCCGTACATCCTGGCCACTCTGTCCGGCGTCTCGGCCAGTCCCTCCCTGTCAGGATCCTCCCCGATTCCCTCCAGCAGGAGCCGGACCGCCTCTTTGATTTTGCCCTCATCTATCATTTCTATCCATCCCTCCCCGCGCCGATCCCCGGCAGTGCAAAAATCCTCACTCAAAAGTGAACATCCTGTAATTCGCCGACTGTGGATTGTCATGCGCGCCTATCATGAACTCTGTATAGCATATTAAGACCGTATCATAGTCCCTCGCCGCGATATAATCCCTCGGGCTTCCCAGTCCTTAAAGGTATAGCGGGATTCGTCATAGAGGGAAAGGTCGATGTCATAGCCGCAGCATTCGTTCAGGCCCGCCGCTATCTTCCCCGCTGCCCACAGGCCGCTCCAGGTCTTCCAGTGGTGGTCGGTGCGGTAGAACATATCGTAGATGTCCAGCCCGTCCTCCAGAATCTTGTCCCTTATCAACCTCCGACAATCTCCAGCATCCTGCCCAGGTAGGACAGGGAGCCGAAAGCCACGATGACGTCCTCCTTATCCGCCAGGAGACGGGCCATCTCCACCGCCTCCTCCAGGCTGTCCGCCGCGGTCACCTTCTCATGCACCTGCGCCACCGCGGCGGCCAGCTCATAGGCCGGCATGGCCCTTGGGTTCCCCGGGGGCGTCACCGTGATGATCTGGTCGGCCAGGCTGTGGGTCAGCCCGATTATCTTCTCATATTCTTTGTCCCGCAGCATCCCCATGATATAGAGAATCCTCCTGCCGGGGAAGCAGGCTTCCAGGGACCGGGCCAGCTTCCCGGCAGCGTCCTCATTGTGGGCCCCGTCCAGGATGAAGCAGGGCTTCCTGCCCGCTACCGTGAAGCGCCCGGGCCAGCGGGCCTGGGCCATGCCCTCCCGGAGCTTCTCCTCCTGCACCGGAAATCCAAGTCCGCCAAGGGCTTTCAGCGCCTCCAGGGCCGTCACCGCGTTCTCTATCTGGTACTGCCCCGCCAGAGCGATCTCCAGCTTTTTCCAGTCCTTATAGTCGAATCTCTGCTTCTCCAGGCCCTGGCGCACATGCTCCGCGGCCCTCACGTCTGCCACTGTCAGAGGGCATCCCGCATCGGCAGCCTTCCCGGCGATCACCTCCATGACCTCCGGCGCCTGCGCAGCGGTCACCACATGGCAGCCCCCCTTGATGATGCCCGCTTTCTGGACGGCGATTTCCGGCAGTGTCTTCCCCAGGAAGCCCATGTGGTCTGCGCTGATGGAGGTCAGCACCGCCACGCAGGTGTCCTCCACTATGTTAGTCGCATCTAACAGCCCGCCCATCCCGGTCTCCAGCACCACGATATCGCATTTCTTCTCCCGGAAATACAGAAACGCCATGGCGGTCTTCACCTCAAAGGGCGTGGGATGGGGCAGCCCTTCCCCGGCCATTTCGTCGCACACGGCCTTTATCCGCTCCATATGCCGCCCCACCGCCGCCTTCGGGATGTAGCTGCCGTTTACCTGGATTTCCTCCCGTTCGTCCACCACGGCGGGGGAGGTGTACTTCCCCACCCGGTATCCGCCCCGCTGCAGCGCGGACGACACATAGGCGCACACGGAGCCCTTGCCGTTGGTGCCCGCCACATGGACGTACCGCATTCCTTTCTGGGGATTGCCCAGCCGCCCCACAAGCTGCCGGATGCTGTCCAGGCCCGGCGAGATGCCGTACTGCCCTATCTGCTGCATATAGTCCAGCGCTTCCTTATAGTTCATCTGCCAATCGTCCCCTCTTCCCGAATATTTTCTCCCTTTCCAAGGCATACTGATACGGACACCCATACCCAGCGAACCCAGAAGGAGCATCCCACATGAAACAATGCCTGACGAATTTTGCGAAGAACTTCCTCAAATGCGGCCTGATCGGCTGGTGCCTGGAAATCCTCTTCACTTCCATGGACGCCCTGCGCCGCCGGGACATGACTTTAAAGGGGCACACCTCGCTCTGGATGTTCCCCATCTACGGCAGCGCCGCGCTCCTGTCCCCTGTCAGCCGCCTGCTCCGGGGGAAATCCGCCCTGGCCAGAGGCCTGACCTATATGGGGATGATCTTCTCCATGGAGTACCTCTCCGGCCTCCTGCTGTCACGCCGCAAAGCATGTCCCTGGGACTACAGGCGCAGCCGCTGGAACATAGGGCGCGTCATCCGCCTGGACTTCGCCCCTTACTGGTTCTGCGTGGGTCTGCTCTATGAACAACTGCTCTCCGGGAGCCAGTCCAAGACATAGCCGTAGTCCCGCATGTGCCTTCCCTGCCCAATCCGCCGGGATTCCCGCGCTTCTGTGCCGGGAGCTTCGCACATTTGTACCAGGATGCCCGCACTTTTGTGCTGAGATGCCCGCGCGTCCTCCGCCGGGATACACGCCCCTCAGTCGTCCATATTATCCATGTCGTCCACACCGTCCGACCCGATATCCAGCATGTTCACCGTGCGCCTCTTCAGCCTGGCCTCCTCGGATTCCCTCAGGATGAAATCCTTGATCTCCCTGGAGCGCCTGATATGCTGCAGCACCAGTTGGGGATGGGTGGTGTCGCCCGTATAGCAGATTACTGTACCCAGCCCGAACAGCTTCTCCCCCAGGCTGGCGCTGTGGGTCACGTCCTGCACCTTGTACATATAGCAGTCGTTCTCCACTGTCTTGAAGAACCCCTCCGCCACCGTGATCATATCCTCTTTCACCGTATACTTTGTAAAGGTAAAGGGAAGCCCCAGAAACATCCATCTCTTTCTTTCTACATATTCCATCCTGTGTACCGTCCTTTCCTGTCCCGCCTCCGGCAAAATCCCCCTGCGGGCCCTTCCCTCACTAGTATAGAGGATTTTTTTCCAAAATACAACCGTTAAAAACTTGAAACTCTTCTCTGGACATGGTATCATAGAACAAAGAGACCGTGGTAAATCGCCGAAGGGACTTTACCCCTTCAGTGCCATCGCGCAGCGATTCCAATAGGTAAAGTCGCGAGGGCGCACGAGAGAAAGTTTCATGAGTGCTCTTTCGAATGAAAGTTTCTCTCATCAAGTGTGCACCGAAGGGACTTTACCCTTTAGTGCCATCGCGCAGCGATTCTAATAGGTA
>NZ_CAJUCP010000006.1:69596-101252 GCF_910585425.1 uncultured Acetatifactor sp. | reverse complement strand
AAGTCACGAAGGCGCACGAGAGAAAGTTTCATGAGTGCTCTTTCGAATGAAAGTTTCTCTCATGAGTTGTGCGCCAAAGGGACTTTACCCCTTTAGTGCCATCGCGCAGCGATTCTAATGCGGTAAAGTCACGAAGGCGCACGAGAGAAAGTTTCATGAGTGCTCTTTCGAATGAAAGTTACTCTCATGAGTTGTGCGCCGAAGGGACTTTACCCTTCAGTGCCATCGCGCAGCGATTTTAATAAGGAGGTTCACGCATGACTGCAAATGAATGTATCAGAGGCCGCAGAAGCATCCGCAAGTTCACTGACCAGCCCGTCTCCCACGAGGTGCTGGCGCAGATTGTGGAGACAGCGTCCTACGCCCCAAGCTGGAAGCATACCCAGATTGTCCGCTATATCGCGGTAGAGGGCGAGAAAAAGGCCGCTCTGGCCAAGTGCACCGCTATCTTTCCCGGCAATGGGAAAATCATGGACGACGCCCCCATGGTCATAGCCGTCACCATCATCAAGGGCCGCAGCGGTTATGAGAGGGACGGCTCCTTCTCCACCCCCAAGGGCGACAGATGGCAGATGTATGACGCGGGCGTAGCCGGAGAGGCGTTCTGCCTGGCAGCTTTCGAGCAGGGCCTTGGCACCGTCATCATGGGACTGTTCGATGAAGAAGAGGCGACGAAGCTGCTGGAGCTCCCCGAGGACAGAGAGCTGGTGGCTCTCATTCCCATTGGATATCCCGCGGAATCTCCCGCCGCTCCCAGACGCAAGGCGGTAGAAGATTTATTATCCTATCAATCATAAGCAGGAGTCGAAGAGGCAAAACTCTTCGACTCCTTTTTCGGGGCGGGCTTATGCGCGCTGCCCTCCGCCCCGAAGCGCTGGTGCCCACCGGAAATACCGAAGCACGGCCCCTGCAGCAGCGCCCTGAAAGACACGGCAGCGCAGAAATGAGGTTAGCTATGCGACATCTGATGAGTCCTCTGGACTTCACCACGGAGGAGCTTGACAAACTCTTCGACCTGGCAAACGATATTGAATGGAATCCCGTCAAGTATGCCCATGCCTGCGACGGCCGGATTCTGGCCACCTGCTTCTACGAGCCCAGCACACGCACGCGCTTAAGCTTTGAGTCCGCCATGACCCGGCTGGGCGGGCGTGTCATCGGCTTCTCCGACGCGGCCTCCTCCTCCGCCTCCAAGGGCGAGAGCGTGTCCGACACCATCCGCGTCATCTCCTGCTACGCGGACATCTGCGCCATGCGCCATCCCAAGGAGGGCGCTCCCATGGTGGCCGCGGAGAAATCCCTGATCCCCGTCATCAACGCAGGGGACGGGGGCCATCAGCACCCCACCCAGACCCTGACGGACCTCCTGACCATCCGCAGCATGAAAGGGTCTCTGGGCGGCTTCACCATCGGCCTGTGCGGAGACCTGAAATTCGGCCGCACCGTCCACTCCCTGATTAACGCCCTGGTGCGCTACAGCGATATCCGCTTCGTGTTCATCTCCCCGGAGGAGCTGCGGGTGCCGGACTATATCACGGAGATGCTGAAGGCAAAAGGCATTCCCTACGAGGAGGTCATCCGGCTGGAGAACGTGATGCCCCAGTTGGACCTCCTGTACATGACCAGGGTCCAGAAGGAGCGCTTCTTCAATGAGGAGGACTATGTCAGGCTGAAGGATTTCTATATCCTGAACATGGACAAGATGGCCCTGGCGAAGCCGGAGATGCTGGTGCTTCATCCCCTCCCCAGGGTCAACGAGATATCCGTGGAGGTGGACTCCGACCCCAGGGCGGCCTATTTCAGGCAGGCCAAGTACGGCGTCTACGTGCGGATGGCCCTGATACTGACACTGCTGGAAATCGAAGCGTAGCGCACAGAAAGGATCGACATATGCTGAATGTAGGAAAAATCGAAGAGGGCTTCGTGCTGGACCATATCAAGGCCGGGAAGAGCCTGGAAATCTATGAACACCTCCAGTTGGACAAGCTGGACTGCACAGTAGCCATCATCAAGAACGCCAGAAGCGACAAAATGGACAAAAAAGACATCCTGAAAGTGGAATGCGACATCGACATGCTTGATCTGGACGTGCTGGCCTTCATCGACCACAACATCACCGTCAATGTCATCAAGAACGGGGAGATCGTGGAGAAGAAGGAGCTGACGCTGCCCAGGCAGATCAAGAATGTCATCCGATGCCACAATCCCAGGTGCATCACCTCCATCGAGCAGGAGCTGCCCCATATCTTCTGCCTGGCGGACGCGAAGAGCGAGGTATACCGCTGCAGGTACTGCGAGGAGAAATACATGTCCTCGGCCAAGTGGACGTAGATTCCATAACATGGCAGGCTTCATGATCCCGGTCTCCCCGGGCGGGCTGTCCGCCATGAGCTCCCTGTCGGGAATCCGCCTCCGCGATGGCGGCATCCGCCTTTGCAGCGGAATCCCTCTTCCTCTCCCAGTCTTGCTGCTGGAGAAAGCAAGCAAAGAAAGCCTGCACGGAAAGCCGAAAAAAGCGCTTTCCGTGCTGCTGTTTCACCCGCGGCGAATCCCCCTACATCTCCACCAGCTCATACTCCCTGCTGCCGATGCCGAGCTTCTGCGCGGCCTCCACGGTGTGGACGCCGTTCCTGGACTCGATGCGCTCCAGCAGATGGTCTCTGCCCGGGTCATCGGAGGCGTACACCAAATCAAGGCAGGCCTGATCCAGCGCCACCGGATCCGTGCTGGCCAGGATGCCGATGTCCCCCATGGCAGGGTCCTCCGCCACGGCGCAGCAGTCGCAGTCCACGGACATGTTCTTCATCACGTTGATGAAGACAATCTTGTCTCCGAAATAATCCACGATGGACTTGCTGGCGTCCGCCATGGATTCCAGGAAGGAGTCATGGTCGGAATTCCAGAAGTTATCCGTGTCCCCCACGCCGTGGATGTAGGCCTTGCCATAGGAGGAGGCCAGACCGATGGAGATGTTCTTCAAAGCCCCGCCGAATCCGCCCATGGGATGGCCCTTGAAATGGGACAGCACCAGCATGGAGTCGTAGTTCTTCATGCGGTCGCCCACGAAGTTCTTCTTGATCTTCAGGCCCTCTGGTATAGCCAGCTCCAGCTCCCCGTCCTCGTCCAGGATGTCCACCGGGGCGATGTCCGTCCAGCCGTGGAGCTTCATGGTGTTCTTGTGGGCCTCTGTGGTATTGCGCGCGCCCTCATAGGCCGTGTTGCACTCCACGATGGTGCCCTTCACCCGCTCCACCGCGGGCTTCATGAAGTCCGGGCGCAGGAAGTTCTGGTTCCCCACCTCGCCGGAGTGGAGCTTCACCGCCACCTTTCCGGGCAGCTCCACGCCCATGGCCTCATACATGCGCACCATGGCCTGAGGGGTGATTTCTCTGGTAAAATAGACCTTTGCTTTTCCCATAACTGTACCAACCTTTCTCTCATAATATATAAACGGCATTTAATTCCTGCCAGCCACATAGCACAGCTGGTCATGCCATTTATCCGGTTTTGGGCAAGATTTAATCGCTGCATATATAGATTACGGTTTTCCGGAGCCGAAGCCCGAATTGCCCTTCGGCAAAACCAGATAAGGCCATCATACCATAGATCTCTGTCTGAAAACAAGCCCCTTTTGGATTGCGTCTCTCGGTGTTTGACCTATTTCTTTGTAAAATCAAATACCCCGCTGTAAGCAACGGGGTATCAATCTTGCAACGCTGCAGAGCAGAAAGTGTCCTTCGGACACTTGCCTCTCCACCAAAGAAATTGCCTGTTTTTCTATTTCTTCTTTTTTATAAGAAAGATTGCTACTGCTGCAGCCAACACAGCAACCATCGCCACGATGATGACATAGATGCTGCCATTTCCTTTTGGAGCCTCCTCTGCAGACAAGGGGGATTCCACAACACGCTCTGCGCTTTCTGCCTCTGCTGCCTCTGCATTTTGCGAATCTGTCACCGCATCTTCCTCAACAACGGATTCTTCAGTAACGCTTTCGGATTCTCCCTGTCCTTCCTGTATTTCTGGGTTTTCCCCGGCAACTGTGCCGGTATCTGCGGCTTTGTCCTCCGGTTTATAGCTTTCCTTGATTTCTGACTGCCATTCCATATCCCACATGACTGTCACCCTTGCTTTGCCCGCCGTGTCGATCACATAAATCCCCAGCATCAGCTCTGTAAAAGCCACCTCGCTGTCTCCATCCTCCGCCGTCCTGCTTTCCGTGGCTTCTATCCCATTTTCCGCTGCATATTGAAGCACATCCTCCGCAAAGGCTTGTCTGACTGCCTTATCAGATTCCGTATTGACCGTGTAGAGGGCGCTTTGTCCATCCGCCATGGGATAGCTCCCATCATTTTCTACTGGCACCAGCATCGCCACGGCATTTTCATTTGTCTCAAGGAACTCTTTCCAGCTATCCGTTGCCATAAATATGGAAGCCTCACCACCTGCCGCAATGTTGTCAAGGACCTCATAAACCTTATATTCATACCCTGCGGCTACATCTGTAATCGTAATGTCCCCTGCAAATATTCCATCTGCCAGCGCTGTAATCGACATCGAAGCGGTCAGCAGCATTGCCGCTAGTATTGATATGATATTTCCGAACCCTTTTCTGTTGTTTGTGTTTTTCATCTCCTGTTTTCTCCTTTTTCTATATAATTATAAAATCTTTTTGTTCCTGCCCTCCTTCCTTTAAAAACATGGTCTTTTACCGACTATATTCACTTGAATGTCATTCTCCCGCTTATTACTGTCCCGATAATCGCTACCGCCAAAAATGCAGGCGACTCTGTCAGAAACACGGCTATAAGGCACACTAAAGACACACATCCCAATATAGTCGCCAATGTACTTCTGGCACAGTAGACAATGAACAGGCAGCATACAACAAAGCCTATCCCCAAAATCCCAGAATCTATTGCAGGTATCATACATAGAACCGCTATTATCATCATCAGTATTTTAGAGAATGTCATGCCCTGTGCATGCATTCTTGTCAGTTCTACAGCAATCTTCTCGTTGGCTTGCAGATAAGGCACTTATGATATATACATCTGTTTCAGAGGTTTTCCCCTTTTCTCCCCCGCTTTTCCTTTCTTTGCAATCCGCACATACTTTTCACTTTCTTCCAGCAGCGTCTCATATGAATTATACGCCACCCGTGTAGTCAGCGTCAGATCCACATCGCTTTTTCCCTCATAAAGATAATCCCCCACAAGATACAGCTTTGTACCAAGATAGTCCATATCGACCCCTGGCTTCATTTTTCTATCTGTAGAAGCAATGGTATACCTCGGTTCTTTCTTTATCAGCTCAATCGTCCTCTCGCCCAGCCAATTTATCGGGCGGTAATGCGGGACCATGCTGTCAATCAGTTTCAGGGACCTGCCCATTTCTTCCTCGATCATTTCCAAATCTTCATCATACAACGCAGCATGGTCTTCGTTGGGCGCCTCTATCACTGTCTGCACTTCTGTCGGATATACTCTCTTCTCCTGTATATAGGGAGCCCAATCCCGCTCCGGAAGATTTGCCTCTTTTTTAATTGCCTGTGATGCTTCCCGCATCTTCCTCTCCAGCCCGAGCTTCATTATCCCTTTCAATATCATATCCGTCATATTCATTTGTGCATCCTCCATCCTGTCCTTTTCCTCCGGCATTCCCAGGGCTTTCCATATTTTCCTGTCCATACCTTATCAGAACATTATATTCTGTAATGAAGATGGCCTTCCGCTCCGCATAATGCCAGGATTAGGAATAATATATTGCCCCTACAAATTGTAACACATTCCCTTTTGTGGCGCAAGAGTAATATGGGCAATATATTACGCCTGTCGCATTAGAAGATTTTGAAGATAATTGAGCTGATGTGAAATGAATCAAAATGACCTCATAGAAAGGATTCCCCTCTCTACAAGGTCATTTGAACTTACTCTATTCTTTTTTGGCTATCTTATACTGCAGACCGCCAGGATTTACAGTGGTGTCCCCGGGAAAGTACCTGGCTGGCGGTCTGCAGTCGGGTTGTACTGCAAATTTAACCGGCGCGCAGTATAAATTGCCCTCACTGGCTATTCGAGTGTGCCTCGGGATAAAAATGATGTCAGATTGCCCCAAACCGCAGCGTCACCTTGAACAGATCCCCGTCAATCGTAATCTCCATCCTGCCGCCCTGGAGCTCCACCAGGCTCTTTGCGATGGACAGGCCCAGGCCGTTGCCCTCCATATGCCTGGATTTGTCGCCCCGCACGAACCGCTCCTCCAGCTCCTCCGTGGAGATGTCCAGCGGATATTTGGACATATTCCGGAAGATGATCGTCACGTCCCCCTCCCGCTCCTCCACGCTTAAGTACACCCTGGAATCCTCCTGCGCGTATTTACAGATATTATTCAACAGATTGTCGAACACCCGCCACAGATGCCGTCCGTCCGCCATGATGCGGTCTGTCTCCTCAGGCTGGCGCACAATCAGATTCAGCCGCTTCTCCTCCATCCGCTGCTGGTACTCGCCCACCGCCTGAGAGAGGAGCACCCCCACCTCGCAGGGCTCCAGGTTCACCTCCAGGTTCCCCGTGGTGGCCTTGGAAGCCTCCAGCAGATCCTCCAGCAGCTTCTTCAGCCGCCTGGACTGGCGCAGCAGCACCTCCGCATATTCCGTGACTCTGGACATGTCCGGAACGTGGCCGTCCACCGCTTTCCCGTGCTGCTCTTCCGCGCCGGCTCCCTGGCTGTCCTGTCCTTCCCGGCCGCAGGCTTTTCCGTTCTCCGCATCCACGGAGCCCTCTTCCACTGTCCCGATGCTCCCAATGCCATCCTCCCGGGAACCCCTGTGGACATTGTTCATTCCGGCGCCATGCATTCCGCCCCCTGCGGCCTCCTCCCAGATCAGATCCGCATAATTGATGATTGAAGTCATCGGCGTCTTCAAATCATGGGACACATTGGTGATCAGCTCTGTCTTCAGGCGCTCGCTGCGCATACGCTCCGCCACGGCCCTGGAGATTCCCTGGCCCAGGCTGTTCAGATCCTCCCCGTGCTCCTTAAAGCCCCAGACCAGCCGGGAAGTGTCCACCTTGTAATCCCCCTGCCCCTCGGCCAGCGCCTCTCCCGCCTTCAGAAGCTTCCGGCAGGCCAGCGCCACATACACCACGACCACGAACAGCGCCGCCTTTTCCATAAGCCACAGCACACTGGCCATCTCTCCTGCCCTGCTGGCCATTATAAGGATGATGAGCTCCAGCATGCACAGCCCCAGATAGGCAGTCACTACTGTCAGCACCAGCGGCAGATCCCGCAGCAGCGACAGGAACCCTCTCCCCAGGAACCGGCACGCCCGGAAGCACCCCCGGAGCACCCAGTAAGTCACGCTGTAGCGGAAGCACTTTCCCCGCTTCAGGCGCACGGCGACTTCCATGCAGTACATCGTCCCCCAGACTGCCAGCAGCGAGCCCATCAAAGAGAGCGCCACCATTTCCGTCACGGTACTCAGGTTCCACACCACATTCAGCCCCGCAAAGCCCACCAGAACTGCCCCGAAGCCAAATACGAGGGTCAGCACGTCAAGCGGTATCGCCGCCAGCACCCCAGGCACGATGCCCTCCCGTCCGTTCTGATGCCCCGCGCCGCACATCAGGAACACGAACAGCAGAATACAGAGGAAGATGGCCGCTGCCGTCACACCGATCAGCACGAACCTGGCATCGTATACCCTGGTGACCATCTCCGCCAGCCTACGGAAATTGTCCTCTATGGGAAAGCTGGAATCCACATGGGCCCGGACCAGATACTCCTCATCGTCCCACAGCCTGCCCCCGTCCACCGAGACATTATCCTGCTGCATCTGCAGCCTCAGATACATCTCTGTCATATATTTCGTATCATCTCCGTCCCATGTGCTCCAGACGACCCTTTCCTTCCCCTCCGCGTCCTCCTGAATCAGTTCCACACCGACGTTCCGCTCCCTGCAGTAGGCCTTCGCTTCCATGATATCGCCCTGCTCGATATACCCGACCACCTCAAACATCGCCGTGCTGCTGGGGCTTTGGAGCTCTCTGCCCAGCACATCCGTCAGGCTTCCCTCATAAAATCCGGACTCCGCCATATGGACACAGCCTATCAGCCCCCAGAAACCGATGATTCCCGACAAGGCCAGCAGGAAAAAAGCGACGATCTTCGCCCCCAGACAGCCTGTCAGGCGGAATCTGCCACTCTTTCCACTGTCCTGATTCCGCATATCTTTTCCTGTTCGGGGATTATCTTTATTTCGTTTATATTTCATCGTTTTCCTATCCATGCCTTCCGCTTCCCCTTCTGCCTCCGGGTCCGTCTCAAGCCATTCCCTCGCCTGTTTTGTCCCCCTCTCTTCCGTCTCCATCTCTTCCATCCTGTCCTCTATCCTGTTCTGCTCTTCCATATACGCTCCTCCTCTATCCCGGCCAGGGGCCTATCCCACAAAAGCCGCTCCCGGCTCCCCGGCAGCTTCTAAAAAAGCCGTCCCGCTGCCCCATGCGTCCCCTGGGGACATTGCCCCGCGCGTCCTGCCATACCGCCCGCGTCCGCAATGCTGTCCTCAACAGAACTTCTCGCACTTATAGCCCTGCCCCCACACCACCTTCAGATACCTGGGCTCCGCCGGATTGATCTCCAGCTTCTCCCGGATATGCCGGATATGCACCGCCACCGTGTTCTCGCTGCCGTAGGGCAGGTCGTTCCATATCTTCTGATAGATTTCCCTGGGCGAGAAGACCTTGCCCGGATGCTGCATCAGGAGCTTTAAAATCTCATATTCCGTGGGCGTCAGCGCCACCTCCTCCCCGTCCAGCAGCACCTTCTTCTCCGTGTCGTCCAGCTCGATGCCCCCGCAGCGCAGCACCTCCTGGCGCATGCTCCCGGCGCCAAGCTGCATGTACCTGCGCAACTGGGAGCGCACCCTGGCGGACACCTCCACCGGATTGAAGGGCTTGGTGATATAATCGTCCGCCCCCACCGTCAGCCCCAGGATCTTGTCCGCGTCCTCGGACTTGGCCGTCAGCAGGATTACGGGCACATTGCTCCTCTCCCGAATCTTCACCATGGCCTCGATACCGTCCATCTCCGGCATCATGATGTCCATCAGCACCAGGTGGATGTCCCGCTCCCCCACGATCTTCAGCGCCTCCCTGCCGTCGAACGCCTCGAACAGCGCGTAGTTGGCGTCATTCAGATAAATCTTCAGCGCATTCACGATATCCCGTTCATCGTCACAGATCAAAATGTTGTACATAGCCGCATACCCTTCCTCAACAATATGAAAATCATGATCCTCATGAACCCATTCTATCAAAACAGCGATTAACAAAAAACAGGGGAATTGTTTAAGATTTTCTTAAGCTTCCTGTAAGCAAAAAGACACCGGCGAACGCATTGCGCATCTGCCGGTGCCCTTTAAGCCCAAGTCGTTGTCTATTCTCTTTTCAGCTTCCTTGCCCCACGCAAATTATGCTTTTCCGCTTTATCTGAGTTTTCCTTCAGGGCTTTCAGCGCTTTCTCCTCAAAGCATACACCTCCGCCACTTCCGGGTCATTCTGTCCTATCTTGTCCCGCAGGGCTTCGATGTCCTTAATCAGGCCCCTGATGCATTCCTTTTCGTCCTCAGGCTTCATCCTCCTGGTTCTTCCACGTTCTCCTTCTGTCAGGTTATGGGCAAAACGATTGCGGATCCGCCGGGCTTTATCCTTGTTTTCCTGTAAATGCACAAACAGCCTCTCCGTCTCGGACAGTTCCTCCGTCCGCTTTCCGCAGTATCTGGCCGCTACCTTGTCCAACTGCCATATGGCTTCGCTAAGAAAGCCCTCCTCCATGCAGTCGCTCTCTCCCACTTCCTCCTTCCCAAGCACTTCCTTCAGGTATATGGGCACCAGATAGCTTTTCAGCGCTTCATAGGCAGTGGCCACGGCCTGTCCGTATCTGTTCTGTTTCAGATACCAGTTGCTGGTCATCAGCCTCTGGTCAGCCATGGACAGTCCCTCCAGCATGTCTTCCGGGGACCCCTCCGCTGTGTCCCATTTCAGGAACTTCCGGCACAATACATCATAAATCATGCGGCGCATATCCGCATACCGGCTTCCCTCCCTCTGTTCCTGCTGGGTCAGACGCAGCAGCTTCCCCAGGGCCTCCTGCACCTTGTCAAAGGAGTTGATCTGCGTGGCCCAGTCGAACTCTTCCAGCGCTTCCCGCAAATCCTTCTCTCCCTCGGGAAGCTGCGTCAGAAGCGTCCTGCAGTTTCCAGTATTTTTGAACTCACTCACACTGCTGGTGAGGTTCATGACATGAATCAAATCCTGCAGATCCAGAATCGGCGCGATATTCTGGTTTTCCCTGCTGCCCTCAAAATTTCCATAGTACACATGGGTTATCCTGACAGTGCTGTCGGAAACCACCCGCAAATAATTGAAGATGATCAGATTGTAAATCGGCAGGGAGCGGAAGGAATGGGTGATGTCAAAGGCTATCTCGTAGTCCGTATCCTTCTCCATATAAGCGCTGATGCCGCTGATCAGCTGATAATTCTCCAGCATCTCCTCATTGTCCATACCGTAGCGCGTCAGAATGGCCCGGGTCCTGATGTCCCGGGAAAAGGGCGCTTTATCCATCCCACCTTCAAAAATCCGGTTGACTATTTCCGCCTTTTCACGCAGCTGCTGCGCGGATACATCCTTGCCGTTGGCCAGGTCCAGTTCACAGAACGCAAGTTCCGCCTCCTCCGATTGCTTTTCCGTAAAATATTGGTAAAACTCCAGCCATACGGATTTGATGGTACCGATGACAAAAACCATATCCGGCCGAAACGCGCTGACCAGCGGTTCTGCCAGGTATGCCGTAGTAATGACATCTCCCTCATTGTGAAATTTATAGCTTGCCTCCGTATACCCTGCCGACGCTCCGTTGGGCAGTTTCCTTCCTGCCCCCAGGGTCAGAATAAGGATTTTCTTCTTTTGTCGCTTCGCCACGGCTTTACTCCTCTGCTCCGTTTTCCATCAGCACGATTGCTTCCCGGAACTTATCGTTGCATGCTCTCAGGTCTTTGTACAATTTCTGGCAGCTGAATTGATTGATATTACTGAAGCCGAAATGATTCATGGAATTTCTGCGGCTGCCAATCTCATTGCTAATCTGTGGCAGAACAGGCGGCAGCTCCATGGACAGCCTGCGGGCCGCCTCCCGTTCCTGTGCCGCCATATGAGCAGAGGCCTCCTCCCACTTTCGGTATACCTTCCCCCTTCCCTCCTCCGAATATACCAATTGGGAGTCCTTCATTTCCTGCAGCTCTTTTTCAAATAAGATACAGATATGCTTGCAGATTCCCTCCCTGTGCAGCTCCAGATATTCATCCAGGCCATAGCGACGGCAGAGATAGGTTTTAATGGTTTCATCCAGGGCGGTGAATCCCTGCTGCGTCTTTTTATTTTCGATAGACCAGTCAATAGCCGCCAGACCAAAGGCAAGATTGTCTTCCACATCAAATACCTTCAGCTTATCGTTTATGATGTCGAACAGCTTGCCCAGAGGATCGATCAGCTTCTTCTGTGCCTTTTTCTCCTTTTTCCGCATAATCTCATAGGATTCCGTATAAGAACGGCAGGATTTCATTGCGCTTACCCCTGCTCCTACAGAGCCTTTATCCGGTGCATAGCATCCCCGTGAAGTCTCCAGGCCCTGGGTGATCTCCGACAAATCGCTGACCACCTTTCTCAAATCCTTATTCCCTTTTTCCTTCTGGGCCTCGCACAATGCCTTGATTTCATCGCTGTTCCCAAATTTGACAAAGGAGTTGGCCGCCTGGGACCAGTCCAGAATATCCAAAAAGGTCAAAAGGTCGAAAATCGGCGCTTCCGTCATGCCATCCTGGTTCCTTGTCCCGGCTTCGAACGCCCCATAATAAATCCCTTTGACTTCTACGTTCTTCAGGACTCTTGCATACGCGATAACGGACAGCATCTGTATGGGAATATTGCGAAGGGAATGCGTGATGTCCACATACAGCTCTTCCCCCTCCTGAATCTCATCGTACATGATATTGAAAATCTCCCAAAGCTCCTCTTCCGTTGCCCCCAGCGGAATCAGCCTTGCGGCTTCATCCGTGACACCGTAGGATTTCTGCAAAATGGGACCGAGACCAGCCTTCCGCACAGGTTTTTCCGTCCCCCCTTACAGGTCATGTATTGCAGCTCCTTTTCCGTGTAATCCCTGTCATGCCAGTTGAATGCCAGGGACTTTTCTGTGAGAAAGACTGTAATCCGATCCTCTTCAGTATACGGTCCTTCCTTCAGCATCTTCAGCTTCAGTACGGCTTCCTGGATATAGGGTGTGGTCACGCTCTCTTCACCGCATGTATATACCGCCTCACTGTAATTTCCGGTTCCCAGTACAGACAGAAAATGTCGCTTTGCCATGGATGCTCCTCTCCTTCACTCTATCTTCTCCGCTGGCCATATGGATTCTGGCCTGCCTCTTTTTGATAACCATGGAGCGCCTGATTCTTATCCAGGATATCCGGCAATATCTCCATGGGGGCGTCAGGCGGCCTATTCGGCTCTTTATTTTTTAGGTACCAGATATGCCTCGCGCCATCATTCCCGTTCGCCGTGTCAAATCTCCTGCCGTGTTCATCGTAGACCTCCGGATACGTGACAGGGACTCCCTTATCAGGCCCCTTCTCCTGCCACCTGAAATCCATCACCTTCCGCAGGGCCTCTTCATTCTTAAGCCTCAAATCCGAATTTGCTTCCGCAGGCCTTTCATGCTTCCATTCATAGACTCCATTCTGAAAGCTCCTCTCCGCCCTCTCCTCTATGACTATCTTGACGCTTCCCAGCCCCAGAGGCTTCCCATGACCGATTTTATGGCATAAATCCCCTTCCTTCCTGTTTTCCCCAAAGTTCAGGCACCACATCAGCTTCTTAAGCTGCTCCTCCGTAATACCGTCATAATAAATCTCAAAGCCAAATTCCGCCCCCGGCATCACCAGTTCCAGGGTATTGTTCATTTTTCCCTTCTGACTACATGAATAGATTTCCGGTTCTCCTGCTGCCTGTGCAATATGCCAGTAGAACTTCCTGCCCGCAATCTCAGCCCCCTTGTCGTCATAGTTCTTCAGCTCCGGCCCCGCCTGCTTTACATAGAAAGGCAGATAGGAGTACCGCGGTGTTCCCAGTATCTGCAGCGTCCTTTTCTTCGGCTCCTCCAATTGATGTCTGAGTCGGGCATCCGTAATTCGAATCCGGCTTCCCAGATTCTCGTCTCCTGCCATGCCAAAAAGCGCGCAGGCTTCGCAGAGCCCTCCCCTGCTGGTACAGGGACTCCTCTCTCCGGCCAGGTCGTTCAGCGTAGTCCTGAAAAAGGTCCTTCCTATGGCGGCAAGACTTAATTTCTTGTCATTGCTGGAATACCAGACTGGAATGCCAGTCTCCCGTTTCGCGTGTTCGAAATCCGCATACCCGCTGTGTTCCTTGCTGCGGTTGATTGCAGAATCCCGGTAGATCTCCAGCGTCTCCAGCAGCCCCTTATAGGCCTTCTTGAGCTGCTCTGCATCAAAACCCGTGATTTCATTCCTCTGGACGAAAACGCTTTCTCCATGCTTTCTTCTCGCAAAGGTCTCTCCGATATAGACCAGCCCAACCATCTTTTCCGGATTCCTTTTTGCGCCCGCGGAACGTTTCCTCACATCATTGACTGCACCCTCCCATATGGTAAATCTGCCTCTTTGATATGCTCTACCGCAGGGTTTAAATTCCACTTCATCGCCAAACCGTAGTTCCTCTCCACTGACGGTCCTGGCGAACCGCCTCTCCTTTTTGCGAGTCTCATCTCTCTCTTTAATCAGATTTACATAAGCGCTTGGCGGAAGTCCTTCAAATTTGGTGTAATTTTTATCCACAACCCCTTTCGCTCCCTCAATCGGCCTGGAATCCGCCGCCAGCAGATATCGATTCGCCCCATAAAGCCTCCACCGGCCATCCTTCCATTTCAGGATAGCAGGCTTGTAGGCATGCCTGTTATCAACGCGCTTCGAAAGCCCTGTGTCCTCCCGCAGCGTAGAGAAACAGGAGTCCGTTGCCGCCTCGAACACGGACCGGAGCGGTCCCCTGATGGAGCTTCCCGGAATCATCAGAACCCTGTCTTTTTCTTCCCCACAGGAAAAGAACGGATACTCCTTATGGCCGTTCGCTTCCGTCCCCCTCTCCGCATCCGGTATCCCAAGGGGCGTGCGGACATAAAGCCTGCACCGGAGGATGCCCGTGTGCAGCTCCCCTGCGGCATGGTCTTCCAGCGCCTTCCGCTCCACAGGCTGCTTTGCCGGCGTGGGGATAAAGGTATAGGGATTGATGAATTCCTTATCGTTCCTTACATAATTATCTCTTGGCATCCCCTCACCTTCCTTGAACAGCTTCACCAGGCGCCAGTCCTTCACATAAGCCTGTCCGGTGGCCTCATAATACCCCAGATAATTCCGTATCTGTATCTTGGCATCATTAAAGCCGTCAAGGGGCAGACGATAGCAGCCTCCGCCGGTAGACCTCACCTTGCCCTCCCGCCGGAACAGCTCTCCTGAGCGCTTACTGTCAATATCCAGATATTGTTCCTCATCAAAATATTCCTCATATTCAGGATCTTCCATTTTGTCGTTCTGCAGCCTGCCCTGGAGCTTTCTGCCGATATCGCCCCGAAACATCCGCAGCTCCTGGTCTTCATTGAAAATCCTTACATCGAGAAGCCTGCCCTCTTTCTCCGCGAAGTCCTTTCTCTCCTTCAGGTCAAGAGGCCAGCGCTCGAAAACAATCTCATCTGTCAGCATGGCAAAGAGGATGCCCTCTGTCATCTCCTCCGCGTGCCGCCAAAAGCTCTCCATCGTCTCTATCTTCTCCACGCGCTTACTTCCCCTCCAATTTCTCCAGAATTTTCCCGTACATGCTCTCGCTCACGGGAACCTCCTCCCCATCGATGCGCAGTTTTTCCCCCTCAAAGATGCCTCTGCCCACTGCCGTCAGTCCGCCCACTGCCAGAACTCCCATATGGAGATCCGTCAGGGAAGCGGCCAGCGCCTGCCTGAACGAAAGGGCAGTCTCCTCCCCCAGGTCTCTGGGAATCTCCAGGCGCAGCACTGTCCTCCCCCCGTACCATGTCTTTTCCGTAAACAGGGCATTCTCTATCACGCCGCCTGTAAAGCGGTCCACCGCGTTCCGGGTGATCACCTTGGGTTCTGCCCCTTCTATAAAACTTTCGGAGAACCGTATCTTAGAGCGTTCTCCAACACTTCCAAAAAAAGCTGCCGTACAGCCCGGGCAAAGCCTTTCCATATGGTGCCGGAAGGCTCCCGCCCAGGACGTTCCGGGAATATAGGGCAGTTCCTCTCCCTGCGCAGTCATGACATAGGTTAGCTGCTCCGCGTCCGGGCAGGATGTCTCCCCGCTTTCGCTGACCTTTGTGGTATAACGACGGACGGAAATCCCGCCCCTCTGCCTCAAGGCCATTTCCAGACTTATGGTATCTTTCCGCTCTGCTCCCTCTAAATCTGCCTCCGCCAGAAGGGCCCCTTTCCAGTCATCCTCACGGTACATATCAAAATCCAGCCACGCATCCAGTTCCTTTGGCTGATCCAGTGCGAAGCTTCTGCTGAAGACAGCCACATCCTCCACGCTTCCCAGGCCCCGCATGGTCTTCCGCCCTATGCGGATCTGGCTGTTTTTCCATAGGGCTGCTATTTCCCTGCCTATATCCCTATCCCCTTCTTCCCAGTTCTGTTCCAGGCAGGTCACGAATTCCGCCCCGGGCTCTATCGCCTCAAAGTCAAACTTGCAACCTGGCTTCACGGTCTTCCATTCGTCCAGCCCTACGCCGTCCCGAATCATGCTGCGATAGGGAATTTTCTTTTCTTCCGTGCACAGCCTTGCATCGTAGACCAGTACCCTGCTCTCCGATGCCCTCTCCTCCTGTCCGATTGCGCCGAAATAATGCTCCGCATCCTCCTTTTTTAACAGGGAACGGTAGATTCCCGCCAGCGCGCTCCCCGGCACAAAGGGTTCTCCCGCCGAATTCCGTATCACATCGCTGTCTGAATACTGGTTCTCCCCGCTTCCCACAGACAATGCCGAGGCCAGGCGGAAGGTGATTCTGTAATATATTTTCCTGGTTATCTTATTCCTCATCCTCGCTGTCCCCTTCGTGCTTTTTCAAATATTTGTGATACGCCAGGATCTTCTCCATATAGATGCCCCAGATGCCAAGCAGCCGCTCTTCATACTCTCCGGCTGTGGTGTGCTGCCGCAAAAGCTCCTCGGCCTCTTTCAGCCGCTGGTCTCCTCTCCCCACCAGCTTCTGGAAATCCACCTCATAGCGCTCCTTATCCTGGCTCTCCTTCAACATCAGCTCCCGCAGCAGACGGAAGGCCTCCCTGTTCTCCCTGGCCCTTTTTATCGATGCGATCCTGCGGCAGAAATCCGCAAAGGCCCGCCCCGGGTCATCCCTGTACTCATTCAGGCTGTCCTGCAGCATCAGGCTGAGCCGCCCTACCGTGGCAGCGCTCAGCCGAAGCGCGGAAGCGTTCTGGGTGTAGGAGAAGACCAGATGCTCCAGGATCTCGTCCGTGAGAATCGATACCAGGAAATCCCTGCTGCTGCGCAGCACTCCCATCTCCGGCGCCTCTTCCGGCCTCCTCGACGGATTTTCTCCCGCGGCTTTTGCCGATTTGGCGGCATAGGCCATGCTCTTGCAGCATACAAGCCGCACATTCCCGTATCCTTCCAGGTTTCGTTCTCCTACAAAGGCTTCTCCCGGACTAATCCTTCTCTCCCAGCGCGCCCCTTTCGGTATCGTGTACACCAGGACGCTCCCCGCCTTCACCGCAGGGATTCCGGGTCTGCGCAGGTTCCAGACCGTATAATACCCTGTTATCTCTTTTGTCTGCAGGATGCTTCCGGAATCGGCCTGTTCATAAGGAATCCCCAGCTTTTCCGCCACAAGCCTTTTGACCTCCTCAAACCTTACCGTATACCCAGCGGCAGCATCCAGGAACAGGCCATCGCTGGCAAAGACCACCGCCAGCCTTTCTCCTTCCTCCGCGCAAAAGACATCCGGGACATCATCCGCTATCCCTGCCTGCGCCGCCATCGCGCATGCGCCGTACTGCGCAGTCCTGGATTTTCCAAAGGAAAGATTGCTCTTCTCCAAAAGCTCCTTTAACAGCTCCCCGTACTTCCTCTTTGTGTAGATCCTGCCCCCAAAATACTGTCCCGCCGTCAGGGCTTCCAGGGAATACAGAAGCTCCCTTTCGCTGTTATGGTACAGAATCTCTTTCTCCGGCTCCGCCACATCATATGTATTGGGTTCTGCCTCATGCACGAAATAGCCTTTCAGTTTCTTGGGCAGATTGCCGTCTCTTGTGTCGTAATCTGCCGCCGTCTCCTTTGGTGCCTCTGCAAGAAGGTTGACCAGCGCTTTAGTCTTTTTCAGTCTGTTCAAATAAAACGGCGCCGGATAATATGCTCCCCAGCAGGCCGCGTCTTCCTTCCCCTCCCCGGGCGGGAAGGTAAGGTTCGCGTCCGTAAAGCAGGTGCTTCCATCCAGAAACAGTTCCTCAAATTCCCGGCTGCGCGCATCCGTCCCCTCCAGGCGCAGATAAGCCCCTGCCAGGGTTCCAAGGATGCTTTTTCCACTGATGCAGGAATCCGAGACTTCCGCGTTTTCGCTGCTCATCAACAGGGGTTCCTGATTGCGCAGCACATAGCTAAGGCAGATGCGTGCATCTTCGCTCCCGCTTCCTGCCACCGCCTTCCGCGCTTCCGCAGCCTGCATCTCCACCAGGCTGCAGCGCACGCTTCCCAGGCCACGGTTACGATTCATGCCCATATTCCTCACGGCCTTGAGGATCCGCTCCAGTTCCTGCTCCAATGCCCCGTCATAGGTTATGGCCGCATAGAAAGCAAGCGCTTCCCCATCCCTGCGAGGGTCGTACTGCCCTACCACTCTCATATACCGCAGCGTATTCTCTTTGGCCGTCTTCGTCTCTTCCTCCAGGCTGGTCTGGGCCCGGATTCCCGTATATCTCTTCAGGATATTCTGGGGCGACAGATAAGCTGCTTCCCGCCGTCCTGTCTCCTGCAGCAGCCGAAGCTCCTGCACGATCTCTTCGTAGTCCTGAATATACGCGTTCCCCATGACGATTCCCTTCACGCCGTCGTCGCCGCTCTTTCCGAACAGCGCTTCCACGGCCTCCCCACACACCAGTTCCGCCGCTTCCCTCATACAGCCCTTCAGCCGCCTGGCAGGTACATAGGGAATCCCCCAGGCATCGTATGATACATCGGAGTCAATCACCCCCGCCCAGGCATATCCCGAGCCCGGGCAGAAATCTGATCTCAGCTCAATTTTTATCTTCCCGTACTTTACCATGCTCAATCTGCCTTTCCCTGAAACCATAAATCATAGACCAGAACCATGTCATAGAGGAGCCTCCGCTTCTGTTCTTCGTCCAGTTTGCCGCCCAATGTGAAATCCACCGGCTCCGTCCTGTGCGCGTTGATCCGCTCCAAATCCATCTCCAGGTCGGCGGGGCTGTTCAACGCCGTGTTCAGGAGCCCTTTCACATTGCTCCGTCCCAGCTTGTTCAAAACCTTCGCCATCTCCTCAGCCAGCTCCAGGGAGTGACAGCCAAGCTTGTCCAAGCTCTCCGCTATCTCCTTGGAAAAGCAGAATCCCTTCGTCTTGTCCCTGGCAAGAATCATCCAAGGCCTGCCCGTGGGCATCCCCTGAAGCTCCCGCTGCCTTATCTGCTCCAGGGACACACCCATCGCTCCCTGGCAGTAGTGGAAATCCAGCAGACAGGCATTGCGAAGCTTCTTCTCCTTCATCACACGCTTTCCCGATTCGCAGCACTCCTCCGCCAGCCGGTAGGCATCCGCATAGGGCGCATGGCTGTGGAAAATGGCGATTCCCGCACAGGAGCTTCCCGCCTGGGGCAGGCCCTTGAAATAGGCCCTCACCACCTCCAGCGCGTCCCTGGCATTGCAGATGATGGTCATCTCATCTCCGGCGGATACGATGAGCCTTCTTTTCACGGAGAGCTGATCCTTGTATTTCTCGTCCAGCACCTTGTTGATTGCCTCAATACGTTCGTCCACATAATCCCGCTGGATACCCGCGGAAAACATTCTCAGCTTGGTGACGCACTCTTCGTAGGTGGTATTTCCTTCCAAGCAAGCCTGCACCTTTGCGCCCATGTTGTTCCCATCGATATAGATTACAGCCAGCAGGCTCTCCTCGCCCCGCTTCGTGACGATATTGTCCAATATCAGCTCGCCCTCATCCTTTTTCTTCTCCCTGTATTTGTCATATTTCGCTGCCCGCTCCAGGGACATCTTTTCCCGGCCGTCCGCCTTTGCAGTCCAGCGTTTGGCTGACAGCGGCCTCGAGGTGAGCGGCTCCACCTGGCTGATGGGAAGGCTGTTCACGGGATAGATGACGCTCTCTGTGGCCTCGTTCCTCCGGTGCATTTCGTAGAGCTTCCCATTGTCCTGGCGGTACTGCGAAAAGTCAGGATTCTCCAGAATCGTGCACAAGACCTTCAATGTCCCTGTGCGCTGCATCAGGGTTCTCGTAAAGATCCGGTTCACCTGAATACAGGTCTCCTTATCCCGATAGAGCATGAGGAAGTTCCCACCTCCATCGTAGACGACCTCACCGATATACTTTCCCTCTGCCATGCGGCGCTCAAAGGCTTCCACGGAAAAAGCCTCCGGATTCTTGTCCTGGCTGGCCTGGCCAGTCTGATAGGAATAAATCGCCTCGTCCTCCCCCCAGTCCGCAGTCCGGTTCCGCACGGTACGCGCTGCTGGATAGAGATAATCGGCAAAAACATCGCTGATGATGGCGGATGCCCCTACGATTTCCGGAATCCGTCGGCTTCTATAGATGTACTCCTGCTTCCCTCTTATGTCATATATGGCAAGCACTCTTTCGTTTTCCAAGATTTCTCCTCCTGATTTTTATAGATTGTTTCAATGCCCTGTATCGAATCAGCCCCATTTCTGCTTTTTGCATCAATGGCCTTATCAGACTACAGCCTTGTTTTCACTTACTGGTAACAGAGGAATTGAGTGACTTATGTTAGTTTCAATGCCCTATAATGGGCCAACTCCATTTCTACTCTTGAGATTACAAACTCAGATAAGATGGAAAACTGTTTCAATGCCCTATATCGGGCCAACTCCATTTCTACAGCAGGTTAATGGTACTGTTGCAGATGCTCTTGAGAAGTTTCAATGCCCTATATCGGGCCAACTCCATTTCTACTTGCCAATAGCTTTAGGAGATAGTTTTAAAGTACTTTGTTTCAATGCCCTATATCGGGCCAACTCCATTTCTACCCTCGGTACTGGGAAGCCGCATAAATACTGGTTTCTCAAAGCCATTTTTGCACGTAATTCACAGAATATTCTGACAAATCTCTCTTTCACCCTTTAAATTTGGTTGTTAACACTTTGTTCATATTTATGTATAATATTATACCAAAAAAACCCTTGTTTTTCAATCTCAAAATCACCTTGAGTAGGTTAAACCTATAAATCGTTATACGCGCAGTGCCATTTCTGACACTGCGTAAAAACATAAATAAATATTCTATTTTATGGAAGTTTTCCCTTTTGACTCTAACGCTTCTCCTATACCGTCAACACCTAGCCCCGTTTTCGTAATCCAGCGACATGTTCATAGCGGCTTCTTTCCATGTTCAGCTTGTAACTGCCTGGCACCAACGTTCGTCTTTTCGCCGATATGTTTCTGCGCCAGGCACATGCCATAGCCATCCGAGTACACGCTCAGCGTCTGCAGGGCGTTGCAGTGTCCACAGCAAAATCCTCATTATGACCTGGAAGAAGCACTCCGTACTAATGTCGCCCTCATTCATCAGTATTTCCCAGTGCTGCAAAAAAGACAACAAGTCAGATTTCCACCACCCATTCATATCCCTGCTCACGCTTGCGTCGTACCAACATACCAAACTCTATCTCCAGGCATTCGATTCCTGCTCCGTCAAAAATCCTCTCTAATTCCTGTTCCAGCTTCACGATATTTTTATCGAGCCCCCGCTTCTGTCTTTTCAGTTCCAGAATCTTTCCAGTTATCCCCTGTACCCGCTTGTTGATATTCAGCTCTTCTAAGACCCTGCTCTCCTTTTCTTTGGACAATGTGCGGCTTGTGGGAACCGTAATATTGCCTCCCGATTCCTCCCCAGCCTGAATCGCATGGAGAACAGGAGAGGGGTAGCAGTCCGAAGACATACAGCACCGACATCCGCTCGAAATGGGACAGATATCCTGTCGTCCTGGCTTTCTGGCATAAGTAGCGCATCAGATTGCACCGCTTCAGCACCAGCCCGATCGTGTTGGAAAGAGAACCAAACGCACTGATATCCTCGTCCACCCTGCTCTCCCTCACTGTAGCGCTTTTTGAAGATGCTGTTGTATTCAAAATCCTTTTGAGCGCAAAATCGGTATACTTTCCCATACCCGCAATAAATTCCCCGGGATTGGAAAGCGGGCGGAATTTTTCATCCAGCAGGCGGCTCTGTCTTCCCGTCTTTCCATGATATCCATAAGGCAGTTTGATAGCCTGTCCCATCTTCCCCGGCTTCAGCCTGGATTTATTGGGGAAAAATTCCAGCGTGACCTCTCCCGAAATTTTTCCCATGCGCTCTTCCAAAATATCCTGCAGCATGTTCAGGTATCGAACCGAAACCCACTCTGTGAAGAGAATCCATACATGGTAACCTCTGTAGCCGCTTTCCTCCGTCCATCCGCACAATCCCAGCTTCCGCAGCTCCTCCAGGAGCCTCTGTACCTGATTTGCCGCTTTCTGCATGTATGGCTGCAGCATATCATCGTTATTTCCTGTTTCCAGGAGTATTTTCTTCGATATATCGATATCGATTACCATGAATTTTGCCGTACCGTTGCTTCTCTGTACATAGGTTCCGACCGTGCGCCTGCCACAGAAATGCTCCTGCAGCACCTCCTCCGTCAAAGGCTCCATAACCTGTATGTAACCCAGTCTGCCATGCTTGTCCACATCCTGTATCACGTAGGTATCTTCGCGCCCCACAAAGTTTTCCATATATATCCTTATCTGTTCCTCTGTCAGCCTGACGGGTTCCGGTTCCCCTTCCTGTTCCTCCGCTGATCCCACCATTATCGGACGGCTCTCTTTCCCAGATAAAGCGTGAAGACGCGATACCCTGTCCATAAGTGCTGCTGCCTTCATAAAAGCCCCCACATCCGAATACACCTGCATGATGTTTACCAGCAGCTCTTCTGTTTCCCCGTCCATCAGTCTCCTGTAAAGCCCTGACAACTCATCTATGTAAATATCAGATATCTCTATATCCCTGTCCATATCCGCTATGCCCTGAAAGTCTTCCATCTCATACAGCGCCATCCTCCTGTGGGAAAATTTCTCCCAGAAACTACAGAGGCACAGACAGATCTCCCGGTTGCTGTTTCGGAAGCTTTCCCTGCTTTTTTGGAGCCTTTCGATATCGGCCTCCTTATTCCACATCATATAAGCTACAACCGCAAATTCACAGGATGAAGCAATTTCCCGCTCCTCATTATAATATTGCTCCCAGCCCCCAAGGATTTCCGCTCCCTTTTTCAGTTTCTCGTTAAGCGGCAAAGGCCTGTCAGTGAGCCATATGGCTTCAAGCCTCTCCTGCAATCCGGCCTCCGCCTTTTCCGGGACTGTCTTCCCCCGCTTATCGAAATGATAGCCCAGAAAATCGAAGCCGCTTTCTACAGACAAGAGCGCTGTTTTTGACTGGTTCAGCGCCAACCCCAGCTTCTCCAAAAGCAGCGCTGCCCTGGCGCATATCTCCTCCAGCTTCTGTCTGCTTCTGGACAGCATAATCATATCATCGGAATACCGTATGTAAAAATCGCTTCTCATGTCCATTTCCCGGTCGAATTCCGCAAGATATAGATTGGACAGCACGGGAGCCAGAGCAGAACCCTGATGGATTCCGCTGTGTTTTTCCTTCAGCTCTCCGGTTTCCGTGATTCCTGGCGCAGTACAGATTTTCGCAATCAGTTCCAACACATCATCTTCCTTGATGCGCTGCCGCAGGATGCCGCATAGCTTGTCCATGGAGATGGTGTCAAAGAAATGTTCGATATCCAGTCTCAGAGCCCATTCGTAGTTTTCGCTCCTGATTTTTCCAGATAGTATCTCTAATGCCGCCAGCGCCGACTTTCCCGGTCTGTACGCGCAGACGGAATCCAAAAAAGTATTGTCGTACAGTTTTACCAGTTCACAGACCACAGACTGCTGCACTACTTTATCGCACATACAATAAAGCGCAACCTCCCGGAGCTTCTCTTCTTTGTACAGAGTGACCATCCTAGATTTGATTCCGAACCTTATTATCCACGATTTTTTTCGCAATTTCCAGCCTGCGCGTCAATTGGTTACACAACTCATACTGTGCAAATCTTAAAAATATATTTTTTGATGAATCCGAGGCTGCCTGCCCCAGATACTTTCCAGAAAAGGAAAAAAGGCTGACATTGACGCCCTGTGCCAGCAGCATATGAAGAGCCTGCATCGACATCTGCACATTTCCGAACAGCGCCATATTTTCAATATTCGACACAGGCATTTCCAGCAGCGTCCTGGAACCTCTGGTCACCACTATCCTCTCACTCTTTTTCTGAATACAGCTTCCCTGCTCTTTGATATACAATACGGACACGGCTATCCCTCCAATCCTGCATAATGTATGGACTGCAACGGATTCACCCATTCCATTTTCTTCCGGTTCTCCCAGTAATCTATTTTCTCCAAAAGGCAGAATTCCTGAAATAAATCTATGACGAATATCCTAAATTTTTCAAGCTTTTCCTTTCCCACGGGCCCCAGTCCATGGGCGAAAATACTGTTATTGCGCAGATATACCATAGACCGGATTCTCTTTAACTTGTTTATCTGGCCCCCGCCTTTATCCGTGCTGATATCATCATCCAATGCTGCCAGTATCATAAATCCGTCCAAAAGGGAAATCTGCTCCGCCAAATAAACAGTTCCAGTCCTGCCGAATACCTTTGTCCTTATATCGCCATATCGTTCCTTCACGATGCCAAGCAATTCGCCAGGCCCAAGGCTTCCCCACTCCGGGTGCTTGCCTTTATCCGGCTTTATCTGAGCATACTCCATTTTGGAGACATAGAGATTGTATCTGGCAAGCCTGCATTGCTCTATCATCTCCAGCAAGCGGTAGAGCAGAAGCGTTGCCATATCATATTTTTCCTGGGCCTCACGGATTGCCGCGTTCTGGAGCATGGTGAACATCAGCGGAACCATGTAAACGGAGTTCGTCAGAATCTGCATCTGTTTCTTCTCCTGGATTAATTGGGAAATCTCGCTGAGCGGTTCCAGCATCCTTTCCTGCCCCTCCAGTATCTCGACCATGTCCATCATCAGGAAATGACTGTGTATCCGTCTGTCGCGTCTCAGTTCCCTGTTCAGTTTCGTCATGTAGGAGTATGCTTTCGGAAAATCAAGCGCGTCCCACATTTCATATACATTGGCGAGCAAAAATACGAAATTCATCTGCTGCCTGATATTCGGATCCGGTATATTCTCCTTCAGCTCTACCAGCTTTTCCCGCGCTCCTGAATAATTATACTGCGCGAAAAGCGTGAATGCCTTCTCTATTTCCAAATCCCCGAAAACCTCCAACGGGTTCGTAATGTATAACAATGTCTCCGATCCCGGCCTGGGCTTCCGAAAATGCGGCAGGTATTCACTGGTTCCCACATAAGTCAACTGTACATTGATCATTGCTCCTGCCATTGCCGCAGCCGCGGACATCGCCTTGGTCCCTCCCGTAAAATCAATATACATTTTCTTCGGCCGTCCCCAATCCAGAAAGGCATGTCTGATTTCCATATAAATATCGCCGGGATCCGTTTCACTGACAATCCTTTTCTGATAATCCCCGGCCAGTAATCCACAGTATCTGACGATTTTTTCCAGATAATTCTCCGTTTCTTTCGTACAGAGGAACAGTATCTTTTCAGGTTTCAGCAACTGAAGGTTCAAAACCAAAGGTTCATAAGAAGTACCTACCGACAGAATCATATATTCTATCCTCTCAAATACCTTCTCTGCATTTCGTCTGATAAAATCTTCCTCAATCAATTTCATCAGCTTTTTCTCGTAGAACTGTTCCGCGGCTTCTCTTTGCTTTATCGTTTTCCGCTCTAGCTGCATCCATTTCTCTGTCATCACGTCCAGCATGTTTTCCTGCTTCTTCTTTTCGGCCATCCGTCTCTCCTTTGTTTCTGTAATGTATTTTTATTACAGTATAGGGGAAAAAGACTCTATGCTCCAGTAATGTTATGTGGAAAAAACATAGCAATGTTCGCTGTATTTTTTATCTGCATGAACTGTTTTCCGAAAGTGGAAAAACACTGCTCAATGAGTCTTGAAACCGAATATCTGAGCATCTGGTGAAGATGAATACATTTCCTCCAATAGCGACGATAGCGAAGGATAACAGCGCATATGTTATTTTCATCTATAGAGAGGCTGGAAGAAAGGATTTGAGCATGGCCAGAACTGTCCTCATAGTTGGCTATAATGGACAGTGTATCCGCTAAAGGTATCTGCGAATAGGGGATAATCGAAGAAAGAAGAAGTGCGTGTGTATGGCCGCATGCCGTGCATTTCATCCGGCAAATGCGGAGCCTGAATTCTCCTTCGGGAGATTTCATCGTTCTCATATAGCTCCCGTGGCGTATCAGGCATCCGGTTTGGCCACATGTACAGGGCATGTCTTTTGGATTTATGGTGGCGATTATGTTATCGTAATCTTTTTGTGATATAAGGTGAGATTCAGGGTTGTGGATGCATATTGTAATCATAAGTTGTTATTATTCTGATCTTTATCGTTTTAGTTTATCCCTGTTTTGTACGATATAACCGACTCAGTGTTCCTATCTTGAGCGAGGCTTATTTCTACCGTGATAGGGCACTCAAGCAGCATGCCGCGTTACGGTGCCAGTATTATGTAATCAGGATGTGAAATTCCCTATATCGGGCCAACTCCATTTCTACCCATGGCAAACAAGAAAGCATCATTACCCGTTGAAAGGTTTCAATGCCCTATATCGGGCCAACTCCATTTCTACCATACCAAGAAGGGAGACATTATTATGTCAAAGAACAGTTTCAATGCCCTATATCGGGCCCACTCCATTTCTACCATTAAGGCACTCGAGATGGACGTAATCGGATACTTGTTTCAATGCCCTATATCGGGCCCACTCCATTTCTACACAATGACAAAAGTTGGAAAGACGATTACGTTCAGGTGTTTCAATGCCCTATATCGGGCCCACTCCATTTCTACCGGGACGATAGGGTTGTAAACCTGCGATATGCGGGTGTTTCAATGCCCTATATCGGGCCCACTCCATTTCTACAGGTGAAAAAACGGAAAAACGGGCAGCGAAACCCTGTTTCAATGCCCTATATCGGGCCCACTCCATTTCTACTGAGTACGATGACGATGATGATTACGACTACGAGGTGTTTCAATGCCCTATATCGGGCCAACTCCATTTCTACCAATATCAAATTAAACCTGGAATGGACGATTAAGAGTGTTTCAATGCCCTATATCGGGCCCACTCCATTTCTACAAAACAAAAAGACGGAAGAAAAGACGAGCAAAATGGTTTCAATGCCCTATATCGGGCCCACTCCATTTCTACTGGGAGCGGAGAAAGTAAGTAATGGGAAGCGAGATTGTTTCAATGCCCTATATCGGGCCCACTCCATTTCTACGCAAAAGGCAATCGAGACTGTGACAAAAATTTTACTGTTTCAATGCCCTATATCGGGCCCACTCCATTTCTACGTATGCAGGTTCGGCACTGTCCGATGACGGAAAATCCTGTTTCAATGCCCTATATCGGGCCCACTCCATTTCTACCTCGGTGCCGGAAAGCCGCATAAACACTGGTTTCTCAGGGCCATTTTTGCATGTAATTCACAGAATATTCTGACAAATCACTCTTTTAACCTCAAAATTGGGTTGTTAACACTTTGTTCATATTTATAGATAATATTATACTAAAAAACCCCTTGTTTTTCAACCATCATCTTAAACTTACATAGCTTCATCCGCATACTGCCCCAAACCCACGCTTACCTTTTTACCGATATCATCCAGCCCGATGTACCTGTTCCCTTCGCTTTCGTTTCCCGCTCCACCACATACTGCCCGAATCCCATGCTAGTATTCTTGCCTATATGAACCAGCTCTCCCGCAAACAGCCAGGACAATATGGCCTCCGTGGGTTCTATCTCTAGGCTGCCCTTAATCCCCTCCAGGTAAATCGTCTGGCCCTGGGTGCTTGAATGCCGCGGCACCTTCACCTGCCTTGCCCTTTGGCCCACAATCCCCAGGCCCTCCTGAAAAGGGCATATCCTCTCCATCTCTCTACCCTCCATACAGTTCAGAAGGTAAATCCGCCTGTATATGGAATAAATCAGAGCCTTTTCCTGAAATTCCTTCAGAAACACTCCCTCAAACTTCTGGGTCAGAGGCGTGACAAAGCACATGCGGCCAGGTTTTCCCATCTGTGCCATCCGCTCCGACACATACCGGGAAATCATGTCCGGCTGCAAGAATCCAAGGCACACCTCGTTGCGGGAGAGCACCTTCTCTCCCCTGTGGTTCACAATCTCCGTCAACTGGAACAGCGCTTTTTCCCTTCCCAGACCAGATAGGCCCAGTCTGTAGACAGCCTGCAGAATGGCCGGGAAATGGACAATGACATTTCCGAACAAAATCATGTTAAACTTCAGGATATCCCCCTCCCGAAACTCTGTCCGCGTATCCCCGCATTCATACAGATACCCAAGGCTTTCCTTCTCCTTCACATAGTCCGGCACAATCTTCAGCCTGTGGTAATAAACCTGCTGTACCACGCATTCTTCCTGAAAGCCGCAGGACCCGCACCTCCTGTCACCGATGCAGTTTCCCTGCAGAAGCATCTCACCGATGCCTCCCCTAATCATAGACACCTTCTGTGCTGGAAGTCCATAATCTCCCAGGCACTCCAGCACAAAGCAGAGTTTTACATACCTGATCTGCAGACAGTCTTCCATCTTGTCCCCTTCCATCCTGTCCCATCCGTTCTTCTGAACATCAGTCTTCCTTCCCGAAAGTCCGGCGCTTGAGCTCCTCCAGGGCCTCCCTGAACTTCACGGAGGTCATCCCCGGGTTGGAGCGAATCATATCCCGCTGGAAGAAATCCCGCAGCCGCCCCAGGCGCTTCCTGTCCTCCAGTTTGATGGCATACTTCGTCCGCAGATCCAGGATCTCCTCGCCCATGTCCTTCTTCTGCTCCGCGCCCCATGTAGGCACCATGGCCTTTAGCTGCTCCAGCTTCCGCTCGATGCCGGATTTGATGTCCTCTATGTGCATGGCCATGCTCTCGGCCCATTCCTCCCTGGCGTTGCTGGCGCTCTCAGCCAGGGCAGCCTTGTAGTTGTCCATCTCCTGGCTGGTCAGCGCGATGACCACATCCAGGCGCTTTTGGATATGGACCATCTCCTCCTTGACCTTCTCCATCTTCACCAGCACGTCCCGCAGGTCGATGGCAGCCTTGAAGGACAGCGCGAAGTCCGCCGCGATATAGACGGTGAGGACGCCTGTCACCGCCTTCAATGGCATGTTCGGTATGGAGAGGACCAGCCGCTCCACGGGCACATGCACCACCTCTGTCATGAGAATCGTCAGGAACCCCCAGGACAGGGATGTGCCCAGACAGATATGCCCCTGGAAGTTGAATTTATTCTTGGTATAGTCCCAGTAACGCACCTTGAACAGCGCCTCCATGGTGACGCCGGTGACATACTCCAGCACCGTAGCGCCGACGCAGCCCGCCACATAGACCATGAGGATATTGTCCTGGAAGGGCATGGACACCACCAGCATCATGATGGCCCCGCTCCCGTACAGGGGCAGGAAAGGCCCTCTCATAAAGCCCCGGTTGGTCAGCTTCCTGGTCCTCACGGATACGTAGGTGGATTCGATGCACCATCCCACGAAGCAATAAAAATAGAAAAAGAACAGCCATTGCACAATCGAATAAGAATACATAAAAACTCCTCACATCATCTGTATACCGCTATGTCCACCGCCAGCTTCCCCTTCCTGGTCTCCCTGGGCTCGCCGGTCAGGGTGAATTTCCCATAGCCTCTGGCATTCACGGTCTCCCCGCTTTTTAGCTGCCTGGAATTGTTCCCGCACAGGCGGCCGTCCACGTATACCTTTCCCGCCCGGAACAGCTCCAGGCTCTTCTCCCGGGACATGTTATAGACCTTCGCCAGCACCGCGTCCACCCGGAAGGACTGCACCTGGATGCTGACGGACCAGGGCTCCTCCTGCGGAATGTCCGCCGGGCCTTCCGTCAGGCTGCACTTTACATGGGTGTGCCGCACCTGGCTTAAGTTCTCGCAGATGAAGCCCGCGATGGAGTCCAGGCAGAACAGATAGGCCTCCCTCTCCCCCACCTTGATGTCTCCGATGGTGCTGCGCTCTATCCCTAAGTTCATCAGTGCCCCCAGGAAGTCCCTGTGGGACAGATCGTCCGCGAATTTCTGCGCGAGAGGCCGTATATGGACGCAGACGATGGGGAACGGCACCTCGTACCCCAGCTCCTCCGGGCTCCCGAAGCGCGCCACCACCCTGTCCGCCGCCTGGCAGCCGCCCTCCAGCCTGTATCCGGCATGGGACAGCTTTCCCGCCTCCTGCCAGAAGATATCCTGCTCGCTTAAGCCCAGGAAACCCGTGAAGGTAAAGATGCCCTGCTGAAAAGATTTTTCCGCCAGGTCGCGGAACCGGTTCCTCAATTGATGAATTTCCTTCTCGTCCGAATGCTTTCTTTCCATCTCCGAAAATCCTCTCCTTCGGGGATATTTCTGTCGGGCATGTCCCTGTTCTCAGAGCTGCCCTGCTCTCTACGTCCTCAGGAGAAGCTGATGATCGCCTCCCTGGGAGCCTTCGTCTTCTCCACTGCCACCGCGTGCAGCATGGGGCCCTCGCCCTTGTAGTCCTCCCAGTACTCCTTCGCCACCGTGGCCGTCACCTTCACCCACTCCTTCTGCTTCAAGGCCGCCGCCCCCTCGAACTTGCAGGCATAGCCCAGGAAGGACATGTCGTCCGCGCAGCAGGTCATGGCCAGACGGCCGGGCACGAAATACCCCTCGGGGAACTCCTCCGGCTTCAGCACCATGGCCACGAACTGAATCTTCTTGCCCACATACCGCTCCAGATGGTCCATGGAATCCAGATACCAGATGCCATATCCCTGGTTGTCCAGCACGATGGTCTCCTGGTTCAGGTCGTAGGGCAGGTCTTCCTCGAAAATCTCGTCTATCTCCCCCTGGGCGTCCTCGAAGATCACGTCCGCGGAGGGGTTCACCGCCTTGATGTTCCTCTTGTAGGAATTCAACTGGTCGCGCACGGTGTCACAGCGGTTGAAGACGATCATCTCCGACTTCCGGATCATCTCCGCCAGGAGCGAACGCATATTCGTGTAGTACATGGGGAAGGTGGAGCCATCGATCATGGTTATCTGCTGCTCTGTCTTCCAGTACCAGGGAAGCTTCACGTTCTTAAAATTCCACATGCCGTTGAACTCGATGACGATGCGCTCCGGCTTGTGCAGCTTCTCCAGGTCCGTCAGATGCGCCGGATTGAAATCCTCCTCGTTTTCAATCAGCTCCACCTCCGTGCGGCTCTTCTTCAAAAGGGCCGGGTCGTATTCGTTCTCCCCCTCCTCGCAGAGGATCAGCAGGGTCTTCCCCTTAATCTGGAAATAATTCTGCGCCAGCGTGAAGGAGATGAACTCCGTCTTGCCGCTCTCCAAAAATCCGTTGATCATATATACAGGCTTCATCTTCGCTCCCATCTGCCCGGCCTGGCGGGCTCATGCAGACACAGGCCCCGTCCCCGGCTCCCGGCAAGGACGCCCTCCGCGGGCAATGTTTCCGCAGGGCATCCTTCCAGCCGCTTCCGCAGCCTGTGCGACTCAAACTATCCGTTTTCCCAGGGTCATGCCCGGAACAGCTCCTCCAGCCTGTCCTCTCTGAGCTGCGCGCCAATCACGCAGAATTTCCCGGTGACATCCGGCTTTCCCGTCCTGACGCCATGCTCCCCGGGCACATAGTCGAAGTAGATCCAGGTGCCGTCCTCGGCGGGGACCATGCCCTTTGCCCGCAGGATGGCGCCGTATTCGCCGCTGTCCAAGGCGGTCAGTATGCTCTCGATGCGGGCTGCCGTGAACTTCGCGGGAGACTCCTTGCCCCAACTGGTGAACACTTCATCGGCATGGTGGTGGCCGTGGTGGTCATGGCCGCAGCCGCAGTGTCCATCGTGGTCATGGTGATGCTCGTGGCACTCTCCATCGTGGTGGTGTCCGTGCTCACAGCATTCCTCACCAGCATGGTCATAGTGATGCCCGTGCTTGCAGCACTCTTCCCCGTCATGGTCATGCCCATGGCCGCAGCACTCGCCCTCCTCATGGTGATGGTGCCCATGACCACAGCACTCTTCTC
>NZ_CAJUCP010000006.1:0-69496 GCF_910585425.1 uncultured Acetatifactor sp. | reverse complement strand
CGTCATGGTCATGGTGATGTTTGTGCTCGCAGCATTCCCCTTCTTCATGGTGATGGTGCTCATGGCCGCAACACTCCTCATCATCATGGTGATGATGGTGCCCATGACCGCAGCACTCCTCCCCGTCATGGTCATGGTGATGTTTGTGCTCGCAGCATTCCCCTTCTTCATGGTGATGATGTCCATGCCCACAGCACTCGCCCTCTTCATGATGGTGATGCTCATGCTCCTCCTTGGCGTGCTCCAGCATCTCCTTCATCATATCCGCCAGGGTGTCCGCCCCCTCTATGGTCTCCAGCACGGCCCTGCCCTCCAACTGCGCCAGGGGCGTGGTTATAATCGTAGCCTTGTCATTGTGCTCCCTGATCAGCCTCACGCACTCCTGCACCTTGGCGGCATCCGCCTTGTCCGTCCTGCTCAAGATAATCGTCCCCGCGTACTCGATCTGGTTGATGAAGAACTCGCCGAAGTTCTTGATATACATCTTCGCCTTGGAGGCGTCCACCACCGCCACGGCGCTGTTCACCTGCACGTCCAGATCCGCCGCCACGTCCTCCACGGCCCGCAGCACATCCGAAAGCTTCCCCACCCCGGAGGGCTCGATCAGGATGCGCTCCGGCGCGTAGGTCTCGATGACCTCCTTTAAGGAAGCTCCGAAATCCCCCACCAAAGAGCAGCAGATACAGCCGGAGTTCATCTCCTTGATCTCGATTCCGGCCTCCTTCAGGAATCCCCCGTCTATGCCAATCTCCCCGAACTCATTCTCAATCAGCACGGTCTTGCTGCCGTCCAGGGCCTCCTGTAAAAGCTTCTTGATCAGGGTCGTCTTCCCCGCCCCCAAAAATCCTGAAACCACATCTATCTTTGTCATTCTGACCATCCTTTCTTTGAAACCATTTCTCTTTATTTTCCCCCAAAAGAGAACGATTGTCAATAAGCTGGGACGATTTTCTCCACCCGATAAAATCTTTTCTGTGTAGGATTCCTATTGACAGATTCCTGTACAGCGTTTATTGTATGATTAGAACCATACAACAGAAAGGCGTTTTTCCATGGAAAATACACAAAAGGAAACCATCCGGCCCGCCGGGAAAGGCGGACTCAGCGGCAGCACCATCAAAATCATCGCCGTCATCGCCATGCTGATCGACCACGCCGCGGCGACAGTGCTTATCAGATACCTGATTTCCGGCATACAGACGGCCCAGGCTGCCGGAACTGCCCTGGCCTGGGAGCAGGAACACACAATCCTGTACAGCGCCTACTATCTCATGCGGGACATCGGGCGGCTGGGCTTCCCCATTTTCTGCTTCCTGCTGGCGGAGGGGTTCCAGCGGACCAAGAACGTTAAAAAGTATGCCCTACGTCTGGGGATGTTCGCCCTAATCTCAGAGATACCCTTTAACCTAGCCATATGCGGCCAGGCGTCAAATCTGGAATATCAGAACGTATACTTCACGCTGCTGCTCGGCCTGCTGGCCCTCTGCGCTTTCGTATTCTTCGAGAAGGTCTCGAAGGAGCCGGAGAAGGATCTGCCCGCGCCGTTGCGGATGGCCTTCCTCGTCACAGGCGCGATCCTCCCCGTCATCTATCTGCCGATCAGCGATCTGCTGGATCCCCTCGCCTTTGAAAACCGCGTCCTCCTCTGCACGCTCGCGGCGGGCGCAGCTGTCACGGGCTATTTCTTCTATGGGATGCGCCGGGGCCTGCGCAGGCTCCAGACGGTCTGTGCCGACATGACGGCGCTGGCGCTGTGCATGATCGCGGCGGAGCTCCTGCGCACGGACTATGCCGGAATGGGGGTGCTGACCATCGCGGTGATGTACCTGCTGCGCAGGCGCAGGGCGCTGTCCATGGCGGCGGGCTGCGCGGTGCTGTCCGTCATGAGCCTCACGGAGCTCCCGGCCTTCTTCGCCGTCATCCCCATCGCCCTGTACAATGGCAGACGGGGGCTTAAGATGAAATATTTCTTTTACGCCTTCTACCCTGTGCATCTGGCTCTGCTGTACCTCACTGCCGTGCTGCTGGGGCTGGGCGGCGTCACATTGCTGTAAAAGGAGGACGGGAACTTATGCTGGAAGTCATACATCTGACCAAAAAATACGGAAAGACCCTGGCCGCGGACGACATCGGCTTCACGGTGCCGGACGGGAGGATCGGGATACTGCTGGGCCCCAACGGGGCGGGGAAGTCCACTGTCATCAAGAGCATCGCGGGGCTTTTGCGGTTCAAGGGCACGGTCCGCATCCAGGGCCAGGATTCCCATACCATGGAGGCAAAGAGATCCTTCGCCTATGTGCCGGAGCTCCCCTATATGTACGAGGCCCTCACCGTGCGGGAGCATCTGGAATTCATCAGCAGGGCCTACGGAATCCCCCTTTCGGAGGAAGAGGCCGCTTCCCTCTTACGGCTGTTCGAGCTTGACGACAAGCAGGACAAGCTGGGCAGCGAGCTCTCCAAGGGGATGATGCAGAAGGTCAGCCTCTGCTGCGCCCTGCTCGTCCGTCCGAGGGTGATCCTGCTGGACGAGCCCATGGTGGGCCTGGATCCGGCGGCCATCAAGGAGCTGAAGGCACAGATCCTGGAACTGAAGGACCAGGGCGCAACGGTGCTGATCAGCACCCATATGCTGGAGATGGTGAAGGAGCTGTGGGACGTGACCTTCGTGATGGACAAGGGGCATATCCTGGGAACCTACGCCAGGGAGGCTCTGGCCAATGAGGATCTGGAGGAGCTGTACTTCTCCGTCACAGGCCAGGACCGTACCCGGGAAGACGGGAGGCAGGCATGGGAGCGATAGGATATCTCTATAAAAGGACATTGATCAACCGTACGAAAATGGCCCTGAAAAAGCCTGTGACCTATCTGTATCTGGCCCTGCTGCTATTCTACTTCCTGGCGGTTCCCGCCTCCCTGAAGGTGGTCACGCAGGGGACGGGCCTGGACTCCGCCCGGGACATGGCAGGCGTCCTGACCGTGCTGAGTTTCTGGCTCATCCCGGCCAACCTGATCGCCTACGCAAAGCGCAGGGGGCTGGTGTACCGCCACAGCGACGTACACTTCCTCTTTCCCGCCCCGGTCGGCCCGAAGCTGGTGCTGATATACGCCCATCTGAAGACCCTGCTGGCGCAGGTCCTGCTGAACCTCTTCGCCGTGGTCTGCGGCGGCGTCCTGTTCCATGTGGAGGGCTGGCGTCTGGCGGTGTATTTCGTATTTTCCGTTTTCATCGAAAATCTGCTGGAAGCCGGCATCATGCTCCTGCTCTACGGCTCGGAGAAGCTCCGGGAGAGGCAGCGCGGCATGGTGATCAAGGCGGCCTACGGGCTTGTAGTCATCCTTCTCGGGATGGCAGTATATATGTACCTTCAGGAGGGGCTCAGCATGGACACCGTGTCCCGTTTCCTGCACAGCGACATGATCCAGATGGTGCCGTTCATCGGCTGGTATATCGCGGCAGTGCATCTGCTGTTCGTGGGGGCCACCGCGGTGAACGTGGCCGGGACGGTCTGCTATGGGCTGCTGTTGGTGGCCGTAGTGGCGGCAGCATGGCGGATGGACTGCAAGGGGGGATTCTACGAGGATGCCATGAAGTTCGCGGAGGACTACGAGGAAGTCCTGGAGAGCCGCAGGCAGGGCAATGTCAAGCGGCTGGGCAAAAAGGAAAAGTTCGGCAAGGCCCGGGTCCGATGGCGGGGCCATGGGGCCAGCGCCCTGTTCTACAGACAACTGCTGGAATACAAGAAGAGCAGATATTTCATCTTCGACATCAACACCATCGTCGCCGTCCTGGCAGGCGCGGCGCTGGCTTACCTGTATGAAAAAGAGGGCGGCTTCGGCGGGCTGGAGCCCTACCGGGTCTTCGTGCTGCCTGTGGTGGCTGCGTATATGCTCTTCATCTTCACGGCTTTTAGCGGGAAGTGGGCAAAGGAGCTGAAATCCCCCTATACCTATCTGCTGCCGGACAGCCCCTTCCGGAAGCTGATGGCAGCTACCCTGATGCAGCATATACAAGCCCTGATAAACGGCTGCATCATGACAGTGCCCTGCGCCCTGGTCATGGGCCTGACCCTGCCCGAGACCCTGCTCTGCATCCTTTTCTATATCCTGATGTCAGCGGGGAGGCTGTACTCCCTTGCGGTGGCCCAGATTGTCACAGGCAGCGCCCTGGGAACCACGGCCAGACAGCTGGTACAGATGCTCCTCCTGAGCATGGCCGTAGGCGCGGCCGTGATGGGCGCCGTTATGGGCATGGCCGTGGGAGGCGGGCTGATGGCCCTGGGAATCATGGATCTGTTCCTTGGGCTGTTCACGATGATTTACATGGTAATCGCCACCCTGAATTTCTACCATATAGAAGCCTGATTGCGGGAGGACTTCACCGCGTGCAGATGCTTCATGTATTTCACGAAATCCACAACAGTGGCCTGGGCTCCCGCATCCAGGGACAGGACGGTATTGACGATGTCCTGGGCGGTGTAGTCCAGGGCCACATAGCGGCTCAGGATTTCCGGAGGACAGCGGTACTCCGTGCGCCCCAGCAGATAATCCGTCGTCACATGAAAAAATTCCGCCAGCCTGCACAGCGTGTTCAGATCCGGAGCATGTACGCCGTTCTCGTAGTTGGAGATGGTTCCCACAGAAAGGTTCAGAAGAGAGGCCAGTTCCTTCTGGCCCAGACCTTTTTCCTTTCGTAGATCCGACAATGTGTCGCCGATTTCTCTCATGAATCCCACTCCTTCTCTTTGCCGCAGGAATTTCGCGCGCTCCGCTCTTATTCTAAAAGATTCTGTGGATTATAAAATACCGTTTTACACATCCAATATTTTTATCCGCATATTTTAAGTTTCCCAAATTTTCCGTGGTTCCATACATGCGCAAAACGGACCCGCACATTGACTTTGGGCCGCCGAGGTGATAAGATGTGTGTAGAAAAAGCGGGCCAAGCCGCGCAGAAAGAGGGAACAAATGATCAACAAGCTGATTGCAAAGATTCAGAAGATGAACGCGCCTATCGTGGTAGGCTTAGATCCCATGATGAAATTCGTGCCGGAGCATATCCGCAATGCCGCCTTCGCCGAACACGGCGAGACCCTGGAGGGCGCGGCCGAGGCCATCTGGCAGTACAACAAAGGCATCGTGGACGCCATCTACGACCTGGTGCCCGCGGTGAAGCCCCAGATCGCCATGTACGAGCAGTTCGGCCTCCCCGGCCTGGCGGCCTTCAAGAAGACAGTGGATTACTGCAGGGAGAAGGACCTCGTGGTCATCGGCGACGTGAAGCGGGGCGACATCGGCTCCACCTCGGAGGCCTACGCGGTAGGGCATCTGGGAAAGGTACAGACAGGTGACAGCCGGCACTATGGCTTCAATGAGGATTTCGTCACCGTGAACCCCTATCTGGGCTCCGACGGCGTGAAGCCCTTCCTGAAGGTATGCGATGAGGAGAAGAAGGGCATCTTCGTCCTGGTGAAGACCTCCAATCCCAGCAGCGGCGAGCTCCAGGACCGCATGGTGAAGGACGGCCCTGACGGGGAGAAGCCTCTCTATGAAATCGTAGGCGGCATGGTGGCGGCATGGGCCCGGGAGCACATGCCCGAGACAGGGAACTACAGCTATGTAGGCGCAGTGGTGGGCGCCACCTACCCGGAGCAGGGACGGATCCTGCGGGAAATCATGCCCAGCTCCTTCATCCTGGTGCCCGGCTATGGCGCGCAGGGCGGCAGGGGCGCGGATCTGGTGCACTTCTTCGACAGGGACGGGCTGGGCGCCATCGTCAATTCCTCCAGGGGCATCATCGCGGCTTACCAGCAGGAGCAGTACGCCCGCTTCGGCAGCCAGTGCTATGCGGACGCCTCCAGGGCGGCAGTGCTGGCCATGCGGGAGGACATCGGCGCTGCGCTGGGACGCAGCTGAGGGATACCGGATACCAACTAGGAAAGGAAGAAGAGGCTTATGCGCCGGATACAAGCGTCACAGCACAGATATTTCTATTGCCTGCTCGCCATTTTTGCCGCAGCGCTGTTCCTGAGGGCCTGGCGCATCGCGGAAATCCCCGACATCGTGCATATCGATGAAGCGGGGCTGGGACGCAACGCATGGTGTCTGGCGAATTACGGGATAGACAGGTATTTCAACGAAATGCCCATCTATCCCGAGAACTTCGGCGGCGGACAGAGCCCTCTGTATACTTATCTTGTAGTCATTCTGATCAGGACTGTGGGCAGAGGCTCCCTGAACCTGACGCTCCTGCGGCTTCCGGGGCTCCTCTCCAGCATGGTGGTGGTGGTCTTCGGCACCGCGCTCCTGGATCTGGTGTACGAAAACAAAAAGGCCACCCTCACAGGTGCCCTCCTTCTGACCTTCTGTCCCTATTTCATCATGCATGGCCGCTATGCCCTGGACTGCAACCTCATGCTGGGCTGCTCCACGGTGGCGCTCTATCTGCTGGCCAGGTATGTACGAGACGGCAGGCTGTCCCAGCTTGTTGCGTACAGCGCTGCCTTCGGCATGGTGATGTATTCCTACGCGCTGAGCTATATCGTAGTGCCCGTCTTTCTGTGCCTGATCACCCTGTACATGCTCTGGTGCCGCAAGATCACGCTCCGGCGGGCCCTGCTGTCGGCGGCTCTGGTGTGCGTCGCCGCGGTCCCCGTGCTGCTCTTTATCGGGACCATGGTGCTCGGCCTGCCGTCCATGAAGCTCCTGGGCTTCACCCTCTCTCCCACCGCCTCCTCTCGGCTGGCAGACATCTCATTTGCGAATTTCAGGAACAATATCGTCGATATCCTGAAATATACGCTGACCCATGACGGCCGTCCCCTGGACGCGTTGGACGGGTTCTATACCCTGTACCCCGTCTCCATCCCCTTCGTCCTGGTCGGCTTCGCGGCGTCCTGCCGCCAGTGCCTGTCCTCCTTCCGGAGACGGACGTACAGCCACGGCTTCCTGTTCCTGTCCTTCTACATGGCGGGGCTTGTGGCCATCGGCTTCTCCCGGGGCTATCTCTACCGCGCCAATTATCTGTTCATCGCCTACCTGTATTTCCTGGTGGGCGGCATCCTGGCCGCATACCGCTTCGCCAAATCCCTGGGCAAATACTTTTGTGCCGCGCTGGGCGTGGTCTATCTGCTCAGTGCGGCCATGTTCATCGGCTACTATTTTACATCCTATTCCCCGGCGGAGGACATCCCGCAGTTCGTGCCCGCCAACGATGCCATAGCATACGCCAGGTCCCTGCCGGAAATCCGGGAGATCCATATGGACTACGCCGGTGTGGGCGAATTCTATACCCTCTTCTTCCCGGAGTCCCCCTACGCGATTGCGGAGGCCGCCCATGAGGAGGGCTATGGGACACTGTACTTCCAGATTACCGCGGATACGGCCTTCGCCCCCGGAAACGCCTACATCGTCCTGAAGAACAACACGGCCCTGCGGGCCTGCATCGAGGACACTGGATACCAGTGGCAGATCGTGGAATACCCCTCCCACTGCCTCTACTATGCAGCGCCCCGGTGACTGCTTCACTCAGCCTACCTTGTACCCGTTTCCCCAGACCACCTTCAGATACCTGGGCTCCTTGGGGTTCTTCTCAATCTTTTCCCTGATATGGCGGATATGTACCGCTATGGTATTGTCCGCGCCGATTGCCTGCATATGCCAGATATTCTCATAAATCTGGCTGTTGGAGAACACCTTCCCCCGCTGCTGCACCAGGAAGCGCAGGATCTTGTATTCGATGGGGGTCAGGCGCACGCTCCTCCCCTCCACGGTGACCTTCCTCTGTGTGTCGTCTATCACCAGATCGTCCACCCGGTAGATCCTGTCGATATTGGCGCACATGTTCACCAACTGGGTATATCTGCGAAGCTGGGATTTGATCCTGGCCAGAAGCTCCAGGGGATTGCAGTCCGCCGTCACATAGTCGTCGGCCCCTGCCTCCAGCGCCATGATCTTCGCCGTCTCCGCGGACTGGGCGGACACTACGATCAGAGGGATCGCACTCTTTGCGCGCAGGCCCGCGATCATCTCTATCCCACGGTCCCAGCCCTTGTCCTTCAGCTCTACGTCCACCAGCATCAGATGTATGTCCGATCTCTCCAATATGGTATGCAGGTGGTCCAGATCCGCTGCCACCAGCACGGAAAGCCCTTCCCCTATGAGCAGAGGCGCCATTTTCTCTGCGATTCCTGTCCTGTTGTTATATACCAGAATATTTTTCTCCATACGTATCCCATCCTCTCCCAGTCCCGGACGACTGTTGCTATTTATACTCACCAGCGATGAAATCTTCCGCAAAGTCCCCATCAGCCTTCGCTCGTGAGTCGGGTCACCTGGCAGATTTCAGTAATCGCCAGTATATATTCTACCGACTCAGGAAGCTCCCTACTCCCTGTAGTACACTGTCAGATCAAGGCCGTTCAGGACCTTCTCTATCTCATTCTGCTCAAAGCCTCCGAAGCTGACCGTCAGATCCCAGCCGTTTACGGAGATCACCGCGTGGACGGATTCCAGATCCCCTGTCTCGTCCACCGTGTCGAACACCACATAGTTCAGCCCCTGGCTGTTGGTAAAGTTCCTCTCGTTGCAGCTCTGCCCCGGGTAGGCGGTGGCTGAGCTGTAGCTCTCATACTGCCGATTGTCCATCTGATGCAGGGAGAAATAGGCATCCTCGTTCATGAAGTCCATATGGACATCCTCCCCCTCGCCGATGACGCACACCCGCTCCCTGGTAAAGTCCCTGCCGAGCAGATCCCTGTCAGGCACCAGAACCGTCATGTCCTCCGCCGCCAGGAATGCGTCCAGGGAATCGTACTCCGCGATCTCCGGCTCGAAATAATCCACTGTCGCCGCCTCAGGGACAGCGTCCTCTATGGAAAATGCCCCCCCTATCTTCAAAAATGCAGCCATGTCCAGCAGCCCGTCGAACTGTCCCTCCGGGACGCCTGGCTCATCCTGGGCGCTGGTGATGACGAATCCGTTCTCCCGCACGGTGATGGTACTGTCCCTGTAGCTCTTTGCCGCCACAGTGCCCACGCCGCACAGCAGGAACACCGCGGCCGCGGCACAGCCCCTGGCCATGAGTACCTTACGGCTCTGGCGCTGCATCCTGCGGTGGTGCAGCTCGTCCCGGACCTCCTCCGCGCTGATCGATATCTGCGGCAAATCCCTTGAAGCTTCTCGATATGCATCCCGAAATTTATCCAAAGTCATATCCCTCCTTCAACGACTTCCGCAACAGTTCCCTTCCCCTGGTGAGCTGGGAAGTGACCGTGGATTCCCCCCGGCCTGTGGCCCGGGCGATTTCCTTTACCGAAAGCTCCTCGTAGTAGAAAAGGTGGATCACGTCCCGGTACTTCTCCGGCAGGGCCAGTACAGCCTGCAGCAGGCGCCGGTTCTCCTCCCGTCTGAGGACCCTCTCCTCCGGCTCGCGCCCGCGGGCATCCGGATCCGCTTCCCGCCTGGCCGTGTCGTGCGCTTCACAATCCCCGTCCTGCCAGGTGTCCCGATGCCGCTTCCATGCGCTGCGCCAGACCTTCCGGCAGCCGTTCAGGGTGACCTTCAGGAACCATGCCTTCTCATGCTCCGGGCTCTGGAAGACAGGGCGCTTTTTCACGTACTGATAGAAGGCCTCCTGGACCACGTCCTCCGCATCCTGGAGGTTTTGCAGGCGCAGGAAGCTGAGCTTGAAGAGCATGTCGCTGTACGCGTCGATCTTTAGTTGTAGCTCTCTGTCGTCCATGCCTGCCTTTGTCATGCCAACCCGTTCTTCTCTATCTATTAATATCCCATAGCATATCGATTTACTGCACTTATTTTAAAATAATTTTGTATCAAAGTTGCATAAATCTTTTAAAAATTTGAACATAGTGAAAAAATAGAGAGTGTCTTCACACTCCCTATCTATATAGACTGTTTTCATCCCCAAAAAGTTGCACAGCCCGGCACTTTTTATTTGTTTTCTCCGCTCTCCGACTGCCGCTCCTCCTCCAGCCGCCTTGCGGTCTCCTGGTTTTGCCGGCCCATCTCCTCCACCTCTGTCATGTCCTCCTTCTCCAGACGCCGGAACCGGTTGATGCCCGCCGTCAGGATCAATATGCTGTTCTTCGTGGTGTCGAAGGCACCGTCCTCGTACAGGGAGTATGCCAACAGCCCCAGGGGCACCGCCAGGATCATGCCCAGGACGCCCCCCAGCTTGTACCCGATATAGAGCAGGAACAGCGTAGGCAGCGGCGGCACTCCGATGGAATCCCCAACGATTTTGGGCTGAATCAACTGTCTCGCCAGCTGCCCCACGCCCCAGATGATCAGCAGGCCTATGGCAGTCCTGTACTGGGCCGTCAGTATCCGGACGATTGCCCAGGGAATCAGCACCGTGCCCGTGCCCAGGAAGGGCAGGAAATCCAGGAACGCTATCCCCAGGGCGATCAGCCCGAAATAATCCACCCGCAGGATGCCCAGCCCGATCAGGAGCAGGAAGTACATCCACACCTCGATCTTTAGCTGCGCCTTGAAATATCCCCCCACGGACTTCCCCAGGCTGCGGCGTATGATATGGTAGCGCATCTGCACCGATGCCGGCATGACCTTCCGGCACCAGTCGTTGAGCTGATGCCGCTCCGCCACGAAGAAGTATGCGGACAGCAGCGCCATGATAACGCCGATGAAGATGCCCGGCAGCCCCTTGGCCAGGTTTCCGGCGGCCTCGATGGTGGGCGAGCCGAAATGCTCCAGCAGATCCCCCAGATAGTCGACCGGCTGCAGCTTCCCGATGTCCAGGTTCAACTGTATGTCGCCGGGCAGCCTGGCCAGCAGGGCGTTCAGGCTTTTCCCGATGCTTTTGAAATCCTCCTCCACGCCCTCCAGCATCTCCGGCAGGGCCCGCACCAGTCCCATGCCCTGCTGGAACAGCTGGGCGCAGACCAAATAGATCATCAGCACCACCAGCGCGATGATGACGATGATGACAAAGGCGCTGCCCGCCTTGCGCTTCAGCTTTATCTTCTCCTCAAAAAACCGGACCAGCGGCCCCGCTATCAGCGCGATGATCCAGCCCGCCACAAAGGGCATGAAGAAAAGGAACACCCTGGGCAGCAGGAACAGGACGCCTGCCAGAATCGCTGCCGCCACTGTGATGTTGGCCAGAGCCTTACAGTATTTTTTCACACGTTTTCCTCCAGAATTTTATCCAGTATTTCGTATATTTCCTCGCGTCCCTGTTTGGTCTCCGCGGAGAACGGGATGATGACCGTCCCCTCTTCCGCGTCCAGGGTGTCCAGAATCAGATTCAACTGCTTCTGTAGCTGGCTCTTCTTGATCTTGTCCAGCTTGGTGGCTATGATGATGGGCTGGTAGCCGTTATGCAGGATCCAGTCGTACATCATGCGGTCGTTCTCCGAGGGGGCGTGCCGGATATCGATCAGGTGGAACACGCATTTCAACTGCTTTGATTTCTGGAGATATCTCTCCACCATTTTGCCCCACTGCTCCTTCACCTTCACGCTGGCCTTTGCGTAGCCGTATCCCGGCAGATCCACCAGATACAGGGCATCGTTGATATTGTAGAAATTGATGGTCTGGGTCTTGCCCGGCTGGGAGCTGGTACGGGCAAGAGATTTGCGGTTCATCAGGGCGTTGATCAGGGAGGACTTCCCCACGTTGCTCTTCCCCGCAAAGGCCACCTCCGGCAGCCTGCTGTCCGGAATCTTGCTGGTAATGCCGCACACCGTCTCCAGGCTGACATTCTTTATCACCATACTCGTCACTTCCTTTATAAATAGGTAAAAACGCCGTCACAGGGACGGCGTTTGATTGGATTACTCTTTTCCATTACATTGCTTTATCCAGACTTCTACGGTCATTCTTGCGGAAGATCAGGGGATCGTTCCCCTCCTCCACTGTCTCCTTGGTGATGACGCACTCCTCGATGGTCTCGTCGGAGGGAATCTGGTACATGGTATCCATCAGGATGCTCTCCATGATGGAGCGCAGTCCTCTGGCCCCTGTCTTGCGCTCAAAGGCCTTGGAGGCAATGGCTTTGATAGCCTCCTCATCGAAGTTCAGCTCCACCTCGTCCATGTCGAACAGCTTCTGGTACTGCTTGATCAGGGCGTTCTTCGGCTCCTTCAGGATGCGCACCAGCGCCTCCCTGTCCAGGCCCTTCAGCGCCACAGTGATGGGCACGCGGCCCACGAACTCAGGGATGAGCCCGAACTTCACCAGATCCTGGGGCGTCACCTCCTGCAGCAGATCGTCCAGCTCCTTGGTGCCCTTCTGGCTGACCTCCGTGTTGAAGCCGATGGCCTTGCGGTCCAGCCTGGCCTCCACTATCTTCTCCAGTCCGTCAAAAGCGCCGCCGCAGATGAACAGGATATTGGAGGTATCGATGGAAATCAGCTCCTGATGGGGATGCTTCCTGCCGCCCTGGGGCGGTACATTGGCCACAGTACCCTCCACAATCTTCAAAAGCGCCTGCTGGACGCCCTCGCCGGACACGTCCCGGGTGATGGAGACATTCTCGCCCTTCTTGGTGATCTTGTCGATCTCATCGATGTAGATGATGCCGTACTGGGCGCGCTCCACATCGTAGTCCGCTGCCAGAATCAGCTTCAGCAGGATGTTCTCCACATCCTCGCCCACATATCCGGCCTCGGTCAGCGTGGTGGCGTCCGCGATTGCGAAGGGCACATTGATGATCTTCGCCAGGGTCTGGGCCAGATAGGTCTTGCCGGAGCCCGTAGGCCCCACCATGATGATGTTGCTCTTCTGCAGCTCCACATCGTCCAGGTCCCTGGGCGCCATCACCCTCTTGTAATGATTATACACGGCCACGGAGAGCACCTTCTTGGCCTCCTCCTGGCCTACCACATATTCGTCCAGAAATCTCCTGATTTCCGCAGGCTTCAACAGGTTGATATCGGGGCGAACCGATTCCTCCTCTTCCTCTTCCTGCAGCTCCTCCTCCAGGATATCCGCGCAGATGTCCACACAGTCATCGCAGATATAGACCCCGGAAGGCCCGGCAATCAGCTTGCGGACCTGGTTCTGGGTCTTATTGCAGAAGGAGCATCTGATATCGTTTCCGATCATTTTACCCGCCATTCTCTTCTCCTACTTCTTTTCGTCCTGCACCGCATGGGAGCTGATGACCATGTCCACGATGCCGTACTCCTTCGCCTCCTGGGCGCTCATCCAGTTATCGCGCTCGGTGTCGGAGCATATGGTCTCATAGTCCCTGCCCGTGTTCTCCGCAAGGATATGGTTCAGCTTCTCCCTGGTCCTCAGGATATGCTTCGCGGCGATGTCGATCTCTGTGGCCTGTCCCTGGGTCCCCCCGGCAGGCTGATGGATCATAATCTCCGCGTTGGGAAGGGCGAACCTCTTTCCCTTTGCGCCGCCGGCGAGCAGGAAGGAACCCATGCTGGCCGCCATGCCGATGCACACCGTGGACACATCGCACTTGATATAATGCATGGTGTCATATATGGCCATGCCTGCCGTAATGACACCGCCCGGGCTGTTGATATACAGATGGATGTCCTTCTCGGGATCCTCCGCTTCCAGGAACAGCAGCTGCGCCACCACGATGCTGGCAGAGGTATCGTTCACCTCTTCCCCCAGCATGATGATCCTGTCCTTCAACAGTCTGGAATAGATATCGTAAGACCGCTCGCCTCTGCTGGTCTGTTCAACGACATAAGGCACTAAACTCATTCTCAAACAACCTCCTGACTTTAACGTTCCAATCTATCCTGCTTACTCTTCCACCGCGTTCTCCACCACGAAGTCCACGGCCTTTCTGACACTGATGTCGCCTTTTACCTGCTCCCTGCCGTTCTCGCCCAGGAGCTCTTCCACCTTCTCAGGCTCCATCTGGTAGGCCTCGCCCATGGTCTTCAGCTCCTCGGCAATCTCCTCCTCGGTGACCTGGATGCCCTCGGCAGCCGCTACCGCCTCCAGCACCAGCCTGGACTGAATCTTCTTCATGACCTGGGGCTTCACCTGCTCCATCAGCATCTCGCCGGTCATGCCGGTGAACTGCATGTACTGCTCCATGGAGATGCCCTGGGACTGCATCCTCTGGGCGTAATCCTGCACCATCTGCCTCTGCTGGGTCTCAATCATGGCTTCCGGGATGTCCATCTTCGCATCGGCGATGATGGCATCGATGACGGCATCTTCCTTGACGGCTTTTGCCTCGTCAGCCTTGCGCTTCTCCAGCTTCTTCTTTATCTCTTCCCTATATTCCTCTACGGTATCGCTCTCCTCGGAAACTTCTCCTACAAAGTCGTCGTCAAGCTCCGGCATCTGCTTCTCCTGCAGTCGCTTCACCGTGCATTTGAACACGGCGGGCTTCCCTGCCAGCTCCTCCGCCTGATAGTCCTCGGGGAAAGTCACGTTCACTTCTGTCTCCACACCGATTTCAGCGCCGATCAGCTCCTCCTCGAAGCCGGGGATGAACGCATGGGAACCGATGGTCAGGGGATAGTCGCTTCCCTTGCCGCCGTCAAAGGCCACACCGTCCATGAAGCCCTCGAAGTCGATGGTGGCCACGTCCCCGTCCTTTACAGGTCTGTCGGTGACATCCACTGTACGGGAGTTCTTGTCCCTCTCCTTGTCGATCTCCGCGGTGACCTCATCCTCTGTCACCTCCAGGTCTGCCTTGTCCACCTTGACGCCCTTGTACTGGCCAAGGGTCACCTCCGGCTTCAGGGCCACCTCCGCCGTGAAGATGAAGGGCTTTCCGGCCTCCAACTGCACCACGTCAATCTGGGGGCTGGAGACGATCTCCTCCTCGCACTCGTCATAGGCCTTCTCATAGGCATCGGGAATCAGGTCGTTGGCGGCATCTTCGTAGAAGACTTCCCTGCCGTACATCTGCTCAATCATCTTCCGGGGCGCTTTTCCCTTGCGGAAGCCGGGAATGCTGATCCTGCCCCTGTTCTTCTGATATGCGCCCTCAATGGCCTTCTCAAGTTCCTCCGCAGGCACTTCAATCGTAAGCTTCGCCATGTTGTTCTCTAATTTCTCTACCTGTAAACTCATTTCTACCGTTTCCTCCTTCAATCGCCTGCGTTCCTCTCTCCCGCCTACACAGCAGACGCACTCACAGTCATTAAAGAATTATAACATAATGTAAACGAAAATACAAATGTTTTTCTGATTTCTTTGGGCCGTATTTCTTAAATTTTGTTAAAATTCTGAAAATGATGGGCTATGATCACCGTGCGGCCCGCCTGCCTCTCCCGGATATACTGCCATGCTCTGGCGCAGGCGTCCCTGTCCATCCCCGCAAATGGTTCGTCCAGGAGCACATAGAGGGACTCCGCCTCCATGGCCCGGACTAAAGCCACCCTGCGCCGCATGCCGCCGCTGAGCTGCCTGCAGGGCTTGCGCAGGGCCTCCCCGGGAAGCAGCAGGCCCAGCGCCTCCTCCGCCCCCGCCCGGTCCCCTGTGGCCAGTGCCACATTTACTACAGCATCATAGTCCTCACAGAGCCTGTCCTCCTGAAAGACCATGCTGCACCGGGACGGGGCCGTCATCTCTCCGCTGTCCGGCTCGGTCAGCCGGGCCAGGATGCAAAGCAGAGTGGTCTTGCCGCTGCCGGAGGGGCTGGTCAGATAGTAGGTCTGACCGGGTTCATAGATTGCGCTCAGACGGTCTATGACAGTCTGTCCGCCATAAGCTTTCGTCACCTCCGCGAGCCTGATTGGCTGCCCCGGGGGCTGCGGGCAGCCTGCGCCCCGCCCATGCCTTTGCGCCGCATGGCCCGCCCCCGGGCATCCCGGCTCCCAGGCGAAGAAACGGTCCACGAAATGCAGCACTGTCTTCTCAAAGAGGACGCTGAGCAGGATCACCGCCGCCGTCCACCCGAGGACACCAGCCGTGTCCAGGTATACCTTGGACAGATACAGGCCCTCGCCTATGGAGCCCCCGGGGACGCCGATGACCTCCGCAGCGATTCCCGACTTCCAGCACATCCCCAGGGAAATCTTCATGCCGCCGTACAGAAAGGGCTTCAGGGAGGGACGATATATATAGAAGAAACGGTTCCGCCCGGAGAGCCGGAAGACCCGGGCCATTTCCAGGATCTTCACATCCACGCTTTTGAGGCCCTCCAGGGTATTGACATAGATATTGGGCAGGACTACCAGAAAGCAGATTGCCACGGACAGGAAGCCCGCGCCCCACCAGATCAGCAGGAGCACCACGAAGGATGCCACCGGCACGGCCTTCACCAGGGTCATCGGAGGGGCGAGGATCTCCTCCAGCATAGGAAAGCGCCTGCTGCCGGCCGCAAGGAGCAGGGCAGCCGCCGTCCCCGCGAAAAATCCCAGGGCAATCCGCAGAAGGCTCCTCCCCGCCGCGGCGTAAAAGCTTCCCCGGCCAAGCAAAGACAGAATCCGCCCTGCCGTCTCCGCCGGGGCGGCCATCAGTATCTCATTGTCCACCGCCAGGGCAATGATGTGCCAGACTGCCAGCCACCCCATGACGATGATGCATTTCCTCAGCTTCTTAGCAACAGGCTTCTTAATAATGGACTTCTTAATAATAAAAATCCTCCTCCGGCAGAGCGCCTCCAATCAGCCCCGTGTCGAATCCGGCCAGCGCCTCCAGGTAGGCGGACAGGGCAGCCTTCATCTCCTCTCCGGTGACGCAGACCAGGTTGCATCGGGGAATGGCCTGTGCGGCGATTGCCTCCTTTGCCACGATGCCCGCCTGTACGGCCAGAGCCGCCCCCTTCTCCGGGTCGCCGTTGACAGCGGCCACGCTGCTGGCGTGCTCCTCCAGGAAGTCCGCGACTACATTCTCGTGTTCCTCCAGGAATTCCCTGCGCACTACGGTGACCCCCGTCACCATGCCGCCTCCTTCCGCTCCCTGCAGCAGCTCCCACTGGGCGTTCACGTCCATGGCGATGCGCAGGTCCCCGTTCTGCATGAGGGCAGCCGTAGCAAATGGCTGGGGGAGCAGCCCTACCCTGGAGGAATCCTCCGCCAGAAGCGCGGCCACCTCCGTGGGCTCCGATTTGTACTCCAGGACATAGTCCCCCTCCTCCAGGCCGCTCCTGTCAAGGACATAGCGCAGGGAGGCCTCCGGGGTGGCCCCCTTTCCCGTGAGGCAGATCGTCCTGCCCTTTAAATCCGCCGGGCCCTCCACCGCCTCATCCCCCGTGACCAGGTACAGGACGCCCAGGGTATTGATATCGATTACGCAGACGCCACCCTCTGTCTTGTGATAGAGCACTGCCGCCACATTGGCCGGAATCAGGGCCATGTCCAGCTCCCCCTTGGCCATCAGGGGCAGCAGCTCGTCCGCGCCCACTGCCATCCGGAACTCATAGGGATGCTTCGTCTCCCCCTTTTCCGCCCTGTCCATCAAATCAAGGATGCCCAGGGAGGTAGGCCCCTTCAGGGATCCGATCCGGACGCTCTCCGTCTCCGCCGCCCTTCCGCAGCCGCCAAGCGGCAGCACAGAGAGCAGCATTATGACAATCAGGGCATATAGAGGAAGACCTCTCCTTATTGCATGTTTTTTTGTATATTTACGCTTGCATTTACGCATATTTTGTTGTCTTTCCTCCCTGTCGTTCTTCCCGCTACATCTCCTTCAGCAAAATGTCATGGTTAATCGTCTCATAGAACAGCCTGCGGAACCGCTCCGGCTCCTTTGTCTGCCCCAGCGCCCACATGACCTTGGTCACCGTGGCCTCCAGGGTCATGTCATAGGTCTCCATCAGATGGAACTCCTCCTTGATGGCCTTCCCCACCTGATACACCTCCATGTCGCTGCCCTCGTGGGTCACCTGGGTGGCCATCATCACCAGCTTCCCCGCATCTATCCACCGCCTGATCTCCGGGTAGAAGGGCATCCGCCCATACTCCGGCAGGCCGCCCACCCCAAAGGCCTCTATGATTACGCAGTCATAGTACGGGAAGAGGCGGTTCAGCACCATCCCGTCCATGCCCGGCATCAGCTTCAGCAGCAGAATCCCCTCGTTCAGCTCATGGTAGAATGTCACGGAGCCTGTCAGCCTGTCCTTGTCCTCGATGTAGAACACCACCCTGCCGTCCCGTATCATGGCTATGCTGGGATAGTTGATGCTGGAGAAGGCATTGTAGCTCTTGGAGCGCTCCTTCTTAGCCCGGGTCCCGGCTATCACATTGCCGCCGAAGACGATATTCACGCCGTGGGCCCTGTCCTCGGAGGCGAAGCGCAGGCTGTCCAGCAGATTGGTCCTGGCATCCGTTATGGGCAGGTCGATCGGCTTCTGGGCCCCTGTGACCACCACGGGCTTGGGGCTGTTCTGCACCAGGTAGGACAGGGCGGCCGCCGTGAAGGCCATTGTGTCCGTGCCGTGGCAGATGACGAATCCGTCGTAGTCATCGTAGCGCCTCTCAATCAGCGCGGCCAGCTCCAGCCAATGCTTTCCGCAGACATTGGTGCTGTCCAGGCTGAAGGGCGACGCCACCTCCACCTGGCAGAACTCCCGGTATCCCTCCACATACTGCAGCAGCTCCGCCGCAGCTATCTTGGGAGCCAGCCCCTCCTCCGTGTATCCCGAGGCGATGGTGCCTCCTGTGGCTATCAGCAATATCTTTTTCATCCAGCTTCCTCCCTGCCCCGGGGGGGCATCCTTTCTCTGCCCACAGGCTGTTTCATGGGCCTCACAGTTCATGGGCTTCACAGGGACAGCGCCACCACTGCCTCTATGGCATCCGTATAGGGGAACATGTCCACTGCCACGCATTTTTCCACCTTGTACCCTTTTTTCACCAGGATCCTCAGATCCGCCACCAATGTCTCCGGATTGCAGGAGATGTACACGATGCGCCTGGGCCTGATCTTCGCCGCCGCGTTCAGGAAGGCCTCGCTGCTGCCGCTTCTGGGCGGGTCCATGAACAGCACGTCCAGCTTCCCGCCCGCCTCCGCCATCTCCAGCAGGAACTCCCCCGCGTCCCTCTGATAAAAGCGGACGTTGGAGATTTTGTTGCGCCTGGCGTTGCTGACGGCATCCCGCACCGCGTCCCTGTTCAGCTCCACCCCCAGGACATTGTCCGCCTGTCTGCTGGCGATCAGGCCGATGGTCCCCGTGCCGCAGTAGGCGTCCATCACGGTCTCCTCACCCGTGAGCCCCGCGTACTCCATGGCCTTGGCGTACAGCTTCTCTGTCTGCACAGGGTTCACCTGATAGAAGGACTTGGGGGAGATGCGGAAGGTCATACCGCAAAGCTCGTCCTCGATATAGCCTTTTCCGTATATCACCTGCTCCCTGTCCCCCAGGACCATGCTGGTGTCCTTGTCGTTGATATTGATGACCATGGTGGTGATCTCCGGGTGGATCTTCAGCAGGGCCTTTACGAAATTGTTCTTGGAGGGCATAATGGGATACCCCAGCACCAGCACCACCATGATCTGCCCCGTGGAATGTCCCACCCGTATCAGCACATGGCGCAGCAGCCCCCGGCCCGTGTCCTCATCGTAGGGCCGTATCTTGAAGGATCTCAGAAGCCCCCGGATGGACACGATAATCTCATCGGCCTTCTGGTTCTCTATCAGGCAACTGTCTATGGGGACGATGCGGTGGCTCTTCTCCTCATAGGTGCCGGAAACGGCCCTGTGCCGCGCGTCCTCCCCGAAGGCCGCGTGTACCTTGTTGCGGTAATGGTTGGGGTCGTCCATGGGGATGATGTGCTCCGGCCTGCAGTAGGGCTCCATGAGCCTGCGGAATTTCGTGGACTTGGCCTCAAGCTGCTCTCCGTAGCCCCTGTTGATCCACTGGCAGCTCCCGCATTTGGAGGCTACGGGGCACAGCTTCTGGGGCTCTCGCTTTCCGGAGGTTTTCCTGTCTTGGATGTCCCGCCCTGCCTTTTGGGGGGCCTGCCCTCCCCTTCCGGAAGTCTTGGGCCCGGACGCCCCCTGGGGCCTGCGCTCTCCCCTTTCCGGGACATCCCGCTCCGCCCGCTTCCGGGGCATCCCTTTTCCTGACGTTTCCTTCTTCGGCTTACCGCTCATCGGCATATTCTTTCCTCTCCCGCTCCCGGCGACTGACAGGAGCATCCCTTTCTTGATCGACAGTCCAAAAAAATGCCAAATCTCTGTAGAAACAAAGATTTGGCATCTTAGCATGTATCGGAGTGGCGGGATTCGAACTCGCGACCTCCGCCTCCCTAAGACGGCGCTCTAACCAAGCTGAGCCACACCCCGTAACCATTTAATATTATAATCCGTACTGATAAAAATTGCAACCATTTTTTTGCAAATTTTGCATTTTAGTAGGAATGCACAAAAATTGCTGTCATTTATTGTATTTTATGCACATATTTTTCAAGAAATGCGGAGCCCCAGCTCCTCGAAGCTCCGCATCCTACCTCCTAGCACCTCCTACGGCCTGTCCTTCTCCTCCAGCAGCCTGACCAGGAACTCCCACACCCGGCCCGTGGAAGAGATGCTCAGGGTCTCCTCCGTGGTATGGATGTCCTTCATGTCAGGCCCCATGGACACACAGTCCAGATCCGCTATCTTGCTGCCCAGGATACCGCATTCCAGGCCCGCGTGGATGGCCTCCACTTTGGGCGCTTTTCCGTACATTTTTTCATAGAGCGCCGTCATCTTCTCCCGCAGAGGCGAGTCCTTGCGGTACTTCCAGCCCGGATAGTCGCCGCTGACCAAAAAGCTTCCCCCTGCCAGGCCGATGACCGCACAGAGCCTGTCGATCAGGGAACGCTTTGCGCTCTCCACGCTGCTGCGCACGGAGAAATCCGCCAGGAGGCAGCCGTCCTCATAGCTCAGGATGCCAAGGTTCAGGGAGGTCTCCACCAGTCCGTGCATGTCCGCGCTCATGGCCTGCACGCCGTTCGGCAGGGCGATCAGCCAGGCCGCCGCTTTTGCCGTATCCTCCGCCGTGGTGCACAGATAGCTTCCGGGCCTGCCCTCTCCCGCTGCCAGGAATGCCCCGGGATCCTTGGAGGAAAGCTCCGCCTGGATCTCTCCCTCCACTGTCTTCACCATGTCCAGGATCGCCTCTTTGTCCCGTTCCTCCACCACCAGTACGGCTTTCGTCTCCCTGGGGATGGCATTGTCCGCCAGGCCGCCCTGCAGCCGTGAGATGCCGATATCGAACGTTTCCGCCAGCCGATACAGGAGGCGCCCCATGAGGCAGTTGGAATTGCCCCTCTCCTTGTGTATCTCCCCGCCGGAATGGCCTCCCAGGAGGCCTCCTACGGTCACCTCCACGGCCACGCCCTGGCGCCGGGCCTCCGAAAGCGGCAGCTTCCCCTTGACCCTGGCTCCTCCTGCGCAGCTGGTCAGGAAGATTCCCTCGTCCTCCGAGTCCAGGTTCACCATGCGGTTCCCGGTGAGCATAGACAGGTCGATGCCCCTGGCCCCGTCCATGCCAACCTCCTCGTCCACGGTGACGATGACCTCCAGGCGGGGGTGCTTTATGGTATCGGAATCCAACAGCGCCAGGGCATAGGCCACCGCGATGCCGTCGTCCCCGCCCAGGCTGGTGCCCTGGGCGTAGATTTCATCCCCCCGGACGGCAATCCGCAGGCCTTCCTTTGCCATGTCGATGTCGCAGTCCGGCTTCTTTACGGCCACCATGTCCATATGGCCCTGCAGGATGACGGTAGGTTCGTCTTCATATCCAGGCACGGCTTCCTTGACGATGATGATGTTCTTCAGCTCGTCCTGGATGCAGAAAAGTCCTCTGTCCCTGGCAAACTTCACCAGATAGTCGCTGATCTGCCCTACGTTGCCCGACCCGTGGGGGATTTTCGTGATCTCCTCGAAAAAGTGAAATACGTTCTGTGGCTCCAGATTTGATAAGACTCCCATAATTGACCTCCTGTTCCAATCTCCGCAGACGCACTGTCCCTCCTGCGGAAATCCTTCCTTTCCCAAAAATTCTCCTCTATGTCTGTTCCTGATATCTCAGGTAATAATAGTCATCACCTTCCATGGCCTGCGTCCTCACAAAGCCATGTCTTTCATAAAAGGCCGCTGCTTGGCGGTTGTCCCTATGGCAGCCAAGGGAAATCGGGCGGATGCCGAATTCCTGATAGCATTCCCTGATTACCTTTTCCAGCACATAAGAGCCTATCCCCCCATTCCGGTAGCGCCTGTCGATTACAAAGCCCATGAGCCGGTAGAACGGGGTTCCTTTCATTTCAGCGGGATCCGTCTCCCATTCCAACGCCTCCCCTAATAAGATAAGCCCGATGTAGGACTCTTTATACTTTATCGCATAAGTATGTCCGATGCAGTGATGGTCGATTCCGTATTGTGTGACTTCCGCAATGGTTTCCACCGAGTCCACAAAGGCTTCACTGACATCTTCCCGGTGGATTCTTTTCAGTTCTTCCGTGTTCGCTTCGTTCAACAATTCGATATGGATATCCCGCCAATCCGCGTTCTCCATCTTCCACAAACTCCCTGCTTAGTTTATCAGAGCAGCCCTCCGTAAAGGCAGCCTCGTTCCACTTCCTACTATACACCATGGGCACTGTTCTTTTCAATACCTTTCATCTTTTCCCTTCTCATTTCTTACATTTCGTTGTAAAATATCCATAACAGTCCACCGAAATTCATCCGCAGCAAAGGAGCCTCCCATGAAAAGCATCGGCATCGACATCGGAACCACCAGCATCAGCCTCGTCCTCGCAGGCTTCCCGGACGGCACGCTCATCCAAGCCGTCACGCTCCCCAACGATACCTTCCTTCCCAGCGCCCGCCCCTGGGAAAGGCTTCAGGATCCCGCAGCCATCCTGGCAAAAGTCTTCCCGGCTCTGGAGGGGCTGCTCTCTGCCTGCAGCGATGTGGCCGCTATCGGCCTCACCGGCCAGATGCACGGCATCCTCTACCTGGACAGGAGCGGCCGCGCGGTGAGCCCGCTCTACACATGGCAGGACGGGCGGGGGAACCTGCCTGACTATGACAGTGGAATGAGCGTCTGCCGCTGCCTGGACGAGGCATGCGGCGTAAAACTGGCTACCGGCTACGGCCTGGCCACCCATCTGTACAATCTGAAGAAAGGCCTCGTCCCGGCGGAAGCGGTCTCCCTGTGTACCATAGCCGACTATGTGGGCATGGCGCTGACAGGGCGCGGCGCTCCCCTTCTCCATATCAGCCAGGCCGCAAGCCTGGGCCTGTATGACTGTAAGGCGAATGATTTTCTGTGGGATATCGTAAAAGAATGGGGCGTCTCCCCGGATTTCCTGCCCTCTGTCACGAAAGAACTCCTGCCGCTGGGCGCTTTCCGCGGCATCCCCGTCTGCGTCTCCATAGGGGACAATCAGGCCAGCTTCCTGGGCTCCGTGGGCGAGGACCGCGACTGTGGGCTGGTGAACATCGGGACAGGCTCCCAGATTTCCGTGCTGTCCCATACCTGCTTCCAGGGTGAGGGCATCGAGGCCAGGCCCTTCACCGGGGACAGCTATCTGCTGGTGGGGGCAGCCCTGTGCGGCGGCAGCGCCTATGCGGCCCTGGAGCGGTTCTTCAGAGAATATGCGGCGGCGGCAGGCGGGGCGGATGTGCCCCAGTATGATGTCATGAGAGAACTGCTGGACAGGCAGGAGGACCCTGACGAGAGCTGGACAGTCCGCACCGCTTTCCTGGGCATCAGGGAAAATCCCCGGGAGACCGGCTCCGTCAGCGGAATCCGCCTGGACAATTTCCGCCCCGCCTCCCTGATACGCGGGGTCCTGGACGGCATGGCCCAGGAGCTTTACGGCCTGTACCATACGATTCAGACCGGGACCGGGCTCTCCCCCGCCAGGCTCATGGCCTCCGGCAACGGTGTCCGCAGGAACCCTGCACTCCAAGACATCCTCCGGGCCCGCTTCGGAATGCCCCTCGCCGTCGTGGCCCACCAGGAGGAGGCCGCTTACGGAGCTGCCGCAGCCGCCGTCTCTATGTCCCCGAAAATCCGCAGAGGCTGATGTCTGCCCTGCGGATTCTGCCATGAAGCGGTGCCCTCTCCAGGCATTCCTCAACGCTTTCCACGCCCTCTTCTCTTCTTCCCCCGGAAAGCAATCCCCCCAAGCGCCCCCAGCAGCAGCACGACCGACGACAGAATCGTAATCCACGCGTTCCCGGAGAATCCGGCCACCAGATACCCGAAGAAGCACACCACCGCCACCAGCGTGGCATAGGGAAGCTGGGTCTCCACATGGCGCAGATGCTCGCACTGTGCCCCGGTGGAGGCCAGGATGGTGGTGTCGGAGATGGGCGAGCAGTGGTCGCCGTACACGGAACCCGCCAGCGTGGCCCCCAGGGCGGGAATCAGGACGGCAGCGCCCTCGCCTCCGGCGCACATCATGGACACGATGGGCAGCAGGATGCCGAACGTCCCCCAGGCCGTCCCCATGGAGAAGGACAGGAAAGCCGCCACGGCGAACACGATGGCCGGCAGGACGCCAAAGGGAAGCTTCGCCGCGCTGACGAACTGGCTGACGAAAATGCCGGTCCCGATCATCTCCCGGCACACGCCGCCCAGCCCCCATGCCAGGATCAGTATGGTCAGGGCGGGGATCATGGTCTTGATTCCGTCGATAATCCCTGTCATGAATTCCCGCAGGCTCATGATGCGCCTGGGCAGGTACAGGGCCAATGCCACCACCAATGCCGCGAAGGTCCCCAGGGTAAGGCCCGCCGTGGGATTCTCCCCGATGGCCTCCGTGAAGGCCTTGCCCGTGCCCGCGAAGAACCCGCCCACATATGCCATTCCCAGAATCGCGCACACGATCAGCGTCACCACAGGCAGCGCCAGATCCAGCACCGTCCCCCGCTTTTGCTTAAGCGTCTCTTCTGCTGCGTCAGGCCGTCTTTCTTCTCTGCCGGCCTCCGCTTTTTCCATGGGGCCGAAGTCGAAATCCGTGAAGCATAAGGCAAACACCATGACGATCGTCAAAATAGCGTACAGATTATAGGGAATCGTCCGCACAAAGGCGTTCAGGCCTCCGGCCTCCTCCACCTCCGAGGCCACCGCCACCGCCCAACTGGAGATCGGCGCGATGATGCACACCGGCGCGGCCGTGGCGTCCAGCAGATAGGCCAGCTTCTCCCTGGAAATCCGGCATTTGTCCGTAATGGGCCGCATCACGGTCCCCACCGTAAGGCAGTTGAACCCGTCGTCCACGAAAATCATAAGCCCCAGCGCGGCAGTGGCCAGCTTGGCGTTTCTTTTGCTTTTGATCCGCTTCCCCGCCCACTGCCCGTAGGCGTCCGAGCCTCCGGACCTGGTGACTATCACCACCAGAGACCCCAGCAGCACCAGGAAGATGATCATGTAGCCGTTCTGCCCGATCTTCGCCGCCAGCATGTCGAACACATATGTAACCGCCTGCAGGATATTCCCCCCTGTGCAGAAGCAGTAAATGCACATCCCCGAGAATATCCCCAGAAACAGGGAGGAATACACCTCCTTGCTGATCAATGCCAGCGTAATCGCAATCAATGGCGGCAGAATGGACAGCCATCCCGCCTCTATCATTTCCAGTCCCATGCAGATTCCCTCCTTGTCTTCCATTCCCGCATCCTTCCCGCACATGGCGGGCATATACGGCCTTCCGTCCATTATACAGGATTTTCCAGAACAGGACAAGCTGTTTCGGCCAGCCCGCCCTGGAATATTGTCATCATTTTTTACTATTCGAGGAATTCAATATTAATATTATTGCATCCATGAAACACTATTTTAATATCTCTAAAATATATTAAAATAATATTTACGTTATGTAAACATTCCGCATTGCCAATACAGAAGAGAAAAGGGAGGCGGCATTTCATGAGAGACATTGGTGCGACGCTGGCACAGCTGCGCAGAGAAAAAGGCCTGGGCCAAAAACAGTTGGCCGCGATCCTGAACCTGTCCGTAAGCGCTCTCTCCAGCTATGAAAACTGTGTGCACGCCCCTGACCTGATGATGCTGAGCCGGTTGGCGGAATTCTACGATGTCACTACGGACTATCTGCTGGGGCGCACGGAATACCGCTGTCCTCCCGAGGCCCTGCGCCGGCGCGTGGCCATAGATTTCACCGTACAGGACATCATTAATACCGTTCTGGAGCTGAAGCCGGAGGCCCGGAACTCCGTGGTGGACTTCGTGAAGTACATGAAGCATCTGTACGGGGAACCGCCGGAATAAAAAAATATCCTGTGGATGTATAATACGGGCTAAAGAGGGCATATTATAGTACAGATGGACGGAAGAAGTCCCTCAGACGATCCTCGATAGCTCAATGGTAGAGCACTCGGCTGTTAACCGAGGGGTTGTTGGTTCGAGCCCAACTCGGGGAGCGCGGCCCGCCGCAGGAGCGGTGGCCAGAAAACCCGCAGGCATCCATGTCTGCGGGTTTTGCTGAGCATGGAACAAAAAAGAACAGCCAAACCGCTTTGACTGTTCTTCTCTCTCTGCTATCATGGAGAGCAGGATACGGGAATCGAACCCGCCTCCTCAGCTTGGGAAGCTGATATACTACCAATGTACTAATCCTGCCTGACAACAAAGTCATTATACCACATCCGATACCGTTTTGCCAATAGTTTTTTTCAGAAATTTAAAAAAATTTTTAAACGGCCTTTTCCGGCTTCCTCTGCCCCTCCAGAATCTCCTCCAGCGTCCTGGGCGTATAGCCCATGTAGTCGATCATGGCGCCGCAGTTGAACATCTGGCAGGGCTTGTCGTAGAGGGCCTCCATCTCGTACTTCACCCGCTCCATCATGTTCCACTCGAAGCTGATGTGGACATGGCCATACAGATGGCACCAGCCGTAATAATGGCGGTTGAAGCAGGGGATGGGATAGTGGCTGAGCACTATGCCCTTCCCCTGGGGGAACGTCAGCTCCTTATAGTCCGCGATCTCCATGAAGAGGGACTGGAACTCCCTGTTCTTCAGCAGCCTCTTGTCGTGGTTCCCGACAATCAGATGCTTCTTCCCGTTCAGCGCCCCGAGGATCTCATTGGTTTTGGTGGCATTATGCCAGCTGATGTCCCCTAGGACGAACACCTCGTCCTCCGGGCCCACCGCATTGTTCCAGTTGTCCATCAGGGCCCTGTCGTGCTCCTCTATGGTCTTGAAGGGCCTGTTGTCAAAGGCCAGCGCGTTCTCATGCCCGAAATGGGTGTCCGCGATAAAGAAATATGCCACTGAAGCTCCCTCCTTCCGCTCTGCGGGGCGCATCCTGCGGCTCCACAACGGCCGTCCTATGCCCCCAGAATATCGATCTGGCACATCCGCATGGTCTCCAGCGCGGCCTCGTGGGTCTTCGGGGTCACACCGGCACAGCAGGCGGCATCCACGGAAATGCGCGCCTCCGGGAAATGGGCCTTCAGCAGCAGCGCGTTGGACACCACGCAGATGTCCGTGCACAGCCCCACCAACTGGATTTCCACCTCGCCGCCCGCAGCCGCCCTGCCGATCTCCTCCGCCAGCTTCGTGGAGCCGAACGTCCCTTTTTCAATAGTGCGATAATTTTTCTCCGACAGGGCGTACATCACTTTCTCGTTCAGGAGCCACCCGTCGCTGTCCTTGATGCAATGGGGCACAGGGAGCTTTTTCCCCTCCGCCGTCTCCAGGTAATCCGGGCCATGGGTGTCCAGAGTGGCGAATATCCTGCCCTCAAAGCCCTCTATCTTCGACACCACATTGTCCACGATCCCCAGGGCTTCCTTTGTCCCCAGGCTTCCGTCCACGAAGTCCCTCTGCATGTCTACCACTACCAGAATCTTCTCCATATTACCTCCTGTCCCGTTTCCGCATTCCGGAATCCCTGCCGTCTATTCGCCCTCCCTGTCCGGAGAAGGCCTTTTACAAAAAACCCCGGGACAGACTCTGTTCCCGGGGTTTGCCTGGTCATGCCAGCTTGCTCTTGGCCAGCTCTGCCAGCGTCTTGAAGCCGTCGGCATCGTTCACTGCCATCTCTGCCAGCATCTTCCTGTTGATTTCCACCTCAGCCAGCTTCAGGCCGTACATGAACCTGCTGTAGGACAGGCCGTTCATCCTGGCCGCGGCGTTGATACGCGCGATCCAGAGCTGCCTGAACTGACGCTTCCTCTCTTTTCTGCCCCTGTATGCGGTGGCGAGGGCCCTCATGACGGACTGCTTCGCAATCCTGTACTGTTTGCTCCTCGCTCCCCTGTAGCCCTTTGCGAGCTTCAATACTCTTTTATGTTTTTTCTTGGCGTTCAAGCCACCTTTAATTCTTGCCATTCTTAATCTCCTCCTGATTCAAATTTATACTGCGTAACTATTTCAAGTAGGGCAGGATCTTCTTCATGTTCTTCTCGTTCGTCTTGTCCGTTATAGCGGGCTTACGCAGATTACGCTTGGTCTTGCGAGACTTCTTGGTCAAGATATGGCTCTTGTAAGCCTTGTTCCTTTTCAGCTTACCCGTTCCGGTCATTTTAAAACGCTTTGCAGCAGATCTGTTTGTCTTCATTTTGGGCATAGCAATTTCCTCCTAAATTTAAATAATCTATATATACTCGGCGATAGGTCCTTTACAGCAGACGCCGTTTATATATGAAGCCTTGCGCTCTAGCGCTTTTCCGTCAGGAACATGGTCATGCTCCTGCCCTCTACCTTGGGCGCTTTCTCAATCACCGCGATATCGGCCACGCTCTGGGCGAAATCGTCCAGGATGTGCTTGCTGGTGTTCATATGGGCCATCTCACGACCGCGGAACCGAAGCGTTATCTTCACCTTGTCGCCCTTGCTCAGGAACTTCCTGGCGGCGTTGACCTTGGTGTTCAGGTCGTTGGTGTCGATATTGGGGGAGAGGCGGATTTCCTTGATTTCAATGGTCCTCTGCTTCTTCTTTGCCTCTTTTTCCTTTCTGACCATCTCATACTTGTACTTCCCGTAATCGACAATCTTGCACACCGGGGGCTTCGCGGTGGGGGCAATCTTTACCAAGTCCAGGCCCGCCTCCTCAGCCATCCTCATAGCCTCCCTCGTAGGCATGACGCCGAGCTGCGCGCCGTCTTCGCCAACCAGGCGAATCTCCTTGTCCCGAATCTGTTCGTTAATCATTAAATCGCTAATGGTCTTATACCTCCCCATAAGAAAAGTGGATAGCATGACTATCCACTTTCACTCATTCAGCCCAGGGCAGCCCACTGTCTGCCTGTGAAATCCATATCGTGAACGCTTACTGGCCCGATTGCCGTAAGGTGAGAGCGGATACTCTGCTTTGTCAATGTGTTCTTCACACATTTAGCAATTCTACCATAGATTCCATCTGCTGTCAATATCCGATTTTTCTTTTTTGCTTTTTTTGCTTTTTTACTTTTTGCTTCTTAAATCTTTTTTCTGCCGTTCCTACTTCTCGGTAAATGTGGCGCATTCCGTGCCCCTGCAGTCGCAGGCTCCGCAGCCCTTGATGTCCACATGGTCGGCATGGCATTTGTAGTTGGAATTGTACATACATTTCACCGCTTCGCAGTCTATGCTGATGGTCTTGCTGGGATGCACCACAGAGCTCTTGAAGGAATCCGTGCCCTCCCGTCTCTGGGTGAAGCTCTCGCAGCAGGTTTCCCCACAGCAGCAGGCCTTCTGTCCGCCTACCATGATATCCCCTTTGCTGCACAGGTGCTGTTCATTGTAGCTGCAGTTTTCCACCGCGCATTTCAAATCCGCCATATTGGCCTCCTTCTGCGCTGCTGTCACTTTTCGCTCACGCGGATCCGCGGCAAGCAGCGCGGAGGCGGCGGATCCGGACAGGACATGCGCCGCGCCTGTGGCACCGGTGTATGCAGTCCTGTCAGGATTAGTATGCCTCATTCCGTCCTGTCTATTCCTCTTTTACGCTTTGGCGTTCTCCTGAATTTCCTCTTTTCGGATCTCCTTGGTGCGGATCTCCTCGCAGATCTGGTCCAGGAACGCGGCTAACGGCTTCTGACCCTCGTCCCCGGCGAAGCGGCTCCTGACGGACACCAGCCCTTCCTCTTCCTCCTGCTGGCCCACCACCAGCATGTAGGGCACCCTGTCCAGCCTGGCCTCGCGGATCTTGAAGCCGATTTTTTCGGAGCGGTTGTCCACGGTGGCATCGATGTCCTTCGCCTTCAGCTCTTTCAGCACATCTGCGGCATAGGCCTCGTATTTCTCTGAAATCGGAAGCACCCTCACCTGCTCCGGGCACAGCCAGGTGGGGAACTTGCCCGCGTACTTCTCGATCAGCCAGGCCAGCGTCCGCTCATAGCAGCCGATGGAAGTCCTGTGGATGATATAAGGGCGCACCTTGTCGCCGTTCTCATCGATATAGTACATGTCGAACTGCTCCGCCAGCAGGGCGTCCCACTGGATGGTGATCATGGTGTCCTCCTTGCCGTACACGTTCCTGGCATTGATGTCCACCTTGGGCCCGTAGAAGGCGGCCTCCCCCACGTCCTCGGTGAAGGGAATCCCCAGCTCACCCAGCACCTGGCGGATATGGCCTTCCGTCTCCTCCCATACTTCCGGCTCGCCGATATATTTCTCCCGGTTCTCCGGATCCCATTTGGACAGATGGTAGGTCACGTCCTCCTCCAGCCCCAGGGTCTGCAGGCAATACTGGGCCAGGGCGATGCAGCCCTTGAACTCCTGCACCATCTGGTCCGGCCGCACGATCAGATGCCCCTCGGAAATAGTGAACTGCCTTACCCTGGTGAGGCCGTGCATCTCCCCGGAGTCCTCGTTGCGGAACAACGTGGAGGTCTCTCCATAGCGGCAGGGCAGATCCCTGTAGGACTTCTGGCTGTTCTTGAACACATAGTACTGGAAGGGGCAGGTCATGGGGCGCAGGGCGAAGACTTCCTTGTCTTTTTCCTCGTCCCCCAGCACGAACATGCCCTCCTTGTAGTGGTCCCAGTGGCCGGAAATCTTGTACAGGTCGCTCTTTGCCATCAGCGGGGTCCTGGTGCGCACATACCCCCACTCCTTGTCCTCCAGGTCTTCGATCCAGCGCTGGAGCTTCATGACCATCTTCGTCCCCTTGGGAGTCAAAAGCGGCAGGCCCTGACCAATCACGTCCACGGTGGTGAACAGCTCCATCTCCCGGCCCAGCCTGTTGTGGTCCCGGCGCTTTGCGTCCTCCATGCGCTCCAGATGGGCCGCAAGCTCTTCTTTCTTATTATAAGCGGTGCCATAGATGCGCTGGAGCCTGGCCCTGTCGGAATCCCCTCTCCAGTAGGCCATGGAGGAGGAAATCAGCTTAAAGGCCTTCACTCCCTTTGTGCTCATCAGGTGGGGCCCGGCGCAGAGATCCACGAAATCCCCCTGCCTGTAGAAGGAAATCTCCGCGTCCTCGGGCAGGTCCCGGATCAGCTCCACCTTGTAGGGCTCGCCCCTGTCCTCCATGAACCGCACCGCCTCGTCCCGGGGCAGGGTAAAGCGCTCCAGCTTCGCGCCCTGCTTGATGATTTTCTTCATCTGGGCCTCGATGGCATCCAGGTCCTCCCTGGAAAAAGGCTCGTGGTCGAAATCGTAGTAAAACCCTGTGTCGATGCTGGGGCCGATGGCCAGCTTCACCTGGGGGAAGAGATTCTTCACCGCCTCCGCCAGCACATGGGATGCCGTGTGGCGGATGGTGGAAAGGCCCTCCGCGTCATTCGCCGTGCAGATGCTCAGCTCGCAGTCCCCATCAACGACTGTCCGCAGATCTACCACCCTGCCGTCCACCTTGCCGCAGCAGGCCGCCCTTGCCAGCCCCTCGCTGATGTCCAGGGCGATGTCATACACGCTGAGCGCACTCTCGTACTCTTTTACTGAACCGTCTTTTAATGTGATCTTCATCTCTGTCCCTTCTCCCTTCTCTTTTTGTCGGCGCATCTGCATCTGCAGCCGCAGCCTTTTTTATCTTTTCTGTTTACTTTTTTCTTACCTGTTTCGTTCCCCTGCTCCGGCTTCCCGGTGCCGGCCTCACAGCCGCTGCTGTCCCCATTGCCGCAGCCGCTGCCGTTCCCATTGCCACAGCCGATCATGACGCCGTGGGTCATGGGCGCCATCCGCAGCCCCCGGACGATCCCCGCCAGCAGGCACAGGCCCGCAATCATCCAGAGTGTCGCCTTTGTCATGGTCACCTCTCCGTCGAAACAGATCTCCTTCAGCCTCCTGCATCTCTCCTTGCACTCTTCCATTTTCTGTCATCTCCTTTCCTCCCTGTGAACCCCAATCCGGCCGGGAAATGCTGACGCAAAAAAGCCCCCTGCAATATCGCTATTGCAAGGGACGTTTTTATCCCATATCCACCACAGGATTCCATAAAACGCGGTTCCACCCTTGTTGCAGCCCGGGCCTCTCCCGGCTGCCGCCTTCCTTTGCCTGTAACGGGGCCACCGTGCCCGATTAAGGGCCGCTCCGAGACGGTCTTCAAATGCTTCGCGCCTGGGCCGCTCACAGCCCCGGTCTCCCGGGCGGCCCTCTCTGGAGGCGTTTCACATCCTACTCTTCTCTTCAACGCTTTCCCAAAGGGATATTCAATCCCTTCCCTAATCATAATACCTTCGCGGCGGAATGTAAAGAGTTTTTTGAAAAATTCACGTATCTCTGCTCTACATCCTACAGCGCCTTGGTGCCGTTGATGGCAGCCGTGATATAGCCGCTTACCTCTTCCCGGCTCAAATCCAGGGCCACCGCCAGCTCCCCGTAGAGATTCTCCTCCGCCAGGTGGAAGTATTTGGCGTCCACCGCCGTAATCTTCCGGCCCGCCTGGATGCGCTTCTGCTTGCGCTGGTGTATGGTCTTGATGAGCTTGACCAGCTCCTGGCAGTCATTGGACTTCATGCAGTCCTTGTACATCTGCTCGGTCATTTTGTCATTAGTGATGACCAATAGCGGAATCTCCGGAATCGTACCGATCAGCCGCTCTGCCTCCGTCCGCTCCAGGACCTTGCGCATGGTATGGTCCTTCTGGGAATCCACCGGCACATACACAGTGCTCCCCGCCGAGTAAAGAGGCTTCAGAATATAGTATTCCTTCTCCTTATCCGCGCCAGAAATATTGAGGACGGTGATATTTTCTACCTCACAGACGCCCTTGTTGCTGCATATCACATAATCTCCTATCTGAAACACCTGTACCCTCACTTTCCGCATGCTTGCTGACTATCAATATCTCCACTATATGTTATACCCATATTATAACAGATTAAACATATAAATGTCAGCACTTTTTACAAAATCAGAGCATTTTTGTGAAATGTGCGCATGAGGGAATTGTGGTATTTTGTATAGAATATTCACACATATTTTGTCAATCGATAACTTTTACACTCTCAATGACAGGCTGATACTGGCTCTCCACTGTGTTATTACTGTCAGGAATATAGGCTTCCTCCGTGATGGCGTCGCAGATGGCGTCCACCACCTCCATACCCTCCGTCACATACCCGAAGCAGGCGTACTCTCCGTCCAGGAAGACGCTGTCGGCGTGGACGATGAAGAACTGGGAGCTGGCGCTGTCCATCATCTGGGAGCGCGCCATGGAGATGGCCCCCCTGGTGTGGGACAGGTTGTTCTCCACCCCGTTCTTGGAAAACTCGCCCTTGATCTGCTCCTCGGAGCCGCCTCTGCCATTGCCCAGGGGATCCCCGCCCTGTATCATAAAGCCCGAAATTATGCGGTGGAAGGTCAATCCGTCATAGAATCCCTCCCCCGCCAGCTTCAGGAAATTCTCCACCGTGATTGGCGCCGCATCCCCGTCCAGCTCCACGGAAATGGTGCCGTAATCCTTCACCACAATCTCCACATGATGCTTCCCGGAGGCGTCCACGGCCCCTTCGGTGCCGGCTTCCTCTTCCTCCTGCGCGCTCTCCTGGGCAGGGCTTGTCTCCTGCCCCGAGTCCTCGGAGGATTCCTGCTTTTCCTTGTCCCCGCAGGCCGCCAGCGATACTGCCATTACTGCTACCAGCAAAATGCCCAACAATCTCTTTTTCATTTTCTCTCCCTTTCTTTCCTTTCGTCCCGCAACAATAGTGCCATCACAGGAGCCCATGCAACTATGATGACACTACGAAGCTTTTTTTATGCAAAATAACCAATGGTTACCCGCTTTCTTTCCGAAAACTCTATACGGTGAAGTCAAAACGCTGGCCTGTGGTGCTCTGGCGCTCCTCTTTTACGGCGTTCCAGTCCACATTTGCGATTTTCTCCGCCAGCTCCTCTATCGTGGAGGCATATACGGTGGTGCGCTTGCCGGTGGCCTTTCCGTGGGCCAGATATTCCGCGGCCTCTGCCTTGCCGTTTTCCTTTGCGGCGTCTTTCTTATCCTCGCGCTGCTTTTCGATGCGCTCCCGCTGCTTCTCGCTGTTCTTCTCCAGCTCCGCGAAGAAGGAGACCTCTCCGTCGTCGCCGAAGGATATGCCGATCCGGGTCACATCATCCGCCTTGTCGCCAAGCTTTGTCTTCATCTCGTCCAGCTTGGACACGGCGCCGTCCAGGATCTTCATATTCTTGTTCTTCACGTCCTCGTCCGCAGCCATCTTCTCCAGCTCTTCCGGCGTGAAGAGAGCGCTGTACTCTGCCGTGCCCCGGGACATCAGGGAAGCCGCCTCCTCGTCCGTCTCGAAATCGGCCACGATGAAGTCCATGTTGCTGTAGGTCTTCTTCAGCTCCTTCAGCAGGTTCTGGGCCGCCTTGCTCAGGGTGGGAGCCTTCTTGCCCTCCCCGGAGGCATTGGCCTTCTTCGCGCTGCCTGCCTTCGCTCTGTCCGCATCCTTTGCAGCCTGCGTCGTCTTCTCATAAAGGCTGCTCTGATAATAATTTCCTATTTTTTCCATTTTCTGCCCTCCATAGCTTTTTACGCATCATCCTTTGATGCCTGTCTGTCTCTCCTGCAGGCTGTACCCTTTTTATCAGGATACAATCTTTCTGGTTTTTATTTCGGCAAAATTGAGGAAAACTTTACCGTTAAACGAAATAGACTTCCCGTCTGTCAAAAGCGGACGCTTTTCCTTGACAAGGAATCCATGCTGCTATATACTGACAAAAATATCTGCCTGTCATGCACTCCACAGGCAAGCCAACGAGGAAGGAACGTAAGTCCGGAGGAGACAGCCATGCCAAATATCATTCCCATCACAGATTTTTCCGCGCCGGAACTGGATGTCTATGCGCGCCTGTCGGAGATACAGCTCTATCATTACCGGGAACCTGACTATGGGATATTTGTCGCGGAAAGCCCCAAGGTCATTGAGCGCGCCCTGGATCAGGACTATGTCCCCGTCTCCATGCTGGTGGAGGAAAAGGACGTGGACGGACAGGCCAGCCAGATCATCGGCCGCTGTCAGGATATCCCTGTCTACACTGCCAGCCTGGATGTGCTGACGCAGCTCGTGGGTTTTCATCTGACCCGCGGCATTCTGTGCGCCATGCGCCGCCGTGAGCTCCCTGCTGTCAGTGAGGTCTGCGCCCATGCCCGCCGTATCGCCGTGCTGGAGAGGATTATGAACCCCACCAATGTGGGCGCCATCTTCCGCTCTGCCGCCGCGCTGGGGATGGATGCCGTCATTTTGACACCCTCCTGTACCAATCCCCTGTACCGCCGCGCCATCCGGGTCAGTATGGGAACCGTCTTCCAGATTCCCTGGACGTTCCTTGGCCAGGAAGCGTCAGTGCCTGTTTTAAGGGCGCTGGGCTTTCAGACTGCCTCCATGGCGCTGAGCGGGCAGTCCGTAAGCATCGATGACCCCCGGCTTATGGCAGCGGACAAGCTGGCGGTCATCCTGGGTTCCGAGGGGGACGGCCTGGCGGCAGACACCATTTCGGACAGCGACTATACAGTGCGCATCCCCATGGCCCACGGGGTGGATTCCCTCAATGTGGCTGCGGCCAGCGCCGTGGCTTTCTGGCAGCTTGGACGTACCCATATATAAAAGGCAAAAAACGGTTCTGCGGGAGAAATCATTCCGTCTCCGCAATCTCTCTCCGCACCGTCTCTATTTCATCCTGTGAAAAGCTGGACACTATAAAGGCAATCTCTTCTGTCGGGTAATTCTTTCTGATCATTTTGATTACAGACTCCCTTGCCGCCTGCTGTTTCTCCTCTTCTGCTTTTACAAGCGCCTCTTCCACTTTGGCAATCGCTTCCTGTTTCTCCTGTTCAATAATCCAGCCGACCTTGGTCATCTCTATCATCCTCCTTATCTTATTTGCGGTCTCCATGTCGATCAATTTGTCCGAGAAGGCCAATATCCCGGCCAGCGCAAAGACCTGCTGGCTTCTGTCCTGGATCTGTGCCGCCAGGCTTACGGACTCACGGATTTTTTCTTCCTTCTCTTCCTTCTTCCGGTAGGAGAGCGGCAGTATGATGAACCCCATCAGCTCCTCGTCGTCCAGCGGCTCGTTCCTCTCCACCTTCTCCTTCAGGTGGCGGAAAAGCCCTCCGGAGTCTAGTTCCGAGAGGAATGCCGGCTCCAGCGTCATCCTGACCGCCCCGATATCGTACTCGTCAGATACCTGTCTCCTCTCTATATCGCCTGTGTAGATGACAATCATCCGGAGCATCGGGCAGGCCTTTTTCTCCTGTTGGTACCGATTGGCTATCCCTGCCAGATAATTGAGGTATTTTACCTTATCCTCTTTCTTATAGACGCTTTCATAGTCCACCAGCGCAACGGTGCCGTCCACAAGCTCGAACAGGTTGTCCAGGCGCAGCTCGTTCGCCCTGACAGACGGTATGTTGGTGGGCAGCACAGCCTTTACCTCCGGTATGTCCAATCCGTATACCCGGAAGGTCTTCCCCTTGAAATTTTCGGCCAGCAGCTTGCTGGTGATGTCCTTATTCTGATAGGCTATCCCTCCCTGGTTCATGTGGACAGCACCATTCGCGGCTGTGGCGGCGCTGCATTTCTTCCGCTTTTTTGTTTTTTTCATTCCTGATGTACCTTCCTTTCCTGATGACACTGGCTGACACCGGCGGCTATCCAGGAAAGGCGGTCTCCCTTCCTGCATAGGCTGTGTTTTAAAGTTCCTGGGATTACAGGCTTGCGCCCGGCAAGAAGTTCGATTTGATAGACTCCATGTCCTGCACGGATTCTATTGGTATATGTTACAGAAAAGACCGCTTGGCCTTTAGACTACTGTAAGAACTGAATTCTTGGCTTGTTTTCAGGATAACATGATATGGGGCGGATTGCAAGAGAAATTTTATGCGGACTGGTAATGATGTCATAGGAAAAAATAATGATATGAAAAATGAATATACTACATAATAAAGTGTTGACGTACAGAAAACTGTACAGTATACTATAAGTACAGAAAACTGTACTCATATTTTGGAGGTGTCATCTCATGTTGGCGGTAAATTATACAAATCTTCGCGATAATATGAAAATGTATATGGATAAGGTAACTGACGACTACGAAACCATGATAGTGACAAGGAAGGATAATAAAAATGTGGTCATAATCTCAGAAGAAACTTATAACAATCTTATGGAAAATATTTATGTTATGGGCAATAAAGAGAACTATGACTGGCTGATGAAAGGCAAATCACAATTGGAAAATGGCCAATGCGCTGCCCATGAGTTGATCGAGGTGGCTGAGCATGAATAAGGTATTTGCAGACACCGGCTGGCAGGATTATCTTTATTGGCAGACAGAAGACCGAAAAACTCTGAAAAAGATTAATCAGTTAATCCACGATATTGCCCGGAACGGCAATGAGGGCATAGGAAAACCAGAACCGTTAAGCGGAAATCTGTCCGGATATTGGAGCAGGCGAATCAACGACAAAGACCGATTGATTTACAGAATAGATGAAAACAACATATACATTCTGGCTTGCAGGTATCATTATGGGGATAAATAAGCGGTCAGGCTTTACCTGCATCAAAAACTTTATTTCGCCAAAATCGAGGAAAACTTTACCGTTAAACGGAATAGACTTCCCATCCCGGATATGGTATACTTTTAGCACTTACACAAGACTGCGGGCAGCGAACCCGATGCAAGGAGGGACCGTACATGAATTATCGAAAATTAGGCAAGACAGGGCTCATGGTCAGCGAGATCGGTCTGGGCGGAGAATGGCTGGAGCGGCATGACGCCGAGGAGGTGAAGCAGGTCGTCCGGCACTGCCAGGAGGCCGGCATCAATATCCTGGACTGCTGGATGTCCGAGCCCGGCGTGCGCACCAACATCGGCAACGCCATCGCCGGAAGCCGGGAGAAATGGTACATCCAGGGCCACATCGGCTCCACCTGGCAGGACGGCCAGTATGTCCGCACCAGGGAGCTGCCCAAGGTAAAGGCCGCCTTCCAGGATCTCCTGGACAGGCTGCAGACAGACTACATAGACCTGGGCATGATCCATTTCGTGGACGAGCCCGCAGAGTTCCGTAAAATCATGGAGGGAGAGTTCATCGAATATGTCCGGGGGCTGAAGGAGGCGGGGACCATCCGCCACATCGGCATGAGCACCCACAACCCGGCCGTGGCCGGACTGGCAGCGGAAAGCGGCATCGTGGAGATGATTCTGTTCAGCGTCAACCCGGCCTTCGACATGCTGCCTCCCACGGAGAATATCGACGATTATTTCGCGGAGACCTACGACGAGGGCCTGGGCGGCATCGACCCAGAGAGGGCACGGGCCTATCGGCTCTGCGAGCAGAATGAAGTGGGCATCACGGTCATGAAGGGCTATGCCGGCGGAAGGCTGTTCTCCGCGGAGAGCTCCCCCTTCGGCGTGGCGCTGACCCCCGTGCAGTGCATCCACTACTGCCTGACCAGGCCCGCGGTGGCCAGCGTCATGGTGGGCTTCGACACCCCGGAGCATGTGGACGCCGCCGTGGCCTATGAGACCGCCGCCATGGAGGAAAAGGACTACGCAAGCGTCCTGGCAGGGGCTCCCCGCCACGGCTATTACGGCCAGTGCACCTACTGCGGCCACTGCGCGCCCTGCCCCGCGGGCATCGACATCGCCATGGTGAACAAGCTCTACGACCTGGCGCAGATGCAGGAGCAGCTTCCCGCCTCCCTGAAAGCACATTACGACCAGCTCTCCGCAAACGCGGATGCCTGCATCGGCTGTAAGGGCTGTGAGAGCCGCTGTCCCTTCGGCGTGAAGATCGCGGAGCGGATGGCCAGGACCAAAGAACATTTCAAGGGCTGACACCTCCTCTACAGCCATGGCGCCGCGTTCCCGGCAATACAAAGACAGCAAAGAATCCCTTCTGTCCCGCTATCCGGGCAGAGGGGATTCCTTCTCTGGACACATCTCAATACAGCTCCCTGTCATCTCAGAACCGCCGCTTCAGCGCCCGCTCTACGGGAAGGATGGACAATATCATGACAACGCATTCCACCATGCAGAGAATAACGCCCCACAGCCCCACTTTTCCATGGCTCTCCCCCATACAGGGCAGCATGGCCAGAACGGTCAAAACCAACATGGCCGCGCCCGTCCGCAGCCAGACCTTCCCGAAATACACCTGGGCAAAATCCCACGCCTCCTGGCTTCCCATGGATCTGGCAGTGCGGTATCCGTAGAACCCGTTGATTTTCCCGGGCGGCCGATGGAGAAATACCGCCCCGAAGACAATCATCAGAAGCGGCATTATTAAATTCACGCATACCATAGATATCCAGAATCTCATACACTCACCTCCGTTTTAACGCAAATATCCTCTCGGAATCTCCAGGCCGCATATCACGCGGCTTTCCGGAAATCCTTGGGAGCGATTCCTCCACTTTTCCAGGTGCCGTCCTGCCACAATGCCTGATTTTACCTTCTGAAATTCCGAGAGCCTGTCACAAACCCCCAGTTCCTCTTACTTGTCAGGTTCCTCCTGACTCTCCGGCAGCTTATACTTTTCGAAAGCCCTGTCAGTATCCAGATGCACGTCCCGAAAGAACAGCACCATCCAGATTCCATAGGCCGCCAGCGCCGCCCAGCCCGTAATCCACAGCGCCGCCCCGGCCCCGAGCAGCATAATCAGCCCCCACAGGAAGCAGGCGTTCCTCTCGTCCCTGGCCATCCGCGCCCTGTCATATTTCGCCTTCTCCTCCTTGGACAGCCCGTGGAAGCCGCTGAGCCAGTTGGCCGCCCGCTCCCTGCCAACGGCAAAGAACAGGGCCAGCAGCCAGAAACAGGGCACCATCACGATGCACGCGTAAAATCCCACCATACTCAACCGCCTCCCTGCCGGATTCCTCCCGGATCCGCGCCCTCCGGATGCAAGCGGCTCCTGCGGCAGACGGCGCCGCCGGCCTCCATGCCTCCTGCCACTCTCCCGGCCTATCTCACATAGAATCCGTACAGCTCCATCTGCCGGTTGAAGCTCAGGGTGAATGTCACATTGACGTTCTCATAGGAGACGTTCACCTGCACCGCGGCGTATACCTTATTCCGTTCGCGGATCTCCACCATATATATCCTGCCCATGCTCTGCAGCTCCCCCCAGTCCTCGCCGATATAGCCCCGGATGACGGAAAAAGAGGTTCCCGCCAGGGCCTTCCGCAGCTCTTCGCTGGCACAGCCCTCCAGGGTCTCGTACTCCTCCGCACTGAAGAGGGCGATCACCTCCTCCGCCCGGGACTGCACCTGCGCCGTATCGAAGACTTTGCTGTCCTCTATATTCCTCTCCTTCGGCAGCATCCAGTAGACGGTTCCCGCTGCCACGGCCAACACGGCCAGCAAGGCCCCCAGGATGCAGACGATCCGCAAGGCCCACTTCCTGCGCCTTGCCCTCCCGCGCTCCTCCCGGTCCAGGCTCTCATTGAATTCCCCGGCAAGGGCCCGGGGGCTCCCCATCTCCTCCAGAATCTGCCGCAGCTCTCTCCCCTCGCCCAGCGCGATTCCGATATCGGAATCCAACTGTCTGAGAATCTCTCTCCTTTTCGCCGGGGCGCACTCCAGCGCTCTGCCCACCCGCTTTATATACCGCTGCTTCGTCATCTCAAATCAACCTCTCCCAGGATTCGCCGAATGTCCCTATTTCTTCTCGTATTTCTTCTGGATCGCCAGGATGTACACCGCCATGGCCCCTATGCTCTCCGCCACCACTCCCAATACGGAGATCACTATCAGGCCGGAATTCTGGCCCGCCAGCATCGGCAGCCCCAGGGCCGCGAAGACGATCCCGTACCCGATGAACAGCTTCCCCACCGCCCGGTTATAGGCCTTCACGTCGCTCATGGGCAGCGGCTTCACATTGCAGAAGAAGCCCACCTCCTTCTTCGAAAAAAAGGCGCCCACGCCCAATGCCGTCAAAAGGCCTCCTCCGGCCAGCCACATGATGAAACCCGTCATTAACTCTGTGTTCATACGCTTACCTCCTGATTTCCTCCGGCGGCATCCCCCGCCGCGCTTCCGTCCTGCCTGTCCGGCCCATGCCCCAGAATCCCGTCCACCGTCCGGGAGAACACCTCCCACAGGCCCTTAAGCCCTGCCAGGGTGTCCTGCCCCTCCTGCGCCAGACGGTAATACTTCTTGGAGACCTCCTTGCCTTTGGGCTCGCTCCACCTGCTGACCACGAGCCCGTCATCCTCCATGCGGTACAAGATGGGGTACAGCGTGCCCTCCTTCAGGAGGAACATGCCGCCGCTTTTCTCCTTCAGCTCGCTGATGAGCTGGTAGCCGTACTTCTCCCCCTCCGAAAGGAGCCGAAGCACCAGCATCTCCAGGACGCCCTTCTTCATCTGTTGTTCATACTTCTGCTTCAAGCCGCCACCGTCCTTGCATGGGAATCACTTTCTCCATTCGCTCTCCAAGTATTTAGTATTGCTAAATACATAGTAGATCCACGGCCGTTTTTTGTCAATAGGATCCGGCAAAAAAATTTTAAAACGCTTGGGAAAGCTTCGGAAAAGTGATACTATCAAGGTAGGCGGGAATCTCTTTGTCTGCAAAGAATTCAAAAGAACCTTTTAGATACATCAGGATAAACGCATCATATTCGGCAAGCAGATCTGACGACCGGAAAGGAGATTACAAAATATGGAGGTTTTGGAGATGACAGAGAAAGAACTGGCTGCAATCATGATCGACATTTACACAGACTTACAGAGAATCCAGAAAGCCCAGGACCGGGAAAAAGAATTATCCAATCAGCTCCGTAAAGCAAAGGCCAAGCTTGAAGCGCTGGGAATCGTAACCGGAAATCTAATCATTGAGTGAGAAAAGAGCGGAACCTGCCACCGCTCTTTTTCCATAAATCCTTATCAAAGTCCCCCGGCATCCTCCTGCCTCGGGACATCACTGCCTCTTCCCTCCCTATCTCCCGCGATTCTGATCCGCTCACCCGTCTTTAAAAAGAACAGCTCCCCCTGGTACAGCCCGGCGGGGACCAGCAGCGCCAGAATCTCCCGCATGTGGGAATCCAGCCTGTGATAGACCCTGCGCCTCTCCCAGGGCAGCCCCTCCACATACGCCCGCTCACCGCCCAGGGCCTCCAGAATCCTCTCATAGAGGGCGGGCTCCTTCGCCGCGGTCCTGCCGAAGTCGCAGGAGGCATAGGAGGACTCCGCTCCGTTCTCCGCCAGCTTCTCCTCCAGAAGCGGCGGAAGGCCTCCGGCCCAGGCTGCCGGGCCCGCGCCCAAAAGCCCCTCCCTCCAGCTCACCGCCCCGGGCTCCTCCCGGTTCTCCGGCACCCGGCGGAAGGTGGGCTTGCCGTTCCTGTCATATTCCTTCACATAGGAAAACCGCTCCCTGGGCCTGCCGCTGCCGGGCTCCTCACGCAGTATTACTTCGTTGTCTTCCAGATGCTCCCAGACCATCCGGCGCACCTTTTCACAGGGTGCGGGGTACTCCAGCCGCTCCATGATCTGCGCCACCGTATATCCTCTGTCAGCCAGATGGCGGACAGCGCCGCCATAGGCTGTCTCCTGGACGAAATCCGCCAAAGCCTCCCGAAAGTACCGATTCTCTCCCACTGCCATCCCTTTCCTTCCCCTGCCGCATTCCAATGGCGCTTCTGCCGCGGAACGCGCCGCTTCCATCTGAGTTTCTGCCTATGTCCTGCCAGCGCTTTTGTCCGAGCTTCTGCTTCTGCCCGGGCCTCTGTCCCGGCCTTTATCTGATTATGTCACAAAGCCGCGGAACATGCAATGCCTTCCTCTCGGCCTTCTATCTCTTCCAGCCTTTCTGCCATTCCTTCCGCGTCCATTCCATCCCGTTCCGTCACATTCCTTCAGCATTCCGCCACATTCCGGCGCGCTTTTTGCGCAAGAATGGTCTTGCATTTTAGCGAAATTGCGAGTAAAATAATAGGCGGCTGCACATCACATATAATGATTGCGGAGTAAAATACATAAAAGGAAACGAGGTAAATCATGAAAAGCAAACAGAACAAATGGGTCAATGCCGCCATCCCGGCATTGCTCCTCCACTGCAGCATCGGTACAGTCTACTGCTGGTCCATCTTCAGCCAGGAAATCGCGGACTACATCGGCTTCTCCAAGGGCGCCACGGAGTGGGCCTTCAGCTTCGCCATCTTCTTCCTTGGCATGTCGGCGGCCTTCCTGGGCAACATCGTGGAGAAGGACATCCATAAGTCCTCCCTCATCGCCTCCATCTGCTTCGCCTGCGGCATGGCGGGAACCGGCTTCTTCATCTATTACGGCGGCACCCATCAGCACAGCCCCCTGGCGCTGATCGGCATCTATATCTGCTACGGCTTCATCATGGGCGTCGGACTGGGCACGGGATATCTCTCCCCGGTGAAGACCCTGATGCTCTGGTTCGAGGACAGGAAGGGCCTGGCCACCGGACTGGCCGTGGCAGGCTTCGGCGCGGCAAAGGCCATCGCCAGCCCCATCATGCAGGCCATGCTGGACAATCTGGGCGAGGGCGGCATCTACAAGATGTTCCTGATCCTGTCGGTGGTGTACTTCATCATGATGTTCGCGGGGCATCTGCTGCTGCACAAGCCCGCCACATGGCATGAGCCCAAAAAGGCTGAAAAAGGCAAGGGCATGATGGATGTCATCAAGTCCAGGCCCATCACCAACTATATCGGCATCTGGCTGATGTTCTACATCAACATCACCTGCGGACTGGCCCTGATCTCCCAGGAGAAGATGATCGTGAAATGCATCGGCCTGGCAGGCGCTGCCGGCGTCATCGCCACCGTGTCCGCCGTCTTCAACGCGGGCGGTCGCCTGGGCTTCTCCGCCTGGGCGGATAAGATGAAGGACAGGAACACGATCTACAAGCTGATCTTCATCCTCTCCATCGCCTTCACGGCCATCGTCATGGTCACAGGCGGCATCAAGAACGGCGAGGGCAATACAGCGCTTGTGATCCTGGTGCTGGGGCTCATCTTCGTAGTCAACGCGGGCTACGGCGGCGGCTTCTCCAATGTGCCCACACTGCTGTCCGACCACTACGGCATGGGCAACATCAGCGCCATCCACGGACTGACCCTCTCCGCATGGGCCATCGCAGGCCTCACCGGCAACCAGATGGCCAACTGGATCGTGGACCACACGGGAGAGTTCATGGAAGTCCATGGCATCAGCGTCAACCCCACGGGATATCAGAACGTGCTGTATGTCACCATCGTGCTGTACATCGTGGCGCTGCTGATCAGCCTCTTCCTGGTGCGGGCTCCCAAGGACGGGAAGAAGTGATTCCGGCGTATTGAGGGAATCTGTCCTGATACATGAAATGCAGAATGGGACTGCCGCTTTCGGACGGCAGTCCCATTTCTTATGCGATGCTTTTCCGTCTTCACTCCTCTTTCAGGTAGATCTCCACCACCGTATCCAGCTCGTCCGGCAGGGGATAGCAGTCCGAGGCGTGGGGATTGAAGAAGAAAAAGGCGTTCTGGCTAAATTCCTTCAGGTTCCAGTAGTTGGCCTGCTTGATCTCGGAATTGTCCGACAGCAGCCGCATCTTCTCAATCTTCCCGGCCATGTCCTCCAGGCAGATGGCCCCGGCCTGCTCCTCCATCACATGGGCGTAGAGCACATTGCCCCTGCGGGTGAAGCGCCCCCACTCCGGCTTCGGGAGCTCCGCGTAGCCGCAGCCGTAGATGCTCTTTCCGTTCTTCTTCATCCAGGCGCCGACCTCCCGCAGGATGTCCACCGACTCCCGGGGAATCTCCCCCTTGGCGTTGGGGCCTACGTTCAGCAGCAGGTTCCCGCCCTTGCTGACGCATTCCACCAGCATATGGATGACCATCTTCGCGGATTTGTAATGATGGTCATGGGCGGCATAGCCCCAGTTGTTGTTCAGGGTGATGCAGGATTCCCAGGGGATGGGATTGCCCGCTTCGTCCCGGATGCCCGCCGGGGGAATCATCTGCTCCGGCGAGGCGAAGTCCCCGGAGTAAGGGGTGGGATCCAAGGTGCGGATGGAGCCCGCATTCTCCCCGCTTCCCTCCAGGCGGTTGTCGATGATCACGTCAGGCTGTATGGAGCGCACCATCTCGATCAGCTCCTTGGCCTTCCAGGTGTCGCATTTCATGTTCCCGTAGGAGAAATCGAACCACATCACGTCCAGCTTCCCATAATCCGTCAGAAGCTCCTTTATCTGGCCGAACATGTACTCCAGGTAATTGTCGAAATTTCGGTTCTCGTTGGAATATTCCGGGCGGTTCCGCATGGGATGGTGCATGTCCCCGTAATGGGGGAAATCCGGATGCCGCCAGTCGATCACGGAATAATACAGGCCCACACGGATGCCCTCCGCCCGGAAAGCCTCCAGGAATTCCCGCACCAGGTCCCGCCCGCAGGGGGCATTGGTGGACTTGAAATCCGTCAGCTTCGAGTCGAACAGACAGAAGCCGTCGTGGTGCTTGGCCGTCAGCACCGCGTACTTCATGCCGGCCTCCTTCGCCAGTCTGGCCCATTCCTTAGGGTCGTAGTTCTCCGTGGTGAACTCGTCCTTGAAGGGCTCGTACTCCTCCCTGGTGAGCTGCTCGGTGCTGCGCAGCCATTCCCCTCTGGCCGGGATGGCGTACAGCCCCCAGTGGATGAACATGCCGAACCGGGCCTCCCTGTACCACTCCGTCCTCCTGGTCCTCTCTTCCACAACCTTGTTCATTGTTGCGCCCATCCGCGCGTTGCGACGCGCCCGCACGGCGGAAAGCATCCGCCGTGCAAAATACACAGATTGGATACGCTTTTTTATCCAACCTTCCCATCATGCCGCCCGGGGCGGCATATATGGCAGACATCTTCTGTTGTCCCCAAAGCCTCGTCTCAGATTTTCCGGCATGCCGCTCAGCCGTCAGACATCGCAAAACAACATCGGCATTTGGCACCGGGCCGAAAGGCTTCAGTTTTTGCTCATCCGGATCAGCTTCAGTATCATATCACCCGTGCCCACATTGTACCCGGCCACGCTGTAGATGCCCCGCATCTCCCTGTCGATCAGCACCGCCAGGGGGAGCTTCCCGGGCTCCAGGTACAGCCTGCGGGCCAGCGCCTCCATATCGGCCCCGAACTCGTCGAACATCAATGTAATCCCGGGCAGCGCCTCCAGCACCCGTCCGCACGCCGGGTTCTTCCGGATTTCCGGGCGCAGGGCCACAAAGAACAGCCTCTCCTGCAGCTCGGCATAGGCCTCCCTGCGCTCATATATCTCATTCAGGATATGCTCCGTAGGCTCCTCGTCCTCTCCCAGCCAGATGAACAGGCCGCTGTCTTCCTTCACCAGCGCCGAAAGCATGCATGCCTCCCCGTCCTCCCTCTTTATGGCAAAGTCCGGGATGGCGTGGTCCGTGAGCATATCGGCAGGCTCAGCCTCCGCCAGCTCCAGGCGAATCTCCCTCTCCTGTCCCTCCTCCAACTGGAAATACAGCTCTTTTGCCAATATATTGCCATTTGGCAGACGGTTCGCCGTCAACGCCCTGTATCTCCCCGGGAAAGCGGGAATGGGCCCCGCAAGCTTGTCCTGCTCCCACAGCCACAGAGGCCTGTAAGCGCCATCGTCAAAACGGGCCAGGGACCAGTTTCCGAAATAATTCCACTCCACGCCCTCCTGGCCCCGGACCAGAATCCGGCATGTCCTCTCATGCCGCTCCAGCGGAACGAATACGCCCATGTCTTCGGCCATGGCTTCCGCTTGGCCGGAACCTGCCGCCGCGTCTTTCGCGCTCCGGGCCTCCTCCGAAGGCATCCACACCTCCGGCACTCCCTCCACCGGATCCAGCCGGGCGGGTATGCCCAGAGTCCTGAGAATCTGCACGCAGACCACTTCCTGGGTCAGCCTGCTCCCCCGGCCGCTCTCCAGAGCGCCCCGGGCGGATGCGATCAGGTTCCCGTACTCCTCCTTTTTATCCGACACAATCTTTTCCTGCACAAGCTCCCATGCCGCCACCGGATTCCTGCGGATCTCCTCCGACAGGTCTCTGCCCTGGCGGGCGCTCTCCTGCTCCAGCCAGCCCGAAATGAAGCGCCGGAAGGGACGGATCATCTCGTCCCCCACTCTGGGGCACAGGATATAGGGCACCAGAAGCCCGTCCCCGTACACGCTTTCCCAGCCGGCCGCCTCCAGGCAGCACTCCTCCAGCACCTCCACAGTGATATCCCGGAGGTCCTTCTCCCGCAGGCTCTCCAGCACGGCCGTCTTCCAGCGCTCCGGATAGGCTCCGTCCGCGGGCTTTGCCAGGAATGTCCCGATCTCCTTCTGGTTCCTGCAGGCCTTTTTCATGATGGCGGCGCATCTGTCCCGCATATCCGACTCCATCCCTGCCGTGGCTTCCTCCGCCAGGGCCTGGTCGTAAAAGCGGCTCTCCTTCTCCCTGCGCAGGCGGTTCATCTCCTCCAGACGCTTCCGGCCCCTGGCCTTCTCCTCATCGGTGGGCATGACGGAATTCCGTACAGAATCCTTCGGTGCGGTAAAAGTCAGCTCCTCCCACCTGTCAGCCTGCTGTCCCGCGGCGTCCAGCACGATCTCACAGCAGCTCCCCTGTCTGGTGTCCGCCAGGGCCTCCCCGTAAGCGCCGTCCTTTGACGCTGTGACATGCAGGCTGCCCAGTCCGGTGCGGAGCACACACTTCCCCTGCCCGTCGGTATGGACGGCCGCAATCTCCCCGTAGCATGCCATATTCATGACTTCAAAGCGCACCAGCGCCCCCGGCTGGGGATTCCCCTCTCTGTCATATACGGCCACCTCCTGCTCTGTGGTCAGGGCATAGCGTCCGATCTGGTTCAGGGCCTGGCACATGTCGTTGCCGGGCAGCACCTGGGGGGCGTCCACGCCCTCCGTGCCCTCCTCCACCGGAAGGAGCCAGCGTGAGTGCACCAGCATGGCCCTGGAGGACGCCCCGGCGAACCACCCTCTGTTCAGGAGCTCCTCCGGCTCACATGCGCCGAAAAAGACCCACTCCCCGTCGCACCATGCCTCCACCCAGGCGTGGTTGTCGTCGCAGTGGGACCACAGGGGCACGTACACCTGCCTGGCGGGGATTCCCAGGCTGCGCAGCACCGACACGGTAAAGGTGGACTCCTCCCCGCAGCGGCCGTAGGCGCAGTCGTATACGCTCATGGGGCTGGCCGTCCGGCCGTCCGTTGACCTGTAGGTGGCCTGGGAGGCGCACCAGTAGTTGGCTTCCCGCACGGCCTGGCGCATATCCATCCCGGCAATCCTGTCCTTTAACTGCTCATAGAAAAATGCGCGGTGCTCCGTCAAATCTTCATTGTTCACCCGATGATGCAGCACATACCCGGCGAAGAGCCTCTCCGGAACCCGGCCCGCAAAAGGCCCCTTCTCCCAGAGAAAGGCCCCGTGCCTGGCGAAGGCTTCGAAGAGCTCCGCAGGATAGTCCACGGCATCGCTCACCGGCATGGAGGCATACAGGCATTTCAGGGCCTGGGCCTCCCCGGGGCTCAGAATCTCCTCCACCATGCGCTCCACCTGCGCCGCCCTGGCCCCGCAGGCTCCGCTTGTCCCCATGCGCTTCAACTGCTCCCTGAAGGGCGCTTCCATTCTTTCCATCATTTCCTTCGTAAACATGATCGGCAATCTCCTGTCTCATCTATGTTGGATTTTCGGCCTGGTTCTCTCCCGTCTCCACCGGCCTCTCCGCCTCAGTCCCTCGACCAGGCGGCTTCTGGTTTTCTTCCTTCTCCACCAGCTTTGCCGCTTCGGCCCCTTGACCAGGCGGCTTTGAGTTTTTTCCCATCTTTACCAGCTTGGCCGCTTCGGTCCCGCGACCAAACGGCTTCCAGCTTTCTCCCATCTTCACCAGCTTGGCCGCTTCGGTCCCGCGACCAAACGGCTTTTAGTTTTCTCCCATCTTCACCAGCTTAGCCGCCTTGGTCCCTCGACCAAACGGCCTCTAGTTTTCTCCCGTCTTTACCAGCTTGGCCGCTTCGGTCCCGCGACCAAACGGCTCTTAGTTTTCTCCCATCTTCACTAACTTAGCCGCTTGGTCGGCGGCGATGCAGGCGTCCAGGATCTCCTGGATGTCCCCGTTCATGACCTTATCCAGCTTGTAGATGGTCAGGCCGATGCGATGGTCGGTGACGCGGCCCTGGGGGAAATTGTAGGTGCGGATCTTCTCGGAGCGGTCCCCCGTCCCTATCTGGCTGCGGCGCAGCTCCGCCTCCGCGTCATGACGCTGCTGCTGCTCCATGTCGTAGAGCTTCGCCTTCAGCAGGGCGAAGGCCTTGGCCTTGTTCTGGAGCTGGGACTTCTCCGTCTGGCTGTACACCACGATGCCCGTGGGATAGTGGGTCAGGCGCACCGCGGAATCCGTGGTGTTGACGCACTGGCCGCCGTTTCCCGAGGCCCGCATGACATCGATCCGGATGTCCTTCTCCTCGATGACGATATCTATGTCTTCGTCCACCTCCGGCATCACCGCCACGCTGATGGTGGAGGTGTGTATCCGCCCGCCGCTCTCCGTCTCGGGCACCCTCTGCACCCGGTGCACGCCGCTCTCATACTTCATCCTGGAGTAGGCGCCCTGCCCGGTGATCGTGAACTGTACCTCTTTCATGCCGCCGATGCCGATTTCATCCACATTCAGCGTCTCCACCCTCCACCGCTGGCCCTCCGCGTAGTGCACGTACATCCGATAGATCTCCGCGGCGAACAGCGCCGCCTCGTCCCCTCCCGCGCCTGCCCGGATTTCCACGATTACATTCTTGTCATCGTTCGGGTCCTTGGGAAGCAGCAGGATTTTCAGCTCCTGCTCCAGCTCCTCCACGCGTTTCCTGCTCTCGCTTAAGGTCTCCTTGATCATCTCCCGCATGTCGTCATCGCTCTCCCCCTCCAACAGCTCCAGGGAGTCCTCGATTTCCTGCCTGCACTTCTTATATTCCGTATAAGCGTCCACGATGGGTGTCAGGTCGCTCTGCTCCTTCATAAGCTTCCGGAACCGCTCCTGGTTGGCGGTCACGGTGGGCTCGTGGAGCTCGCTCAGAATCTCCTCGAACCGAATCAGCAAATCCTCTAATTTATCGAACATATCTCCTCTCATTCTGCCGCCGAGACGGCTCTTCATCCTCTCACTCTGCCAGACGGCGGGCCTTTCCCTGTCTGCCCTGCGCCTGTCCCGTCATCCCGGGCCTGTCATTGCCCCGGATACCCCCGGCATCCGCCGCTCAGCCGAATCCAAGCGTCCCGCAGACCACCCTGTCCAGTCCGGCATAATCCTTTACCACGGCCACCTCCAGGAATCCCGCTTCCGCCAGGAGCCCGCTGACAGCCTCCCCCTGGTCGTATCCGATTTCCAGGAAAAGCATCCCGCCGCCGCAAAGATGCCCCCTGCAGCCCTCCACGATCCTGCGGTAGAAGGCAAGCCCGTCCTCCCCGCCGTCCAGGGCCAGCACAGGCTCGTGCTCCCGCACCTCCGGCATCAGGCCAGGAATCTCCCCGCTCCGGATATAGGGCGGATTGGACACGATGATGTCGAATCTCCCTTCTACGCCGTCGAAGAGGTCGCTCTCCATGAATGAAATCCTCCCCTGCCTGTCCTCCGCACATGCAAGATTCGCCCCACAGCCGTCCAGGATCTCCGTCCCGTCCCGCATCCAGGCGCAGGCCGAAGCCCCCAGCAGCCTTTCCGCGTTCCCTCTGGCCACGGCCAGGGCCTCCCCGGAGATGTCCGCTCCCACCCCCCGGCAGTCGTTGGAATAGTGCAGGAGGCTTATCAGGATACAGCCGGATCCCGTGCACATATCCAGTATCCGCATGCCGTCATGGAGGTTGCGCAGCGCCTCCTCCACCAGGACTTCCGTATCCTGCCTGGGAACCAGCACATGCCCGTCCACGGCAAATTCCAGCCCCATGAACGCCTGCACCCCTGTGAGATGCTGGAGGGGGATCCTCCCCTTCCGCCCGGCAATCAGCCTTTCATATTCCGCCTGCTCTCCGGCGCTCCGCTCTCTGTCCCCGTGGGCCAGCAGGTCGTTTCGGTCCGTGCCGCAGACCCACTCCAGGAGCAGCCTGGCATCCAGCTCCGCCTCCGGGACTCCCGCCCCTTCCAGCGCATCCCTTCCCCGGCGGTACAGTTCCCCATACGTCATATGTCAGCCTTCCCCTGCCTCCAGATCCTCCGCCTGGTATCCGAAATTGTCCCTCAGATACTGCTTCCAGTCAAACACGGTCTCCACTGCGGCGATCGCCACCTCCACCATGCTCTCGTCCGGCTCCTTAGTGGTCATCCGCTGGATGGCCATGCCCGGCGCGGACAGAATCTGTATGAAAATATTGTCGCTGCGCCCCGCCAGCCGGATAATCTCATAGGAAATCCCGGCCACCACGGGCATAAGCGCAATCCTGATGCCCACCCTGGCCACAGGGTTCTCCACCCGGATAAAGAAGAACAGCACGATGCTCACCAGAAATACGAAGAAGATGAAGCTGGTCCCGCATCTCTTATGGAGCCTGGAGCTGCGCATCACGTTGGACGGCGTCAGCGGCCTCCCCCTCTCGATGCAGTTGATGCACTTATGCTCCGCGCCGTGATAGCGGTACAGCCTGCGGATGTCCTTCATCAGGCTGATGCCCCAGATATACAGGATGAAAATCAGGATGCGCACCACGCCCTCGATGATGGCCATCAGGGACTGGTTGCGCAGGGAACTTTTCAGCAGGGATGTCAGGTAATAGGGCAGCACCACGAAAATGCCCAGCGCCAACACCACCGCGAAGCAGGTGACCAGCGCCGACATCAGCTTCTCCCCCGTCTCGTTCTTCGGCTTCTGCTGCCCGGAATCCCCTTCTTCCCCGCCCGGCTCCTCCTCATAGAAGGAGGCCGAGAAGTTCAGGCACTTCATGCCCAGCACCAGGGAATCGATGAAATTGAAGATGCCCCTGACAAAGGGAATCTCCTTCACCTTGCTGCCGGGCAGTATGCCCCTGTGGTTGTCCACCTCCACGGAGATGCCCCCATCGGGCCGCCTGACGGCCACCGCGTATTTCTCCTTGTTCTTCATCATGATGCCCTCCAGCACGGCCTGCCCGCCGATGCCGGAATAACGGCCCTTCTTTGCCATACTCTTATCCTCCGATATTTCCATCTCAAATAGCTTTAGCTATGGCCCCTCTCAAAAAAGCCCTCCGCTAAAGCTGCCCTGAATGTCATTGTAAAAAAGGTTGAGATGCAAGCACACCTCAACCTTTCCTGCGATTCCCATGACCTTATTTCACGCCATATTTCCGATTGAACTTCTCAATACGCCCGTCAGCCCTGGTCATCTTCTGCTGGCCAGTGTAGAAGGGATGGCATTTGGAGCATACTTCTACGTGAATCTCAGGCTTTGTAGAGCCGGTCACGAAAGTATTGCCGCAGTTACATGTCACGGTTGCCTGATGGTACTTAGGATGGATTCCTTCCTTCATCTCGTTCACCTCTTCTATGATATCTTCGCAGCTGCGAAACCCATAATATTTGATGTTCACATCCGCACTGCTTATGGAACCACAAACAGCGATATCATTGTAGCATAAGGGCCATGGACTTGCAAGTCCTATTTTAAATAAATTTGTTTCTTTTTCATTTTTCCTGTTTATTTTACGGAGGCCTTTAATGTCCCCTCCTCCACGCCTATCACAACCGTGTCGCCGCTTCCCACGCCGTCCGACAGGATCAGCCTCGCCGTGGCGGTCTCCACATGCTTCTGGATATACCGCTTCAGGGGGCGCGCGCCGTACACCGGGTCGTAGGCATTGTCCACGATGAACCGCTCCGCTTCCGCCGTCAGCTCCAGGCTCAAATCCCTGTCCGCCAGCCGCCGGTTCAGGTCAGCGATGATCAGCTCCACGATGCCGCCGATGTTCTCTCTGGTCAGGGGCTTGAACAGGATGGTCTCGTCCAGGCGGTTCAGGAACTCCGGCCTGAAATGGCTGCGCAGGTCGTTCATCACCAGCGCCTCGGCCTTCCCGTCTATCCCGCCGTCCGGCCGTATGCCCTCCAGAAGATAATTGGCCCCGATGTTGGAGGTCATGATCAGGATGGTGTTCTTGAAGTCCACCGTCCTGCCCTGGGAGTCCGTGATGCGGCCGTCGTCCAGGACCTGGAGCAGCACGTTGAACACGTCCGGATGGGCCTTCTCGATCTCGTCAAAGAGCACCACGCTGTAAGGCTTCCTCCTGACTGCTTCGGTCAACTGGCCGCCCTCCTCGTATCCCACATATCCGGGAGGCGCTCCAATCAGCCTGGACACGGAGTATTTCTCCATATATTCGCTCATGTCGATGCGCACAATGTTGTTCTCGTCGTCGAAGAGGCTCGCCGCCAGGGACTTGGCCAGCTCCGTCTTGCCCACGCCGGTGGGACCCAGGAACAGGAAGGAGCCTATGGGCTTGGAGGGGTCCTTGATGCCCGCCTTGGAGCGGATGATGGCCTCCGTCACCTTGGTGACGCCCTCGTCCTGGCCGATGACCCGCCTGTGGAGCTCTTCGTCCAGGTGCAGGGTCTTGTTCCGCTCGCTCTCCGTCAGCTTGGTGACTGGAATCCCCGTCCACCGGGAGATGATCCTGGCAATCTCCTCCTCGGACACCTTCTCCCGGACCAGAGAGCGCTCCGCGGCCCCGGACTGCTCCTCCTGCTCCAACTGCTTCTTCAGGGCGGGCAGCCTGCCGTAGCTTAATTCCGCGGCCTTCTCCAGATTGCCTTCCATCTGGGCGATCTGAATCTCACTGTTCACGGCGTCTATCTCTTCACGCAATTTAGACAACTTCTCCACGGAGGTCTTCTCATTGTCCCACTGGGCCTTCCTGGAGGCGAAGCTCTCCTTGTCCTCCGCCAGCTCCTTCTGGAGATCCGCCAGGCGCTCCTGGCTCAGCCGGTCGTCCTCCTTCTTCAGGGCGGCCTCCTCGATCTCCATCTGCATGATCTTGCGCTGCAGCTCGTCCAGCTCCGTGGGCATGCTGTCCAGCTCCGTCTTGATTAGGGCGCAGGCCTCGTCCACCAGGTCGATGGCCTTGTCCGGCAGGAAACGGTCGGAGATATAGCGGTTGGACAGCACGGCGGCGCTGACCAGGGCGTTGTCCATAATCTTCACGCCGTGGTACACCTCATAGCGCTCCTTGATGCCCCGGAGGATGGAGATGGTGTCCTCCACTGTGGGCTCCTCCACCATGACGGGCTGGAACCGCCGCTCCAGCGCCGCGTCCTTCTCGATATACTGCCTGTATTCGTCCAGAGTGGTGGCGCCGATGCAGTGGAGCTCGCCCCTGGCCAGCATGGGCTTGAGCATGTTCCCGGCGTCCAGTGCCCCGTCCGTCTTGCCCGCGCCCACGATGGTGTGCAGCTCGTCGATGAAAAGGATGATCTGTCCATCGCTGTTCTTCACGTCCTCCAGCACCGCCTTCAGCCGCTCCTCGAACTCGCCCCGGTACTTTGCCCCGGCCACCAATGCGCCCATGTCCAGGGCGAATATCTTCTTGTCCTTCAGGCCCTGGGGCACGTCCCCCCGGACGATTCTCTGGGCCAGCCCTTCCACCACAGCGGTTTTGCCCACTCCGGGCTCGCCGATCAGCACGGGGTTGTTCTTGGTCTTCCGGGACAGGATGCGGATCACGTTTCGGATCTCCGTGTCCCTGCCTATCACGGGATCCAGCTTCTGGTTCCTGGCCTTCTCCACCAGCTCCTGGCCGTATTTCTCCAGGGTGTCGTAAGTGGCCTCAGGGTTGTCGCTGGTGACCCGCTGGTTCCCCCGGACGGTGGACAGAGCCTGGAGGAAGCGCTCCCTGGTGATGCCGTACTCCTTCCAGATCTGGGCAATCTCCCGGTTGGGGTTCTTAATCATGGCCAGGAAGAGGTGCTCCACGGACACGTACTCGTCTCCCAGCTGCTTCGCCTCGTCCTCGGCGTTTACCAGCACCTTGTTCAGGTCGGCCCCCACATACACCTTGCCGCCCTGGACCTTGGTGCGCTTCGCGATCGCCTTCTCCACCCGGTCCACGAAGTGCTCCTTCTGGATCTCCATCTTCTCTATCAGCTTCAGGATCAGGCTGTCCTCCACCTTCAGCAGGCTGTAGAGCAGATGCTCCTGTTCGATCTCCTGGTTCCCGTACTCATAAGCCAATTTCTCGCAGCCTTCCACGGCCTGCATTGATTTCTGGGTAAATTTCTGTATGTTCATGTCTGCCTCCCTGTCTGCTTTCTTTGTCTGTTCTATAACCAATATAACACTATTTTCTCCAAAATCAATTAACAAAGCATAAAATCATAATAAAATATTTTATGTCCATTCGATTCTATCATATACTTGAAATACGGACAAGCAAGAAAACTTGATAGATGCGTCCGCATTCCCCAGCACTAAATTTCTGTTCCGTAACATTTTTGCAGCTTTGAAAGCTTATCCTGCTGATTCATGTAAAATCGCAGCAAAACCAATGATAAAGCTGCCTTTCCAGGCTTCTTTTGTAGGCAGGGGGCAAATCTGGTCAAAAGACGGTGTCGGGGAAGCGGCCAAAGTCCTGCTCCAGGCAAGGACGACCCTGTTCGACAGCCTGAGCAAACATATAAGCGAATATCCTGATATGAAACAGATGTTATATACAATGCTGTTTCAGGGAGAACAGATTGCGTATAATGAAGACAATCACACCATAGAAATCGCAAATATGTTTGGATATATATCATGTGACAACATGAGCATCAAGATTGCAAACCGCATATTTGAAACACGATTATATAATATGTTTTTATCAGAGGCTAAGTTTTAATTTTAATAAGAAAAAAGAAATTGGTCTAAAAACGATTACAATCGGTGGCCTGACAATCGTGGAGGCTGTCGTCTGATGTACGGCAGCCTCCTTCGAGTTCAAAATGCTGAACGAAGTCCTTCCATTTTCAGCCATCTATTTTTCCCAGATACCGGTCTTTTATTCCGCCCTGATGAAAACCTGCATCTCTCCTTCCCCGCGGTTCGCCCAGGCATAGTACGGAATCCATTCTACTGTCGTTTCTTCATATTCCGGTTTCTTATATTCCGTGTACAGTCCGTTTCCGCAGGAGGCTTCACCTCCGCTGCGCGTTTTCCTTCGCAGCGCCCTGGTGGTCACACCCATCACGGACACGCCCCCAATCTTCCTCCTGTGGGCCACAGGCTCGGGGTCTGTCCCAAGGCGGTAGAGGTGCAGGTTCCCGCCGTTGTCCGCCTCCTCCATGCAGTAAACGATTGGCCCCCTGGTCACCGCCACCTTCCCGATATCCTCGCGCACCCTGGCATCTGCTGCCATGACGCGCACCTCCATAGGGAACTCAAGCTCCAGGCGTTCGCCGTCCTTCCAGACCCGCTTTACATAGAGATAACCGTCCCTGATATCCTCGCCCTCCAGGCATCCCGCCTCTCCGTCTATGGTATAGGCATTGCACCAGCCGGGGATGCGGAGGGCAATGGTGAATTCCGTCTCCTCCTGCGCCCTCACCTCCTGCGCCACTTTCCCGTCCCAGGGGAATCCGGACGTCATGCGGATCTCCACCTTTCCGCCAGCGAACTCCTTCTCCAGCACACATCCGATGTACAAATGCACATACAGAGTGTCCTCTGACTCCGTACAGGCATAGGACGCGATAGAGCTCAGCGTCCTGGCGATATTGGGCGGACAGCATGCGCAGCCGAACCATTTCTGCCTCACGGGCTTCACATGGCGCTTCCTGCTGTCCTTATGGCAGGCCTCCGGCAGGCATTCCAGCGGATTCACGTAGAAGAAGCTCTTCCCGTCCAGGGCGATGCCGCTCAGGATTCCGTTGTACAGCGCCCTCTCCATCACATCGGCATACCGGCTCTGTGCTTTTATCTCCAGCATCCGCCTGGCGAAGAACACCAGCCCGATTGCTGCACAGCTCTCCGCGTAGGCCGTATCGTTGGGAAGGTCGTAGTCAAAGGAGAAGATCTCCCCCATGCTGTTGGCCCCGATTCCCCCTGTGATATACATCTTCTTCTCCGTGATGTTCTCCCAGAGCGCCACACAGGCTCTGTAAAGGGAATCGTCCCCTGTCAGCCGCGCCACGTCCGCCATGCCGGAATAGAGGTAGACCGCGCGGACGGCATGGCCCACTGCCTCCTTCTGCTCCCGCACCGGGAGGTGGGCCTGGTGGTACCAGTGCCTTATTTCCCCCTCCTTGCCCTTCTCTACGGTCTCCGGGTGCTCTTCGTCATAGTAATACGGCCTGGTGCCCCTCTGCTCAATGAAAAAACGGCTCAGCTCCAGATATTTCCCGTCACCGGTCTGCTCATAGAGCCGCACCAGGGCCAGCTCCGCCAGTTCATGGCCGGGATACCCCTTCCTCTTGCCCTCCTCAGGGCCGAAGCAGAAACCGATATAGTCCGCGTACCGCATGGCCGCCTGCAGGAGCTTGTCCTTCCCCGTTGCCTGGCAATAGGCCACCGCCGCTTCCGTCAGATGGCCGAAGCAGTACAGCTCGTGGTTGTCCCGCAGGTTCGTGAAGACATAGTCCATGTCGTTGATGATGTAGTAGGTGTCCAGGTATCCGTTCTCAAGCTGTGCGGCGCACACGGCATCGATTGCCTCGTCCACTGTCCCTTCCAGCTCCGAATCCGGGTGCTGGGTGAGGGAATACGCCGCGGCCTCAATCCATTTGAAGAAATCGCTGTCCTGGAACACATTGCCGTAGAACCTGTCGTCCTCCATGTGATTCCTGTCCTCGGGATGGCACCCGGAGACGAGCGGGCGCTTCTCTGGCACATAGGCCTCCCCCAGCTCCCTTCTCCTGGCGTTCAGTTTCCCCGCCGCCCGGAAATTGTGCATGCAGTAGCTGGGCTCAGCATCCGGGACTCGGTCGTTCAGCGCCTCCCACTGGTAAGGAATCACCTCCTTCCTTACCAGCTCCATCTTCTGTTTCCAGAAGGCGTCCGTCACCTGTACCCTCCTTAAAGAGACTGGGCGACTGTATTCTTTCTTGTCCATCTTCTCTCCTATCTGTGCGCTGCCGCACTGGCAAGCTCCTTACTCCATCAGGCCGTATTTGCGGAAAGTCTGCTCCGCATCCTCCAGAAGCTCCTGCCCGCCGCTGCTCAGCCAGCTCTCTACGAATCCATCGTAATCATCCGTCTCGCCCAGGATATATCTGCTCACGAACTGGCTCTCCACATTGCCCGCTTCTGTCTTTACAGTAGGATCTGGATTCAGGAAGCGGTAGTTCACGGACCAGCGATCCATCTCCATGGCCTCATTCTTCAATTTCATCGCCCTTTCCGTCCAGATGTCCACCACCTCAGTAGCGCCCAGCGTCAGGTTGGCAGGCCGGGATACGATGAGCTGTCCCCAGCTACAGGCATTGGTCTGTCCGAACACAGTGTTGGAAAAATCATCCTGCCATGCATATATGGAGCCATCATCATTCCGCACGAATCCCATCTGCTCCTCGATTCCCGCACCGAAGCGGATGTTCAGGTAATCGTCGCTCATCCCTGCGGTCTTCTCCAGGAAATCGCATATGATGTCCATCTTGGCGCTGTCTTCCGCAGTCTTGGCGGATACAGAGCAGCGTGTCTCGGACAGCAGATCCAGCGCATCCAGTTTACCGCCGCACATGTCCATGATAGTCCAGCCAGTGGCAAGGGACTCGCTGCCTCCGCCGCCCGACGTCTCCATCATCAGCGCCTCAGGCGGATAATAGCATATGCCATAGGCTCCCTGGAACAGATTAGGCTTCCTCTCGTCCCAGCCCAGGGTATACCAGTCCGGGTCGATGACCTTCTCATCTACCATGCTCTTCGCGAAATCAAGGAACTCCTTATAGGATCCGTCCAATATCGGATGGCTCACCGTATTCTCATCCGTGATATAGAAGCTGGGATTTCCATACATCATGAGGAGCTTTGCCACCTCACCGATTCCGCTTCCGCCTCCGGCAGCGGTAAAGCCATAGGTGTCATCCACACCGTTCCCGTCGGGATCGTTGAAGGTGAACGCTTTCATGACCTGCAGCAGCTCTTCCGGCGTGGTGGGCATGGCAAGCTCCAGGTTGTCCAGCCAGTCCTGCCTGATCATGAACGCCCAGATCTGTCCGCCGGGCATGCCGCCCACAGCCTTCAGCTTTCCGTCCTCCGTGGTGTAATAGGCTATCTGATCATCTCCCATGTTCGCCAGCACGGAGGGTATCTTGTCCGCATAGACATTCCAGTCATCCAGCAGGACGCCTTCGTTGTAAAGCATGTCCAACTGTGTGGCGGTGCCGAATCCAATCAAATCCGGCTCCGCGTCAGAGGTGAACCTGGTCACGAGCTCGTTCTCGCCCTCTCCCTCCATAGCGCAGGTCAGCGTCCAGTCGCCGCCGAACTTCTGCTCAATGTAGGCTTCATAGGGATCGTCCTGGGCCGGGGCCCTGGAGGTCCATGGATTCGTGACGAAAGCCTCTATCGTCACATCCGATCCTTCCGCAGCAACTTCCCCACCCGCGGCATCCTCCTCTGCGGATTCCTCTTCCGCCTTCTCGGAGCTTTCGGCAGCATCGCTGCTCTCAGCCTTGGAACTCTCCTGGCTGTTCCCTGAATCCTTGTTTCCGCAAGCCGTCATGACCATCGCCATGGCCGCTGCCAACGCCAGTATCTGCATCATCTTCTTTTTCTTCATAGCTTTTCCCTTTCTTTTACATTGACTCTTTATTTGACAAATGCTCCGTCAGAGCGGCCGTCCCTGAAGAAGCTGTCGTGCACGCCGTTTTGCTGTCCCGGACAGCCATCAACCTTTCACCGCTCCCATGTATACGCCGGATGTGAAATATTTCTGTAGAAAAGGATAGACACATAAAATGGGTACTGTCCCTATCATGGTCACCACCATGCGCAGGGAGGTGGTGGTCTGCTGGTTCGCGGCATCCACCTGCATTCCGCTGTTTACATTGTAGCCCAGATTGGAATTCGTGAACATATTGCGCAGAAGGAGCTGCAGCGGGTACAGCTCTGTATTCTTCTGCAGATAAATCATGGGCTCGAACCAGGAGTTCCAGTGCCCTACCGCCATGAACAGCCCCAGCGCCGCCATGACCGCCGTGCTCAGCGGAATGGCGATCTGCGCCAGCATCCTGAATTCGCCGCAGCCGTCGATCTCCGCCGATTCCATCACCTCTTTGGGCAGACCGGAGAAGAACTGCTTAAAGACCAGGACCGACCAGGTATCCACCATTCCCGGGAGTATCATCGACCAGAAGGTATCCACCAGCCCAAGTCCCTTCACTGTCAGGAAGGTGGGAATCATGCCCCCGTTGTACAAGACCGTGACCATGACCGCGAACAGCAGGAATCTGCGCCCCGGGAGATCCTCCTTTGAAAGCAGGTACCCCATGATCAGCGTACAGGCCAGCGTGACAGCCGTACCGATTCCGGTTCTGAGTATGCTTATGAACAGTCCCTTGATGTAGGTGTCATCTCGGAAAAGAATCCTTCTGTACCCCTCAAGCGTAGGCTTGAATGGAATCACCATCAGGTTCCCCCTGGACATGTATTCCTGCTGGCTGGTAAAGGACAGCCCCATAACGTAGATTAACGGAAAGAGCGAGACCAGCACCAATATCGCGACGATTATGACAATGACTGCCTGATATAGCTTTTCTGTATTTATCTGCCTTTTCTTCATTGTTCCTTTCCCTCTCATTTCTGCCGTCTCTGCTGCGAATCACCAAATCCCCAGCCCGGCGAACTTGTTCGCCAGCTTGTTGCTAACTAGAACGAGAACCAGGCCCACCGAGGATTCAAAGACGGACACCGCGGCCCCCAGCCCATACTTGAGTTTTCCAAGCCCCTGTCTGTACAGCCAAGTCCCGATGACATCGCTGACTTCATAGTTTGTGGGGCTATAGAACAGCAGAATCTGCTCCGTCCCCGCCGCCGACAGAATGGAGCCGAGATTAATCATCAGGGAGAAGACGATAATCGGCACAATCCCGGGGAGCGTGATATAGCGGATTCTCTGAATCGGCCCCGCGCCGTCCAGGCGGGCCGCCTCGAACAGCTCCGTGTTGATGTTGGTCAGCGCGGCCAGGTAGATGATGGTAGACCAGCCCAGGCTCTTCCACAGCCCGCTGCCGATCAGAATCGGAAGGAAGTATCTCTCCGACATCAGGAACTGCTTGGCCTCGACTCCGATAAAGCCCAAAAAGCTGTTGATATATCCCGTGTTCTGGAAAAGCACCTGGACAATGGCATACACGATGACCCAGGAGAAAAAATGGGGGATATACAAAATGCTCTGGCTGATTCTCCGGAACTTTTTGCTCGTCATGTCAAAGAGCATGATCGACAGGATGATGGGAGGCACGAAGCCGCACAGCAGTCTCAGCAGAGAGATTCGGATGGTATTGAACAATATCTTCTGGAACTCCTGGGACTGGAACAGCTGGGCGAAATTGTCCAGCCCAATAAACGGGCTTCCCCAGATGCCGCCCTTTATGGTATAGTTTTTCGTGGCAAGCACGAACTGCAGAAAAATAGGCCAGTAGCGGAACACCATCAGGTAGGCAAAGGGGATGATCGCCAGCAGGTACAGTATCCGATACTTCTTCATTCTGTGGAGGACTGTGTTCTTTTTCTTTCCCTGTACAGATGCATTCATATCTTCCGTGACACTCCTTTCAGAAATCTGTGCGACATGTTTTGCGATAAACATATTGTAAATTAAGTTTTCTAACTATAAAACATACTGTTTCTGACTTTATGTATCAAAAACTGACCTTTTATTCATTTTGCCCTTGTCCTTTTCCCTTTATACTGGTATCTTGTGCTTATTGCACACAAATCACATTTCAGCATCCATCTCTCCTATGTATTTTCGTAAAAGCATAAAAAAAGACTGCCGTAACCTACTGTACGACAGCCTTCTGCCATGGTCTGCTATCTGCTGTTGTAATGCGTCTTATGGAAGGCCCTGCGGTATTCGCTGGGAGAAATCCCTTCCGATTTCCGGAACCGCTTGCTGAAGACCCTGGCATTGCTCATCCCCACCTGCTCCGCCACCTCCGTGACCTTCAGGCTGGTGGTGGAGAACAGGTATTTCGCCTGCCTGATCTGCTGGTGGATGATGTACTGCTTGGGGCTTATGCCTGTCTTCCTGCGGAACATCCGAATGAAGTACTGGGAATTGTATCCGAACTGTCGCGCCACCTCCGCCACCTGAAGATTCTTGTAGCAGTTGGCGCGGATATAATCATAAATCTTGTCCATCATGGTCCCGGCATCCGGCGACCTGGCCCGGAGCTTCTCCAGATTGATTTCCCGTGTCACCTGCGCCAGCTCATACAGCACCAGCTCCATGCAGATGTCGCAGGGCCGTATGGGGGCGCTCGTCCTTTTGTATACGGACTGATAGTACAGGAGCTGGTTGATCAGCACCACCAGCTGCGTCCGATCCGAGGGGCGGCAGCATTCGTTAAAGATAAGGCCGTCCGAACCGTCCCCAGACATCCGCTCCAGCAATGGGAAAAGACGCCTTTCCCCCTCCAGCACCTCCACGTCCCTGATTCGGAAATGGAGCCAGTAGAACGACACATCCCATGCCGCTTCTATCCCGATGTGCTCTTCGCCCGGGAACAGAATGAAGCAGTCCCCTTCCAGGAATTCTTTTCTAGCCTGTCCTATCCTCATCTGGAACCGGCCCTTCAGGACAATTACAAGTTCATAGTCATCCAATATCATTTTGGGGTGTGTCCATTTTCCGTTGGAGACAAATATCCCCCCCGATATATATATCGTTTCAGCGTTCTCCTTCTTTACAATATAACGCATGCTTTACCCCTGCATTCCTGTCTGAGACTTCACTGCCGCAGCACTTCCTCTATCTTCTCAATCATCTCGTCCTCCTTGAGCCGGAACTTGATCTCCACCCGCCTGGAGGCCTCCATGTTCACCTGGTCCGTGGGATTCCCCTGAGCGTCGGCGGCATAGATGGGCTGGCTGAAGGAGCGTCCGTTCACCGTGAGGATGCCCTTGAGCTGCTCTATCTTGTCCTCCGCAAGGCCGTTCTTCGGATCCATGCAGAATTTCGCCACAGAGTAGGCGCGGTTGTAAGACAGCTCCATATTCGACTCGTAGGTGCCGTCCGTATCCGTATGGCCCTCGATAATGATCTCCGCGATATACTCCCGGAACTGCTCCTGCATCAGCACGTCCAGGTACATGGGGATGATCTCCTTTAAGGTGCTGCGGCTGTCAGCGGACAGCGCCGCGCTGTTGTACCTGAACAGCACGTCCGAGGAGAAGGTGATGGAGCCGGTCTGGGCGTCCACGCTCATGGCCGAGTTGTTGAAAGCGGACTGCAGGGCCCCGATGATGTCCGTCCGTATGCCCACGATCGCCTCCAGCTCCTGCTGGGTGGAGGTAAGCTCGTTCCTGGCGTTCTCGATCTCCAGATAGGCCTTGTTCAGCTCGTCCTGGGTCAGCGCGGCGTCGGCATAGGCCTGCTGGAGCTCAGCCAGGGAATTCGCAAGCTCTTCATTGGACTTCTCGATGGCCGCCCTGTACTCATCCAGATCCGCCCTTGCCGCCTCCAGGTCCTTCTTCGCGTCCTCCAGCTCCTGCCTGGCTATCCCCAGACTGTTCTGGGACCGCTCCAGGTCCACGGTCTTCTGCCTGTAGATGGCCAGGGTGATGGCGATGATCAGCACGAATATCAGAAGCAATGCCGCCATCATGTCCGAGTAGGACTGCCAGTAGCTGTGCTCCTCGAAGGCTTCTCTTCTCTTTCTTCTATTTTTCGTCATCATACAAAGTCCTCATCTGCTGAAAGGTGTACAATTGGCTGCTCACGTCCCGGCTGATCTCCTGGCAGGCCGTCTCCAGCCTGCGCTTCTGCTGCTCCAGGTCATCCGCCAGCCGCTCCTGCCGCTTGAGCATCTGCTCCATGCTCTCCTGCATGTTCCGGTTGGACTGGGCCAGGGCGTCCACCGCCTCCAGAAGCGCTTTTCCGTTCTCCCCGTTCTGGGTCTGGGCCTGGGAGGCCAACTGCAGCGCGGCGCCCAGGTCCCGGAACTCGGTGCCCATCACGGACTGGAGCTTCTCCATGAAAGCATGGGCCATCTGTTCCAATTGCCTGGCCTGCTCTGCGGCCTGGCCCCGCTCCAGCTCCAGAAGCTCCTTCATATAATTGGCCTGATTGGCCTGGTACACCAGCATGGCGGCGGTGTTCTCGTCCCCGGAGCTGACGGGCGGCGCGGCGTACTGCCTGTAGGCGCTCAGAAATAAGTTCAGCTTGCCGTAGGCATCCGCCATGATGCTGCGGTAGACGAAATTGAATATCAAAGAGAATATGATGCCGTACACCGAGGTGTGGAAGGCCACCTTCATCCCGGACAGCAGCGGCCCCACGTTGTCGGAGATGGTATAGATGTCATCGCCGCTGAAGGACCCGAGCCCCAGGGACAGCCCGATGAAGGTGCCCAGGATGCCCAGCCCCGTCATGGTGCCGGAGATGGCGGAATTGTAGTGGCTGCTGCCCACTCTGTCCAGCAGCTCCTCGTTGATATAGTCCTCGATGTCGCAGCTTCCCGCGTATCTTTTCCCGATGCGGCTGTTGTTCATCTGCTGCAGGAACCTGCCAAAGGCCTTCTTCAGGTTCTCCTCCTCGAAGAAGTCCCTGTCCTTCTCCAGCTCGCTCCACACGTTCTGGTTCCCGGCCTTTTTATACGCCTCCTTCAAGTCCCCCGCGGCATCCACCAGTTCGTCCGTCAGGCCGTTCAGCCGCATGAAGCTCACCGCCGAGATCACGAACAGGACGCCGATGATTCCCAGGAAGACCCCGTTGATGACCAGGTTGCCGACGGATTCCATCTCTCCGGTGAACACCCCGTTGATGGCCAGGACAAAGGCCACCATGGCGGCGTATACGATGAACAGTCCGTAGAATAATCTGCTTTTCATTGGTTCTTTTCACCTCTTTCATTTTCTGCCGAAGGGCGCTTGGCAGCGCCCTCCCTCAGAAGCGGTCCCATTGCGCCCCCATGCCCTACATGGGATGGCGCGTTCCTCCCGGTGACACAATTGTATCACCCTGTGATTCCCTTTACCTCGTAGCCGGCCTCGGCCACCGCCGCGGTCAGGGCCTCCTCAGAGACCTCCGCCGCCAGCTCCACTGTGGCCGTCTTCGCCTCCAGGCTCATGGTGACGGCGCTCACGCCCTCTACGGCCTCCAGGGCCTTTTGTACCCTGCCTGTGCAATGTCCGCACATCATTCCCTCAATCGTCATTACCTTTGTCATACTTTCCTTCCTTTCCGCGCCGCTTTCCGCTGCGCTGTCCACATTTTTGTCCGCTACCGGAACGGTAGTTTCTACCGGAACGGTAGTTTCTACCGGAACGGTAGTTTCTACCGGAACGGCAGTTTCTACCGGAACGACAGCTTCCGCCGTCTTTTCCTCTGCCTCCCGGCCCTCCCCCGGCTGCCTGCCGTCCTCTGGCTGCCCGGGGCCGTCTGCCCCCCGGGCAGGAGCGAACCCGCTCTTAAAGCCCCGCAGCCGCAGGGCGTTGCCCACCACGAAGATGCTGCTCAGGCTCATGGCCGCCGCGCCGAACATGGGGTTTAACTTGATTCCAAATATAGGATACCACACTCCGGCCGCCAATGGAATCCCTATAACGTTATAAAAGAACGCCCAGAACAGATTCTGCTTGATATTGCGGATGACGGCCCGGCTCAGGCCCACTGCCGTCACCGCGTCCCGCAGGTCGCTCTTCATCAGGATGATGTCCGCGCTCTCCATGGCCACATCCGTCCCTGCGCCGATGGCCATGCCCACATCCGCCGCGGCCAGGGCCGGGGCATCGTTGATGCCGTCCCCTATCATGGCGACTTTGTGGCCGTCGGCTTTCAGCTCCCGTATCTTCTTCTCCTTGTCCTGGGGCAGGACTTCCGCCACCACCTCCGTGATGTCCAGTTGTCTGCGCACGGCCTCCGCGGTCCTTTTGTTGTCCCCGGTGAGCATCACCACCCGGATGCCCATCTGCCGGAACTTCCGGATGGCCTCGTTGGAGCTTGGCTTGATTCCATCCGCCACGCCTATGCAGCCCAGGAGCCTCCCTTCCCGGGCCACCAGGAGGGGCGTCATGCCCTCGTCCGCGATGCCCTGGATCCCCTGCGCCACCAGCGGATCTACAGAGATGCCGTTCTCCTCCAGGTAGGCCTGATTCCCCACCAGATACCTGGTTCCGGCTTTTGCCCCCGCGTCCTTCCGCGCCAGAATGTCCTCCCGCTCCGCTTTTGAGGGCGTACCGGCCCTTTTCCGGGACCCGTCCTCGGGCAGCAGGTTCACCGATGTGGCGGGCCCATCCTCCTCAGGCACGAACCGCCTCGGCGGTATGTCTTCGGCCAGCACTCCCTCCACGCCCCTGCCGAATACTGCCTTGAAATCCTTTATCTGCGGCATATCCAGCTTTAAGGAAGCGGCATGCTCCACCACGGCCTCCGCCAGGGGATGCTCGCTCTTCTTCTCCAGGGCCGCCGCAATCTGCACCATGGTGTACACGGACATATCCTGCGCATACACGCCCACCTGCATGCATCTGAGCTTCCCCGACGTGATCGTCCCCGTCTTGTCCATGACCACGGTGTCGATGTCCCTGGCCTGCTGCAGGGCCTCGCCGGACTTGATCAGTATCCCGTGGCCGGCCCCAACGCCGGTGCCCACCATGATGGCCACCGGCGTGGCCAGCCCCAGAGCGCAGGGACAGGATATCACCAGCACCGCGATGGCCGTAGAAATGGCGAACTCCGCCCCGGCCCCGGCAATCAGCCACACCGCCAGCGTCACCAGGGCGATGCCGATCACCACCGGCACGAACACCCCGGCCACCTTGTCCGCAAGCTGGGCGATGGGGGCCTTGCTGGCGCTGGCCTCCTCCACCAGGCGGATGATCTGGGACAGGGTAGTGTCCTCCCCCACCCTGTCGGCCCGGCATTTCAGGAATCCGGCCTTGTTCACCGTGGCGGACACCACCTTGTCGCCCTCCCGCTTCTCCACGGGCACGCTCTCCCCGGTGATGGCCGCCTCGTCCACGCTGGAATATCCCTCCAGCACCGTGCCGTCCACCGGCACCAGGCTCCCGGGCTTCACCAGGAAGATGTCGCCGCTTCGCAGCGCCTCCGTGGGAACCTCAGTCTCCGTGCCGTCCTCGGAAAGCACGATGGCCGTCTTCGGCGACAGGTCCATGAGCTTAGTGATGGCCTCGCTGGTCTTGCCCTTGGAGCGGCTCTCCAGGTATTTCCCCACCGTGATCAGGGTCAGTATCATGCCCGCGGACTCGAAGTACAGGTCCTGGGAATACTGCGCCACCACCGCCATGTCCCCATGGCCCAGGCCGAAGCTGATCCTGTACATGGCAAAGACGCCGTAGACGATGGCAGCGGAGGCCCCCAGCGCGATCAGGCTGTCCATGTTGGGGCTCAGATGCCCCAGAGTCCTGAAGCCCACCGCAAAAAACTTCCGGTTCATGTACACGATGGGCAAAAGCAGCAGGAACTGGGTCATGGCGAATGTCAGGGCATTCTCATTCCCATGGAAATAACGATGTACAAAGCCCGGTATGGGCAGGCCGAACCATTCATTATACATATGGTACATGGCCACGTACATCAATGGCACCAGGAAGCCGATGGAGACGCCCAGGCGCCACTTCATGGCCCGGGCCTGGGCCGCAGCCTTTCTCTGTACGCTGTCCCGGCCCGGCGCTGCATATCCGCCCCCTGCTGCGGATACCGCCTCCCGCGCCGTACCCGGCTGCCCTCCGTCCTGATTCCCTGCCAGGTGACAGGCGCCGGAGGGCAGGTCCCCGCACTGTCCCCCTCCCGGGCCACGGTTTCCCGCGCTGCCTGCCGCTGTCTGCGCCCGGCCCCCGCCTACGATCCGCGATGCGCCGTACCCGGCCTTCTCCACAGCCGCCATAATCTCCTCCCCGGCAAGCCGCCCCTGGTCATAGCTGACCTCCATGGTCTCCGTCAGCAGGTTCACCGAGGCCTTCTCCACCCCCGCCAGCTTATTCACCGCCTTCTCCACATGGGAGGAGCAGGCCGAACAGGTCATGCCCGAAATGTGGTATCTCTCCTTCATCATCATGTCGCTCCTTTCCACCCCTGTAACCGCATCCTGTGCGGTTTCGCCACGATCCGTGCGCCGGAACCTCCGACGCAAAAGCTCCGCGGCAATGCCTCATTTCAGCTTCTTCATCAGCTCCACCGCTTCGTCCACCACGGCCAGATTGCCTTTTCGGATTTCCTCCACCACGCATGTCTCCATATGTTCCTGCAGGATCAGATAGGCGAATGACTGGAGGGCGCTCTCCACGGCAGCCACCTGCACCAGCACATCCCCGCAGTACCTGTTCTCGTCCAGCATCTTCCCGATGCCGCTCAGCTGCCCCGTCATGCGGTTCAGCCGGTTCTTCAGCGCCTTCAGCTCCTTCTCCTCCCGGGGCGTGGCCTTCCTGTGGCAGCAGCACCCGGCTCCGCTATCCGCCGCCTCGCCCCATTCCTGACTGTTCGTAGTATTTCCCTCCGCCATCTTTCTATCCTCCTGACCCTGTCTGCCGCGGACGGCAATTTGTTCCGTTTCCTTCCCTCCGGTTTCCAAGGCAAAATACCCCATGGGGGTATATATCCTTTCTTCTTCAGGATATACCCCCATGGGGTATTTGTCAAGAACATTTTTGCAACAAATGTCTTCCGGGCCATTCTTCTCCGGGCCCTCAGTCGAAGACCCTGTACAGGAACCGCGTTTCCGGCCCGGGCTTTTCCGGCTCGGGAGCTTCCTGCACCTGGAAGATCTCCTCTCCCAGCCTGACCCTTTCTCCCGCAGTCCCTCTCACGTTCCCGCCGTACCGGCAGCCCTCCACGCAGACGCTCACCTGGCAGGCTATGCCTTCCGCCTCCAGCCCTGCCCTGTCGAACTCCACCAGCACCTTTCCCTTCCCCACAATCTCATTCTGCAGGATCCTGGGCCGGTAGTACCTCCCCAACAGCTCGTCGTCGCCGTTTCCTATCCGGACATATAGCTCCGTCCCGAACTCCGTGAGCAGCCGAAACGCATTTCCCATGGGATACAGCCTGGTGATCTTCCCGCTTGCCGGAGCGTACACCCGGTCGCAGTCAGGCTCGATCACCAGCGCGGGGCATTCCCCATCTCCCTGCGCCGTCACGGTGCCGGACACCGGGCTTGCCAC
>NZ_CAJUCP010000005.1 GCF_910585425.1 uncultured Acetatifactor sp. | reverse complement strand
CGCTATGACAAGATCATCATCATGGCGGATGCGGACGTGGACGGGGCCCATATCTCCAATCTGCTACTGACCCTGTTCTATCGGTTCATGCCGGAACTGATTTTCGAGGGGCATGTGTACATCGCCATGCCGCCCCTGTACAAGGCCATGCCGGCCAAGGGGGAGGAGCAGTATCTCTATGACGACAAGGCGCTGGAACGGTATCGGAAGACCCACAAGGGCTCCTTCACCCTGCAGCGGTACAAGGGATTGGGCGAGATGGACGCGGAGCAGCTCTGGGAGACCACGCTGAATCCGGAGACCCGCCGGATGAAGCTGGTGGAGATCGAGGACGCCAGGATGGCCTCGGAGGTGACGGAGCTTCTCATGGGCACGGAGGTGCCGCCCCGGAAGACATTTATCTATGAGCATGCGGTGGACGCGGAGCTGGATATCTGAGGGCTCTGTGGATGCCACATTTTCTTTTACAAATCATGGATTGTATGGTAGAATGATTATACTCGCGTAAAGGGTTGGAAATAAATGGAAGACAGCAGAATCATAAAAACAGAATATTCCGAGGAGATGCAGAAGTCCTTCATCGATTACGCCATGAGCGTCATCATCGCCAGGGCGCTGCCGGATGTGCGGGACGGCTTGAAGCCCGTGCAGCGGCGGACGCTTTACGATATGTACGAGCTGGGCATCCGCTATGACAGGCCCTACAGGAAGTGCGCCCGTATCGTGGGCGATACCATGGGTAAATACCATCCCCACGGGGACAGCTCCATATACGATGCTCTTGTAGTCATGACTCAGGATTTCAAGCGGGGGCTGCCTCTTGTGGACGGCCACGGCAACTTCGGCAATATCGAGGGGGACGGGGCCGCGGCCATGCGTTACACCGAGGCCCGGCTGCAGAAGGTGACCCAGGAGGCCTACCTGGCGGACCTGGACAAGGACGTGGTGGATTTCGTCCCCAATTTCGACGAGACGGAGAAAGAGCCCTCGGTGCTGCCGGTGAAGCTCCCCAATTTCCTCATAAACGGCTCCGAGGGCATCGCGGTGGGCATGGCCACCAGCACGCCGCCCCACAACCTGGGGGAGGTGGTGGACGCCATGAAAGCCTACATGCGCGATGAAAACGTCACCACCAGAGAGCTGATGCGTTATCTGAAGGGCCCTGACTTCCCCACCGGCGGCATCGTCACCAACAAGGACGACCTGCTGCAGATCTATGAGACCGGCACGGGCAAGATCAAGGTCCGGGGCAAGGTGGAGTTCGAGAAGCTGAAGGGCGGCAAGGTCAATGTGGTCATCACGGAGATTCCCTACCCTATGATTGGCATGAACATCTCCAAGTTCCTGTCGGACGTGGCGGGCCTGGTGGAGTCCAAGAAGACCCTGGACGTGGTGGACATCTCCAACCAGTCCTCCAAGGAGGGCATCCGTATCGTGATAGAGCTCAGGAAGGACGCGGACGCGGAGAATTTCGTGAACCTCCTCTACAAGAAGACCAGGCTGGAAGACACCTTTGGCGTCAATATGCTGGCCATCTGCGATGGCAGGCCGGAGACCATGGGGCTGAAAGCCATCCTGAAGGCCAATGTGGACTTCCAGTTCCAGATTGCCACCAGGAAGTACAATAACCTGCTGGCCAGGGAGCTGGAGCGCAAGGAGGTGCAGGAGGGCCTGATCAAGGCCTGCAATGTCATCGACCTGATCATAGAGATCCTGCGGGGCTCCAAGGACAGGAATATGGCGAAGGCCTGCCTTGTGGAGGGCAAGACCACCGGCATCAAGTTCAAGAGCAAGGAATCCAAGATCATGGCGGCGCAGCTCTCTTTCACGGAGCGCCAGGCCAACGCCATCCTGGAGATGCGCCTGTACAAGCTGATTGGCCTGGAGATCGAGGCCCTGATCAAGGAGCACGAGGACACCATGGCCAACATCTACCGCTATGAGGACATCCTGGACCGCAGGGATTCCATGGCCCAGGTCATCGTAAATGAACTGGACGAGTTCAAGAAAGCGTACAGCCGCAAGCGCAGGACCGTTATCGACAATGTGGAGGAGGCAGTCTATAAGGAGAAGGAGATCGAGGAGACGGAGGTAGTCTTCCTCATGGACCGCTTCGGCTATGTCAAGGTCATCGACACTGCCGCCTATGAGCGCAACAGGGAGGCGGCGGAGGCGGAGAGCAGGTTCCTCTTCCCCTGCAAGAACACCGGGAAGGTATGCCTGTTCACCTCCGCGGGGCAGCTCCACAGCATCAAGGTCATGGATCTCCCCTTCGGGAAGTTCCGGGACAAGGGCGTCCCCATCGACAATGTGAGCAACTACAATTCCGAGAAGGAGCAGATCGTCTACATCACCAGCCAGACCCAGCTGAACCTCAGGCAGGTGGTCTTCGTGACGGCCCAGTCCATGGTAAAGCTGGTGAGCGGCGGGGAGTTCGACGTGTCCAAGCGCACGGTGGCAGCCACCAAGCTGGCGGAGGGAGATCAGGTCCTGAGCGTCATGCCGCTGGAGGAACAGAGCCAGGTCATCCTCCAGACGAAGGAGGGCTTCTTCCTGAAATTCGGCATAGAGGAGATTCCGGAGCAGAAGAAAGCCGCTCTGGGCGCCAGGGGCATGAAGCTGGGGCCCAGGGACTGTGTGGAAAATGTCTACTATACCTCCAACGCCGTGGAATGCTCCGTAGAATACAAGGGCAAGGCCATCGACCTGAACAGGATGAAGACCGCCAGGCGGGACGGCAAGGGGACGAAAATAAGGGTATGATTCGAGCATGAATCGAGAAAGGGCATGGGATTGATATGAGAGTGATAGCGGGAACAGCCAGGAGCCTGCCCCTGAAGACGCCGGAAGGGCTGGATATCCGGCCCACCACAGACCGGATCAAGGAGACCCTGTTCAACATGCTGCAGTGGGACATCCCCGGAGGCGTGTTCGTGGACTTGTTCAGCGGCAGCGGCGGCATAGGCATCGAGGCCTTAAGCCGGGGCGCAAGGAAGGCATATTTCGTGGACAACGCCCAGAAAGCGGTGTCCTGCATCCAGGAGAATCTCCGCTTTACAAAGCTGGAAGACAGGGCTGTGGTCCTGAGGCAGGATGCGTGCAGCGCCCTGGGCAGCATACGGGAAAGCGCCGTGGACATCATATTTATGGATCCTCCCTACGAAAACGGAGAGGAGAAGGCCGTGCTGGCGCACCTCGCCAGGATGCCCTATGTGACGGAGGACACCATACTGGTGGCGGAGGCGGCCCGGGATACGGACTTTTCCTGGGTTTCGGAGCTGGGCTTCTGTATCACGAAGGACAAGCAGTATCGAACAAACAAACACATTTTTATGAAAAAGAGCATTCAATGAAGAAGAGCATTCAATGAAGAAGAGCATTCATTAAAAAAGGAGCAATCATGAAACGTGCCGTCTATCCCGGAAGCTTCGATCCTGTCACCTTCGGCCATCTGGATGTGATCAGGCGTGCTTCGGAAATGTTTGATGTGCTGGTGGTCAGCGTTCTGGACAACAAAGCAAAGACACCATTGTTTTCTGTGGAAGAACGTGTTAAGATATTGAAAGAGGCTACGAAGGACATCCCCAATGTGCAGGTGGACAGCTTTTCAGGCCTGCTGATCAACTATGCGGCGGAGAACGGCATCCATGTGGCAGTGCGGGGTCTGCGCGCCATCACGGATTTCGAGTATGAGCTGCAGATTGCCCAGACCAACCGGAAGCTTTCCGATGGGAAGCTGGACACTGTGTTCCTGACTACAAGCCTGGAATACGCATACCTCAGCTCCTCCAGCGTCAAGGAGATCGCCAGCTTCGGCGGGGATATCAGCCAGTGCGTTCCGGAATTCGTGGCAAAGCTGATTTATGGGAAGTACCACATTCTATAGATAGATAGGAGTGACGCATATGAGCAGCAGAATAGAACAGTTGATTGATGAATTAGAGGAGTATATCGAGAGCTGCAAGCCGAAATTCATGTCAAATTCCGAAATCATCGTGAATAAGGAAGAGATTGACGAATTGCTTCGTGAACTGCGCATGCGCACCCCTGAGGAAATCAAGCGGTATCAGAAGATCATCAGCAACAAGGAGGCCATCCTGAACGATGCCAGGGCCAAGGCCCAGGCGCTGATAGACGAGGCCACGGTGCATACCAATGAGCTGATCAGCGAGCATGAGATCATGCAGCAGGCCTACGCCCAGGCCAACGGGATCGTGGCCACCGCCGCCAATCAGGCCCGGGAGATTCTGGACAAGGCCACCATGGAGGCCAATGAGCTGAGGACCCAGGCCTCCCAATATATGGAAAGCCGGCTGGTAGAGCTGGATTCCATCACGTCCTCCGCCATCCAGTCCACGAACGCGGACTATGAACGGCTTCTGGGCTCTCTGGGCCAGTACCGGGATCTGATCCAGTCCAATCTCCGCTCCCTCCATCCCGTGGAGGATTTGGATCTGCACCTGGACGATCAGGAAGATGACGACAAGCTGGATGTGATGTAAGATTGTTCCAGAACCAGTTCCGCGCGGAAGAAGGACATTCCAAGGGAACTGGTTTTTTCCTGTATGGGGCTTTCATGGGGCCCTCCCGCATCCGGACGCGTAGATTCAGCGCAGGAAAGACCCGGGCAGGAGCAGGAACCAGCCCAGATAGAACAATCCGCACAGTAAAGTCAGCACCACCTTGTGCAGGATATAATCGCTGATGGACAGATCCGAGTCGCCGATGCAGCTATAGGTCTGGGCGATGCAGGACAGTCCGCCGAAGGAGAGCGCCAGCAGGCTGTAAAGAGGGAAGGCGTCTCCCAAAAGCTTCAGGCCCCCTGTGATTTCAAGTAAGGGGGACAGAGGGGCCAGCGGGCGGCCGAAGAGCAGGTGGGGGACCAAGTTCAACAGGTTGAACAGGATCATGTATCCCCCCAGGGAGAGCATGCTCCGCACCGAGGCCTGGACGGAGCCGTCCACTGCCTCCAGAAGCTTCTCCCAGAAGCGGGCACCGGAACCTTTTTCGGTCAAGCCCCTCCTGTCCTCACAGGCCACAAGGGCGGCAGGGCGGCCTCCCTCCTCCCCGGGCAGGGGGATATCGTGGAAGCGTGTATAGCGAAGCGCCAGACCGTACAGCAAGGGGATTCCGTACATGCCGAAGAGGTAGGGCCATACCAGCTTCCTGCCCAGAAGGGGCAGCACAAAGCTGCAGAAATACACCGGGCCGATGTTGTTGCAGAAGGCCAGGAGATATTCCGCCTCCCTTTTGGAGATCATCTGCCGCTGATACAGATCGTCCACCACTCTCGCCCCCATGGGAAAGCCGCACAGGAACCCCATGAGCATGGCGTAGCAAACGTTCTTCCGGACTTTTGCCAGCGGTTTGACGACCGGATAGATCAGCATGGCAGCCCTGTCCGTCAGCTTCATGCGCACCATGATGCCGGAGAGCATCATGAAGGGCAGGAGGGACGGAATCATTTTCTCGAACCACAGATTCAGCCCCATGGCGGCATAGGAGAGGCCGAGCTGGGAATTGGTCAGGATACAGCCCAGCAGCAGAAGGAATATTACGGTGAGCAGTCTCATAGGGGGAGGCTCCTTATTCTATCAAGATACTATATGTGCAAAGAAAGCGGGACATTCCAGGGTCCCCATATAATCATATCAGGGGAGGGCATGGATTTGCGCCTTGACAGATTTCTGTGCGAATTGAACATAGGCACCCGGAGCCAGGTGAAGGCCTTCATCCGGCAGGGCATCGTGGCCGTGGGCGGCGTTCCCGCCAAGGATCCGGATCAGAGGATAGACGAGCTCTCGGACAGGGTCACCTTTCGGGGAAAGCCTCTGGAATACCGCAGATATGTCTACTATATGATGAATAAGCCGGAGGGCGTAGTATCCGCCACCAGGGATAATGTGTCCAGGACCGTCGTGTCTCTTCTGGGAAAGGATGCCAGAGAGGACATCTTTCCGGTGGGCAGGCTGGACAAGGATGTGACGGGATTCCTGCTTTTGACCAATGACGGGGATCTGGCCCACAGGCTGCTGGCCCCCAGGAGGCATGTGGACAAGACCTACCTTGCAGTCCTGGCCCACAGCCTGGGGCAGCCGGAGATCCGGAGGCTGGAGGCAGGGGTGGATATCGGCGAGGAGCGGCCCACATTGCCTGCCCGTGTGGAGCTGCTGACAGAGGACGATAGGCGCAAGGAGGACAAAGCTGTCCGGGATAACAAGATTCTCCTTACGTTGCATGAGGGGAAGTTCCATCAGGTGAAGCGGATGCTGCAGGCGGTGGGCAATGAGGTAGTCGGCCTGCAGCGGGTGGCGTTCGGCGGCCTTCGGCTGGATCCGAAGCTGGGGCCGGGAGAATACAGGGAGCTGACAGAGGAGGAGCTTGCGATCCTGCGGGAGAGCTGTACGGAGGTTTGACAGATGTTGCACGAAATGATGCATGATATCGATGCGGTGATATTCGACATGGACGGTTCCCTGGTGGACTCCATGTGGATGTGGCGGGCCATCGACATCGAATATCTGGGGCGGTACGGCATCGCCCTGCCGGAGGATCTGCAGACGAAGATAGAGGGCATGAGCTTCGGCGAGACTGCCCGCTATTTCAAGGAACATTTCCCCATCCCGGAATCCACGGAGGAAATCATGGAGGAGTGGAACCGGATGGCATGGGATAAGTACATGTATGAGGTGCCCCTGAAAAAGGGCATACCGGAATTCCTGGCCGGGTGCAGGGACTCCGGGATCAGGCTGGGCATTGCCACCAGCAATTCCAGGGTGCTGGTGGAGAACGTGGCCGCGGTACATAATCTCCGGGACTATTTCTCCTGTATCATGACAGGCACCGATGTGGAGCGCGGAAAGCCAAACCCGGATATCTATCTGGCCGTGGCGGAGGGGCTTGGGGTATCCCCGGAGCGCTGCCTGGTGTTCGAGGACATCACGGCGGGAATCCTGGCCGGAAAAAACGCCGGCATGCGGGTCTGCGCCGTGGAGGACGACTATTCCGCCCAGTTCAGGGAGCTGAAAAAAGAGCTGGCCGATTATTATATCGAAGATTATACAGGCCTTTTCGTATGAAGGGCTCCTCTTTCGTATACAATGGCCTATAGGATATGATAGGAAGGAATCGCGTATGAACATCATCATCATTACAGGGGCGTCCTCCGGCATCGGCCGGGAATTCGCGCGTCAGATGGACGGGCATTTCGACAGGACAGACGAATTCTGGCTGGTGGCCAGAAACCGCCCCAGGCTGGAGGAGCTTGCAGGAACCATGCGGCACAGGACAAGGATATTCGCCATGGACATCACCGGAGAGGAATCCCTGGAGGCCCTGGAGGAAGCCGCCTTCCGGCACAATGCCGTGGTGCGGATGCTCGTCAATTGCGCGGGCTACGGCATCATGGGGAGCTTCTGTGAGCAGGACGGCGGCCTGGAGACAGGGATGATTCGCCTGAACTGCGAGGCCCTGACGGAGCTGACCCATCGCCTGATTCCATACATGAGGTGGGGCAGCCGCATCATCCAGCTCTCCTCCAGCGCAGCATTCCTGCCCCAGCCGGGCTTCGCGGTGTACGCGGCCACTAAGGCCTATGTGCTGAGCTTCTCCAGGGCGCTGGGAGAGGAGCTGAAGAACGCCGGCATCTATGTGACCAGCGTCTGCCCCGGGCCTGTGGACACGCCCTTTTTCGACATCGCGGAGGCCACGGGCTCCACGCTTGCCGTGAAAAAATATACCATGGTGGACGCGGAGAGGGTGGTGGCCCTCGCCCTGCGGGATTCCTACCACAGACGCCCTGTATCCGTGTGCAGCATGCCAATCCGAGTTTTCCGGACGCTGACAAAGCTTGCGCCCCACGGCGCCCTCCTGCGGGCCATGGAACAAATGAAGAAGAAAGGACTGTGAGACCCATGGAACTGAAGCGATTCTTCACCACAGACAGCGTGAAGGGAACCAGAAACTACCTGAACACCCAGAAAAAATATGAGATCGTCCGCACGATCCTCTATTTCGCCATCTCGATTTCTCTGTTCGTAGCGGGTTATATCCAGACAGGGCGGCGGGCGAACCTGCTCAGCATCGTAGCCGTATTGGGCTGCCTTCCCGCCAGCAAGAGTGCGGTAGGGGCTGTCATGTTCCTGCGGTTCCGAAGCTGCGGCGAGGAGACTTCCGCGGAGATAGAGAGGCATGCCCAGGGCCTGGTCTGCCTGTACGACATGGTGTTCACCTCCTATAAGAAGAATTATGTAGTAAACCACATGGCGGTCTGCGGCAACACCGTGTGCGGCTACGCGGAGGGAGAGGGGGCTTTCGGGGAAGCTGATTTCTACAGGCATATTGGCGATATCCTGAAAGCGGACGGACACAAGAACGTCACTGTGAAGATATTTACGAACCTGACAAAATATACGGAGCGGCTGGATCAGATGAAAAGGCCGGAACCGGAGGATAGACTGACCCAGTCAGTCGTTGCGACTTTGAAGAGCGTGGCGCTATAGAGGAACAACAGAAATACCAGAACAGGAGAATACGGCTATGGCAGATTTTGGCTTTCAGGAAATGCAGGAGATACAGCGTCAGCTTCAGGAGAAGTACAAGGACAAATGGAATCCCCTGTCGCCGGAGCAGGGGAAGGATCAGTTGATGTGGATGATGATAGAGGTGGGGGAAGCCGCCGACATCATGAAAAAGGAGGGTGTCCGCAAAATCATGGAGGATGCCGGCACCCGGGCACATTTCATCGAGGAGATGGTGGACATCATGATGTATTATAACGATGTCTTGCTCAGCTATGGCATCTCCGTGGAGGAATTCAGGGGTATCTATCTGGAAAAGCACCGGAGGAACATGAAGCGCTGGTAAGGAAAAGCTGGTAAGGAAAACCAATGTATTTCCGGGAGGATATTAATGCAGTCAGTGACGATCGGAGCGAACCAGGCCGGACAGCGGCTGGACAAATTTCTACATAAATACCTGCCCCTTGCCGGAAGCGGATTCCTGTACAAGATGCTGCGCAAGAAGAACATCACTCTGAACGGAAAGAAGGCGGAAGGACGGGAAATCCTCTCTGTGGGGGATCAGGTGTGTACCTTTTTTTCGGATGAGACCTTCGGGAAGTTCTCCGGCAGAGCCCCGGCGGGGGATTCGGGTTCCGCCCCGGGGGGAAGCTCCGGCGGCAGAAATTCCGGCGGCAAGGCCCCTCTGCCCGCGGAGGAGAAGCGCCTGGGGGAATATTGGGCCGCTTATCGCAGGCTGCAGGGAATCGCGGTGCTGTATGAGGACGACGACTTCCTGATCATGAACAAGCCAACCGGCATCCTGACCCAGAAAGCGGCTCCCGGAGACGTAAGCCTGAACGAATGGATGATAGGCTATCTGCTGTCGAAGAATCCCGCTCTGGCAGAGGAGCTTTCCACCTTCCGGCCCTCCGTCTGCAACCGGCTGGACAGGAACACCAGCGGCATCGTGCTGGGGGGAAAGAGCCTGGCCGGGCTGCAATACCTGAGCAGGTGCATCAGGGAGCGCTCCCTGCGGAAATTCTACCGGACAATCTGCGCTGGGGCGCTGGGGGAGGCGGCATCCGTCCGGGGGTATCTCGCCAAGGATTCCATGAGGAACCAGGTGACGGTAGCCCGGACGGCGGAGGGCGGAGGCCCTGATCCTGTTCCCATCCACACGGCCTACGCCCCCATTGCCGTCACGGACCGCTATACCCTGCTGGAGGTAGAGCTGATAACCGGGAAAAGCCACCAGATACGCGCCCATCTGGCCAGCATCGGCCATCCTCTGATAGGGGATGCCAAATACGGCCTGGAAGGGGTGAACCGGGAGCTGCGCAGGCGCTACGGCCTGTCCCACCAACTGCTGCATGCCTGCCGGGTCACGTTCCCGGAGGCTCTGTCCGGCATCGGCAGCGCCCTCAGCGGCCGGACCTTTACCGCCCCCTGTCCGAAGCTGTTCGCCAGGCTGGAACAGGAACTGTTCGCCCAAAAAACCGAAAGCGATTAGGAAGAGCATATGGCTACATGGAATTCCCGGGGGCTGCGCGGCTCCACACTGGAGGATATGATCAACCGGACTAACGAAAAGTATGCGGACGCGGGTCTTGCCCTGATTCAGAAGGTGCCCACCCCCATCACTCCCATCAGGATAGACAAGGAGAGCCGGCAGATCACGCTGGCCTATTTCGAGCAGAAGAGTACGGTTGACTACATCGGGGCGATACAAGGGCTTCCTGTCTGTTTCGATGCAAAGGAATGCGCGGCGGACACCTTTGCCCTGCAGAACATCCATGCGCACCAGGTAAGCTTCATGGAGAAATTCGAGAAGCAGGGCGGGATTTCCTTTTTCCTGATTTATTATACCCACAAGGACATCTTCTATTATCTGCCCCTGCAGATGCTCCTGTTCTTCTGGAACCGGGCAAAGGAGGGCGGCAGGAAGAGCTTCCGGTACGAGGAGCTGAATCCGGAATACGTCCTGCCCCGCAAGCATGGAATCCTGGTCCCCTATCTGGACATCCTTCAGAAAGACTTGGAGGACAGGGCTTGACAGCGCCGGTGCCATCCGATATACTAAGAGAGTTCAATGCATCGTCATGGTAACGGGACAGTGCGTTAATGCATTAAAGCGCGTCTGTCATAAAAGGCAGGCGCTTATTGACCGGGCCGCATTGACCGAAATGGTCTTTCCGACCGGATTGGTCGGCAGGCCGGTATGACTCGAATTTCGGATGGGTATTTCAAATGGATTTCAATATAGATATGACAGAAAGGTACGGAAATCTCATGAGCCAGCGATTGTTGCATACGCCGGAGGGCGTCCGGGACATCTACGGAAAGGAATACGAAGAAAAGCTGTACGTGGAGAGTCGGCTGAGGGACTGTATCCGTCTCTACGGCTACAGGGACATCCAGACGCCCACCTTTGAGTTCTTTGACGTATTCTCCAGAGAAATCGGCACCACACCCAGCAGGGAATTGTACAAGTTCTTCGACAAGGAGGGGAATACCCTGGTGCTCCGCCCGGACTTCACGCCCTCCATCGCCCGCTGCGCCGCGAAATATTTCGGCGAGGAGAGGCACCCCCTGCGCTTCAGCTACATAGGCAATACCTTCATCAACACTTCCAATCTCCAGGGGAAGCTGAAGGAGGTGACCCAACTGGGAGCGGAGCTGATAGGCGATCCTTCCGTGGAGGCGGACGCGGAGATCATATGCATTGTCATCCGGGCCCTTCTGCAGGCCGGGCTGAAGCGCTTTCAGGTCGCGATCGGAGATGCGGAATATTTCAAGGGCCTCTGCGAGGAAGCCGGGCTGGACGAGGACACGGAGCTGGATCTGCGCACCTTTATCTCGGGGAAGAACTATTTCGCGGCCCAGGAGCTTCTGGCGGAGAGGGCCGTGGCTGAGCCTTATCGCGACAGGCTTTTAAAGGTGGCGGACATGTTCGGCGACATGGGTTCCCTGTCCCAGGCCGGGGCCATGGCGGAGAACGCCCGTTCCCTGGCTGCCATACGCCGCCTGGAGAAGCTTTATTCCCTGCTGCAGCTCTATGGCGTGGAGTCCTATGTGTCCTTCGACCTGGGCATGCTCAGCAAGTACCAGTATTACACGGGGATGGTCTTCAAGGCCTACACCTACGGCGTAGGGGAGGCCGTGGTGAAGGGCGGCAGATACGACAGGCTGCTGTTGCAGTTCGGCAAGGATGCCCCTGCGGTAGGGTTCGTCATCGTGGTGGACACCATCATGGAGGCCCTTTCCAGACAGGAGGCACAGCTTCCCGCCGGGGGTGGAATCCGGCGGATATCCTACGGCCAGGGAGACTTTGCGGAAAGGCTGGCGGAGGCGCAGAAGCTGCGGGCGGATGGAATCCCGGTGGAGCTGCTTCCCTTGGAAGGGGCGTGTTCCGGGGAGGAAGTAGATTCCGGGGAGGGCGCGCATGGAAGGGAGGTATTGCGATGAAAATGGAAGAGAGGCAATATCTGACCTTCGCCCTTGCCAAGGGCCGGCTTGCAAATCAGACGCTGGCGCTTTTCGAGGAGATGGGCATCTCCTGCGAAGAGATGAAGGATAAGAATACACGGAAACTGATATTCGTAAACGAGGAGTGGAAGCTGAAATTCTTCCTGGCCAAGGGCCCCGACGTGCCCACCTACGTGGAGTACGGAGCCGCGGATATGGGCGTGGCCGGGCGGGATACTGTGCTGGAGGAGAACCGGAACGTGTACGAGGTGCTGGATCTGGGCTTCGGCAAGTGCAGGATGTGCGTCTGCGGGCCTGAGTCCGCCAGGGACCTGCTCCTGCACCACGAGCGCATCCGCGTGGCCAGCAAGTATCCCAATATCGCCCGGGACTATTTCCACGACAAAAAGCATCAGACTGTGGACATCATCAAGCTGAGCGGCTCCGTGGAGCTGGGCCCTCTGGTGGGCCTGTCGGATGTGATCGTGGACATCGTGGAGACAGGCTCCACCCTGCGGGAGAACGGGCTGGAAGTGCTGGAGGAGGTCTGCGGGCTCTCCGCCAGGATGATCGTCAATCCCGTGGCCATGCAGATGGAGAGGACACGGATTCAGGAGCTGGTGCTGAGCCTTCGCAGGAAATTGAATTCCTGAGAAGCTCGGCGGAAAGCAGACATGGGGGTAACTATGAGAATCGTAAAACTGACAGCGCAGGCAAAAGCAAATCTGTTGGACGACCTGCTGAAAAGAAGCCCTAACAATTATTCCGAATATGAGGGCGTCGTGAACGGCATCCTGGAGGATGTCCGAAAGGACGGAGACAGGGCCCTGTTCGACTACACCCTGAAATTTGACGGATACGCCCTGGACGCGGATAATATCAAGGTGACAAGGGAAGAAATCGATGCGGCCTACAGCCTTCTGGATGACGGCCTGACAGATGTCATCAGACGCTCTGCCGACAATATCCGCAGCTTCCACCAGAAGCAGCTGCGCAACAGCTGGTTCGATTCCAGGGCGGACGGTACGATCCTGGGGGTGAAGCTGACGCCTGTCTCAAGGGCGGGCGTCTATGTCCCCGGCGGAAAAGCGGCCTATCCCTCCAGCGTCCTGATGAACGTCATCCCCGCCAAGGTGGCCGGAGTGGAGGAAATCATCATGACCACACCGCCGGATGCCCGGGGAAAGGTCAATCCCGGTACGCTGGTGGCGGCGGACATCGCAGGGGTGGACACGATCTACAAGGCGGGAGGCGCCCAGGCAGTGGCGGCGATGGCATTCGGCACCCAGTCCATTCCAAAGGTGGACAAGCTCACGGGTCCCGGCAACATCTTCGTCGCCCTGGCCAAAAAAGCGGTGTACGGCTATGTGGGAATCGATTCCATCGCGGGCCCCAGCGAGATCCTGGTGCTGGCGGACGGCACGGCCAATCCCGGATATGTGGCGGCGGACCTGCTCTCCCAGGCGGAGCACGACGAGCTGGCCAGCGCCATCCTGATCACCACCTCGAAGGAGCTGGCTGAACAGGTCTCCGCCCAGGTGGATATCCAGACGGAGAAGCTGTCCAGGAAGGAGATTATCCGGAAGTCCCTGGACAACTACGGCTACATCCTGCTGGCCGACAGCATGGAGGACGCCATAGACGCCGCCAATGAAATCGCCTCCGAGCATCTGGAGATCCTGACGGCCAACCCCTACGAGGTGATGACCAAAATCCGCAACGCCGGGGCGATCTTCCTGGGCGAGTATTCCTCGGAGCCCCTGGGCGACTATTTCGCCGGGCCCAACCATATCCTGCCCACAAACGGCACGGCGAAGTTCTTCTCACCGTTGAACGTAGACGACTTCATGAAGAAGACCAGCATCATCTCATATTCCAGAGAAGCGCTGGAAGGGGTACATAAGGACATCGAGGCCTTTGCGGAGAGCGAGGGGCTGACCGCCCACGCAAACAGCATCAAGGTGCGCTTCGAATAGGCATACTTCCGGCCCGCACCCAATCCGCCATTGGAAGAAGGAGAGAATATGACAAGGACAGCGACCATAGAGCGAAAGACAAAGGAGACGGACATCCATGTTGCCCTGACCCTGGACGGCACAGGGGAATCTGAGGTTTCCACAGGCATCGGCTTCTTCGACCATATGCTGGAGGGCTTTGCCAGGCATGGCTTCTTCAACCTGAGCTGCCATGTGGAGGGAGACCTCCATGTGGACGGGCACCATACCGTGGAGGACACCGGCATCGTGCTGGGCCAGGCCATCCGGGAAGCGCTGGGAGACAAAAAGGGCATCCGCAGGTACGGCTATTTCGTCCTGCCCATGGATGATGCCCTGGTGCTGTGCGCGGTGGACCTCTGCGGCAGGCCCTATCTGAATTTCGACGCCTCTTTCCCCACGGAACGGGTGGGAGGCCTGGACACGGAGCTGGTGCGGGAATTCTTCTACGCGGTGTCCTACAGCGCGGGGATGAACCTGCATCTGAAGGTGCTGGACGGGACAAATGCCCACCATATGATAGAGGCTATGTTCAAGGCCTTTGCCAAGGCGCTGGACGGGGCCACAGGCATGGAGCCCCGGGTCAGCGATGTGCTCAGCACAAAGGGAACGCTTTCATAAGGAACTGTCCGGAAACAACCATTCAACAAATGAGGGCACAGATATGCTAGTAAAAAAATTCGTACCATGTATCTATCTTTATAACGGCCATGCGGTAAGGCGGCTTACGGACCTCTCCGTGGTGGAGACGGATCCCCTGCGCCTGGTGAACCTGTACAATGAGAACGGCGCGGACGGCCTTGTGGTGTTCGATATGTCCCAGGAGGACAGAGAGCACGAGGAGGCGCTGGACATCATCAAGGAAATCTGCGCCACAGCGGAGATGGAGGTCACAGGGGCCGGCAACATAAAGCGGCTGGAGGACGTGAAGAAGCTGCTCTACGCAGGCTGCAGGAGGGCCGTCCTGGACTGCGCCAAAGAATCCAACATCGCCCTCACCAGAGAAGCCTCCCAGAGATTCGGCAGGGACAAGCTCCTGGCATCCTGCGACAATGTGGACATCATCGCCAGGAACCGCGGGCTGCTGGAGGACTGCGTGTCCGGCCTGCTCCTGCAGAATCCCCACCAGATCAGGGAGACCCAGGCCGCGGTGCAGCTGCCGTTTCTGGTGGAGGTGAACCAGATCGCCCTGAACAAGTTGATGGAAATCTTTGCCTACGAAAATGTCTGCGGTGTCACCGGCAATACGATCAACGACAATTACCGCGACATTCTGGCCCTGAAAGGGTTATGTAAGGAGAACGGGATTTTGGTGGAGACCTTTGAAGCGGCTTTGCAATGGGACGACTTCCAGAAGAATCCGGAGGGCCTGCTCCCTGTGATCGTGCAGGACTACCGGACCGGGGAGGTGCTGATGATGGCCTATATGAATGAGGAGGCCTACGGCCAGACCATCCGCACGGGCCGGATGACCTATTATAGCCGCAGCCGCAGGCAGCTCTGGCTCAAGGGGGAGACCAGCGGCCATTTCCAGTATCTGAAGAGCCTCGCAGCGGACTGCGACAAGGACACGCTCTTAGCAAGGGTGTCCCAGGTGGGGGCCGCCTGCCACACCGGCTCCAGGAGCTGCTTCTTTAACGAGATTGTGAAAAAGCAGGGGGAGGAGACCGCCAATCCGCTGCAGGTCTTTGAAGAGGTCTTCGATGTGATCAAGGACAGGAAGTTCCATCCCAAAGAGGGCTCCTACACCAACTACCTCTTCGACAAGGGCATCGACAAGATTCTCAAGAAGCTGGGGGAGGAGGCTACGGAAATCGTCATCGCGGCCAAGAACCCGGGGGCAAATGAAGTCAAGTACGAGATAAGCGATTTTCTGTATCATATGATGGTGCTGATGGCGGAGAAGGACATCAGCTGGGAAGAAATCACGACAGAGCTGGCCAACCGCTAGGAGGCCAGCTCTTCCTTTGTCCGCCCCGTCCACCGCCCATGCCCGGATCCCTGATGCCCGGGCTTAGGGCAGCGGTTCTGTCAGGGCTTATGGCATCGGCCCTGTCAGGGCCGTCTGCGTTTTCAGATGCGTCCCTGTCATGCCTGCCCATACGTTCGGCTGCAGCTCTGCCTTGCTGTCACGCCTGGGCCTTCTGCCCGCCGGCCCCTCTGTCCAGAATTCCGTTCAGCCTGGTAAAGAGCATGGTGGCCGTGACGGTGGCTGCCAGGATATCGCTGACCGGTTCCGCCACGAACACGCCGAAGACCTGATCCGGCAGAATCCGGGGCAGGATGAAGATCAGAGGAATCAGCAGCACCAGCTTGCGCAGACAGGCCATCAGCAGGCTGATCTTCGCCTGGCCCAGGGCCATGAAGGTCTGCTGGCAGCCAATCTGTATCCCCGTGGAGAAGATGCCCGCCATATAGATGCGCATGGCCCACACCGTGTACTCCACCAGCGCCCCGTCGCTGCTGAAGATGCCCGCGAACATCTGCGGAAAGAGCAGCATCAGCAGCCACATCAGGGACGCATAGGCCGTGCAGGCCGCGAACTGGCAGCGGAAGGCCTGCTTCACACGCTCCTTCTTGCCCGCGCCGAAATTGTAGCTCATGATGGGCTGGCCGCCCTGGCAGATTCCCTGTAGGGGCAAGGTAATCAACTGACTGCAGGAGGATATGATCGTCATGGCCCCCACCGCCACATCCCCGCCGAAGCGGGAGAGGCTGCTGTTGAAGCTGATGTTCAGGATGCTCTCCGTGCTGAGCATCACGAAGGTGGAGACGCCCAGGGCCAGGCAGGGCAGGATGACGGGAGCCTCCAGCTTCATGTCGCGCAGCGACAGCTTCAATATCGTCCTGGAGCCCCGCAGGAAGCACAGCACCCACACGGCGCTGACCGCCTGGCTGATCACCGTGGCGATGGCCGCTCCCCGCACGCCCATCCCCAGGCCGAAAATCAGGATGGGATCCAGGATGATATTGCACACAGCGCCCACCACCGTGGTGAGCATGCTGAACTTGGCGAAGCCCTGTGTGGTGATGAAAGGATTCAGCCCCATCACGATCATCACGAAGACGATTCCCAGGATATAGATCCGGGCGTAGGACAGGGCGTAGGGCAGCGTCACGTCGCTGGCGCCGAAGAGCCGAAGCAGCTGCGGCGCGAAGAGATAGAACAATACCGTCAGCATGACGGAGAAGATCATCAGCAGGGAAAAACAGTTCCCCAGGATCTTCCGGGCGCTTTCCAGATCCTTCTTCCCCATGGCGATGGCCGCTCTGGGCGCGCCGCCTGACCCCGCCAGCATGGCGAAGGCGTTGATCATCATCAGGATAGGGAGGAACAGCCCCACGCCTGTCAGCGCCGAGGCTCCCGCATCCGGGATGTGCCCGATGTAGATCCTGTCCACGATGTTGTAGAGCATGTTGATCAGCTGCGCCACCACCGCCGGAATCGCCAGATTCAGCATCAGCTTCGGTATGCTGCCGCTCCCCATGTCCTGTTTCGTCTCCTGTGCCGCCATAAAACTACCTCCAATCTTCTTTACTTATAAGTTTTCTAAGCTTTCTTATCTGAATCTTCTTTTTATCTAAGTCTTCTTTCTTATCTAGGAATTGTAGCAGAATTCCGCTCTTCCTGCAACTCTTACAAGCCTGTTTTTATAAAACCTATTGACATAGTAGGCAAATAGGTGTATTCTGGAAAACAGATTACAGAAGCATGTAAAAGCACATCCCAAAGGAGGAGATAACAATGAGCCAATACAAATTTGAGACCCTGCAGCTGCACGTAGGACAGGAGCGACCCGATCCGGCCACGGACGCCAGGGCCGTGCCCATCTATCAGACCACATCCTATGTATTCCGGGATTCCGCCCATGCGGCGGCCCGTTTCGGCCTGGCCGATGCGGGAAATATCTACGGCCGCCTGACCAATTCCACCCAGGAGGTGTTGGAAAAGAGGATTGCCGCTCTGGAGGGCGGCGCGGCGGCGCTGGCCCTGGCCTCCGGCGCGGCGGCCATTACATACACCATCCAGGCCCTGGCCCAGGACGGCGGGCACATCGTGGCCCAGAAGACCATCTACGGAGGCAGCTACAACCTGCTGGAGCATACTATACCTCATTACGGCATCGCCACCACCTTTGTGGACGCCCATGACCTGGCGGAGCTGGAATCCGCCATCCGCCCTGAGACCAGAGCAATCTACCTGGAGACCCTGGGGAACCCCAACAGTGACATCCCGGACATCGACCGCATCGCGGAAATCGCCCATGCCCACGGCCTGCCCCTTGTCATCGACAATACCTTCGGCACTCCCTATCTAATCAGGCCGATTGAGCACGGCGCTGACATCGTGGTGCATTCCGCCACCAAATTCATCGGCGGACACGGAACCACCCTGGGCGGCATCATCGTGGACTCCGGGAGATTCGACTGGAAGGCCAGCGGAAAATATCCCGCAATCGCCGCCCCCAATCCCAGCTACCACGGAATCTCCTTCGTGGACGCAGCGGGGCCTGCCGCTTTCGTGACCTATATCAGAGCCATCCTTCTGCGGGACATGGGAGCCGCCATCTCTCCCTTTAACGCCTTCCTGCTCCTGCAGGGCGTGGAGACCCTTTCCCTGCGCCTGGAGCGCCATGCGGAGAACACGAAGAAGGTAGTGGAATATCTTGCCGGGCATCCCCAGGTAGCGCATGTGAACCATCCGTCCCTGCCGGGCCATCCCGACCACGGGCTGTATGAGAGATACTTCCCCAATGGCGGCGCTTCCATCTTTACCTTTGAGATCAGGGGCGGACAGGAGGAGGCCTACAGGTTCATCGACCATCTGGAGGTCTTCTCTTTGCTGGCCAATGTGGCGGATGTGAAGAGCCTGGTCATCCATCCGGCCACCACCACCCATTCCCAGTTGACGGCAAAAGAGCTGGCCGATCAGGGCATCCGGCCGGGCACCATCCGGCTCTCCGTCGGCACGGAGCATATCGATGACATCATCGCCGATCTGGAGAAAGGGTTTGCCGCTGTATAATCCTTGTCCGACCGAAATGCCCTGCACGGGAAACCGTACAGGGCATTTCCAGCATAAAAAGCGATATTCTGTCTGAAATTTATCCGTCTGAAATCTTGTAAATTTTAAGATGGTAATTTATAATGGGTAAGGGTTCATGAAGCGAAAATGACTGGAGGAGCATATGAGATGACAGAAGAAAAGAAGACAGGCCTGCCGGAAGAGAAAAATACAGGTGCCCTGAAGGGGTTTCGGATTCAGAGTCTCAGCCTGTGGCTGGTGGCCTTCACCCTCATCATATCCGTCCTGATCGGAATCGGCATCGTTCAGGTCATGAAGGACTATTATGAGCTGGCCCAACGGACCAGGGAATATGTCTTCGCCCAGGAAGACGCCAGGGATCTCCTGTTCGGTTCCAACTACCTTACAGACCAGGCACGCCTCTATGCCGTGACGAAAGACCATGTCTACGCGGAGGCATATTTTACGGAGGTGCATGAGACCAGGAGAAGGGATTTGGCGCTGGAGGCTCTGGAGGTCCATCTGCGCGAAAGGAATGAGGATGCATTGAACACATCCAAAGAGGCCATGGAGCTGTCCAATGCGCTCATGGTTCTGGAAATCCATTCCATGAAGCTGGCGGCCCTGTCGGCCGGTGAGGACATGGGCAGCCTTGCCCGGGAGATACAGGACTATCAGCTGACAGAGGAAGAGCTGTCCTGGACGGCGCAGCAGCAGGCGGACGCTTCCATGGAGCTGGTCTTCGGGGAAGAATACCGGGCCATGAAAGGCCAGATAGAGGCAAAAATGTCCGATGTCACCCGGAGCGTAATAGAAATCTGCGAGAGGGATCAGGCGGAGAGCGAGAGCACCATGAAAAACGCCTTGATCCGCCAGAGCATCTACACGGTTTTGGTGGTGATTCTGGTCATATTTTCCTATATCATGATAGCGGTTCTGATTCTGCGCCCCATCCGGATCTACGTGAACTGCATCAAGAACAACAACTTCCTGGAAATCACCGGCGCCTATGAATTCAAATACCTGGCTGCTACATACAACAATGTCTATGAAATGACCATGGAGCAGCAGAACATGCTCCGCAAAAAGGCAGAGCGGGATGCCCTCACCGGCCTTTTGAACCGCCAGGCCTTTGAACAGCTGAAGTCCCAGCTGCGCATATCCTCCGAACATCTCGCGTTCCTGATCATCGATGTGGACGTATTCAAGTCCATCAACGACAATTACGGACATGACGTGGGGGACCAGGCCCTGATCAAAGTCGCCAGGCTGCTGGACGAGAATTTCAGAAAGGTGGATTATGTCCTCCGGATAGGCGGGGACGAGTTCGCTGTCATCATGGAAAAGACAGGCCCGGACAAAAAGCCGATCATCCGCAGCAAGATAGAAGCGATCAACGAAATCCTGCAGCACCCGGAAGACGAGGCGGTTTTCCCGAAATATTCTGTCAGCGTGGGAATCGCTTTTTCGGAAAAGGGATTCAGTGACGACCTGTTCCAGCAGACGGATCAGGCATTGTACCACACGAAGGAGAACGGAAGGTGCGGCTATACGTTTTATGATGAGCTGTAGGCTGCGGGGCTCCTCAAGGATATATGAAATAACGTCAAAAAGCTGCTGTTCAACAGCAGCTTTTTTCAGGCACGATTCTATATAACACTCTACCAAATTATGAAAGAAAAGTCTAGTATTTTTTTCTTTTTTTCCTATAATTATTACTACACGCTGAATCTACAGGCGAACGCGACTGACCCACGCAGGAAACTGACAAAATCTTGACAAAAGGAAGGAGCGACCGATGAAGCAAGAGGAACGAATACAAGGCACTACCAGACAGGCCGAGGAGGCTTTCCTGGAACAGACCCTTTCCGTCATCCATGACAATCTGGAAAGCTACGGCAGGCAGGTGGATGACATGAGCACGGAGATCGACGTCATGCTGGACCATTTCCATGACGACAACCCGGAGCTGATCAACGCCCTGGAGAACCTTACCACCATGCACCTGCACATGAAGCGGGCCCTGGAGCGCAATGAGAAGGCCCAGGGCAAGCCCTATTTCGGGCGGATCGTCTTCCGGGACGAGGCATTGGACAAAGTGGAATCCCTCTATATCGGCCGGGGCGGCATCGCGAAGGACGCCACCCACCAGATCGTCATAGACTGGCGGGCTCCCGTGGCAAATGCCTATTACGAGAACGGCCTGGGAAAATGCAGCTATATGGCCCCCGGAGACAGGCGGATAGACATCGACCTGATGCTGAAGCGCACCTATGAGATCGAGTCCGGGAAGCTGCTGGACTATTTCGACAGCGAAGTTGTGGCCAATGACGACCTGCTGACCAAGTACCTGGCCAAGAACAAGCAGGCCGTGCTCAGCGAAATCGTGGCCACCATCCAGAAAGAACAGAATGAGATCATCCGCAAGTCCCCCCACCACAACATCATCGTCCAGGGCGTGGCGGGCTCCGGCAAGACCACCGTGGCCATGCACCGTATCTCCTTTATCCTGTACAATTATCCGGAACGCTTCAAGCCGGACGACTTCTACATCGTGGGGAGCAACCGGATATTGCTGAATTACATCACAGGGGTGCTGCCGGACCTGGATGTGTACGGCATACGGCAGATGACCATGGAGGAGCTCTTCGTCAGGCTTCTGTACGAGGACTGGGACGAGAAGAGATACCGTATCCTGAGGGGCGGCCAGAGCGGAGACCGGGGCAGCATAAAGGGCGGCCTGGGCTGGTTCCGGGATCTGAAGGCCTACTGCGACAAGCTGGAATGGGAGGGCATCCTGCGGGAATCCATCTATCTGAATCCCCGGCAGTTCGTGGAGGGCCTTCGGGACGGCAAAAGCGGCGTCTATGACGAGACTGTGGGGAAAAAGGTCAATCCCCACGACCTGATCCTGCTGGTGGACGGCGAAGCCGTGGAGCGATACATCCTCCAGAACCCGAAGGTATCCATGCAGAACAAAATCAACATGCTGAACGACCGGCTGATCATCAAGATAAAGGAAGAGTTCCTGGGCAAGGGAGTGAAGTACACGGAGCCCGAGCGCAAGGCCATCCTGAAGGCCTATCGGGGCCGGTACGGCGGAAAAGTCTGGAAAGGCTCCATCTACGACCTGTACCGGAAATTCCTGGAGTTCCAGGCCCTGAAGGGAAAAGCGGTGGACATCCCGGTGGACGAGTTCGACGTGTACGACCTGGCAGCCCTGGCCTACCTCTACAAGAGAATCAAGGAGACGGAGGTCATCAGCGAGGCCCACCACATCGTCATCGACGAGGCCCAGGATTTCGGCATGATGGCCTACTCCGTCCTGCACTTCTGCATCAAGGACTGCACCTACACCGTCATGGGGGACGTGTCCCAGAACATCCACTTCGGCTTCGGTCTCAACGACTGGGAGGAGCTGCGGGAACTGCTTCTGCCGGACCAGATGGACAGCTTCGGCATTTTGAAGAAAAGCTATCGTAACACCGTGGAAATCTCCGACTTCGCCACCGGAATCCTGCACCACGGAAGCTTTTCCAGCTATCCCGTGGAGCCAATCATCCGCCACGGCAGCCCGGTGGCCGTGCTCCAGAGGAGCGAGAGCGACATCATTCGGGAGGCGGCGGATATCTGCAGGGCATGGCAGGAGAAGGGGTATGATACTATCGCAGTAGTCTGCCGGAACCAACATGGGGCCAACTGGGCCGCAAAGGAGCTGGGGCAGTACCTGGAAGTCATGGAGAGCGACCTGGAGAAGGCGGTCTTCGGAAACGGCGTCATGGTGCTGCCGGTGGAGTATACCAAGGGGCTGGAGTTCGACACCGTGCTGATCCTGGATCCCACAAGGGCGGAGTACCCCGTGGACGACGGACATGCCAAGCTCCTCTATGTGGCAGCTACCAGGGCCCTCCATGAGCTGTGCGTGCTCCACACGAAGGACCTGACGGGGCTGATCGCGGATCCGGTTCCCGAGCGGAAGGAAGCGCCGCCGGAGCCTGTGGGCAAAAATATGACAGATATGTCTTCTTTCCGGGATATGCGCACGGCCCCGGGAACGGCAGGGAGAACTGGCGGAAGGGGCGATGCTGCCTCTGCGAGCAAATTGTCCGGCGGAGAAATAGAAGGCACCGATGGCATTGGCGGCGGTTCTGCCGCAAAATCGGCAGCAGCCAGGCCAGATGCGGAAAGGCCGGTCCGGAGGCCGACCGCAGGGGCAGCATCTGACAGGAGGGCAGCCGTCAGCGCTTCGCCCATCAGGAGCAGGGTCTCCATCGTGCGGAACACTGCGCCGACCGGCGGCCCGGAGCCCTCCGGCAGACCCGGAAAGGCCGCGCCAGCCAGCGGAGCCTCCCGGACAGCTTCCACGGCGCCCGCATTTTCCCAGGGCACCCGCCCGGAGCCTCCCCAACCGGCCACGGGCAGCCGGATATCTTCCCCGGCATCCGCATTCTCCCGGGGCACCCGCCCGGAGCCTCCCCGACCGGCCACGGGCAGCCGGACAGCCCCGGGAACTTCCGCGCCCCGGAAAGCTCCGGAAAGAACCTCCGCCCGCCCCGGCCCGGCGCTTCCGGCCTTCGGCGACATCCCGCCCACCGAGAAGCTGCGCCCCCTGGGCCATGCCAAAATCGACCTCTCCGTCCGCTGGGTCACGAAGCAGCCCGACGGCCTGTACCTCCAGAGCCGTTACGGAACCCTGCGGCTGAGCCCGGTGGGAAGCGCCATCGTAAGAGTCTCCTTCCTCCGGGGCGGCCAGCCTGACGGCACCGTTCATCCCGCCATCGCGGTAGACCGGACGGATAAATTCTGGATGTACAAGGACACGGGCAAGCTGGTAGAGCTCACCACCGATGAACTGCTGCTCCAGGTGGACAAGGCGACCGGCGCGGTCCGCTACCTGGCCCTGACAGAAGAAGAGGATTCCGCGGGGAGGGCGAAGCCCCGGCTGCTGCTGGCGGAGCGCCCCAGGGAATGCCGCCAGATAGAGACGGCCGCGGACAGAAAGCTGCGCACCTGGCTCTACCTGGACTGGGCCAGGGACGAACGCCTCTACGGCTTCGGCATGAAGGGCCAGCCGTCCTTGAGCCTGCGGGGCGGCGCCAGATATATCTCCCAGCAGGGGGGAGAGGGGCTGCCCTTTTTCCTCTCCGACAGAGGGTACGGCATCCTGGCGGCCACAGAGCATCCCGCCTTTGTCTGCGACATCCCGGCCTACGGCTCCTATCTCTATACGGAAAACCACAGGCAGATGGATTTCTACTTCATTGCCGGGAAGCACCAGGAGACCATCCTGAACGCCTACGCCTACCTTTGCGGCACATTGTGACCAGGGCCGGACGCTCATTTCCGGACATTGGAGGAGATCGCTTCCACCCAGGTTTCCAGCACCTCCTCATAGTCGGCCGAAATCACCTCGTAGATCTTCTCCGTGGTGATTCCGGCCACTGCTATGCCGTTCACATCCATGACGATCACCAGCATCACCAGGAACATGGCGAGGAAGAGCCGCAGCCGGAAGGACGACGCCCCTTCCCCGGGCAAGGCTCCCTCCGGGTAGTAATCATCATAATAAGAGCCGTATCCGGCGGCCCTTTCCGGACTGATACTGGTCCTCCCGTACAATATCCGCTCCCTGTTGGACAGGTCATACTGGTCCTCCTGATACCGGGAGCGCACCTGCTGCACCAGCCGCAGCCTCTGTTCCGTCGTCACATCGCTCATATTGGGATTCCTTCAAAAGAGTAAGAAAGCTTATTTAAAAATATGGCATTTTGGACGGCATTATGATAGAATGGAAAAAAAGCATTCAAAGCATTCCAGTGGAAGAGAGGGAAACGAAAAATGGGAAGCAACGGAAAAGTATTGGGCGATAAGATTCTGTCCAACATCGCCAAGGTCATCGTAGGAAAAGAACAGACCGCCAGGCTGCTCCTGACGGCGCTTCTGGCGGATGGACACGTGCTGCTGGAGGACGTGCCCGGCACAGGCAAGACCAAGCTGGCCAAGACCCTGGCCAGGAGCATCAGCGCGGATTTTGCAAGGATACAGTTCACGCCGGACCTTCTGCCCAGCGACATCACGGGACTGAATGTCTTCGACAGACAGAAGAACGAATTCATCCTGCGCAAGGGGCCGGTATTCACCAATATCCTCCTGGCGGATGAAATCAACCGCGCCACCCCCAGGACCCAGGCCGGCCTGCTGGAGTGCATGGAGGAGCGCCAGGTCACCATCGACGGGGAATCCTATGTGCCCGGGAAGCCCTTCTTCGTCATCGCCACCCAGAACCCGGTGGAGACCACGGGAACCTTCCCCCTGCCCGAGGCCCAGATGGACCGCTTCATGATGCGGCTTTCCATGGGTCTGCCGGACAGGGCCGAGGAGCTGGCCATCCTGGAGAAATACATGGATAAGGAGCCCCTGGCAGAGCTGGAAAGCGTCCTGACCCTGGAGGAGCTGGCCGCGGCCAGAGAGGAGGCTGGACGGATTTTCGTACATAAATGCGTGCAGGAATACATGGTGGACATCGTGGAGGCCACCAGGACGGGAGAGCAGGTCGTCATGGGCGTAAGCCCCCGGGGGAACCTGGCGCTGCTGCGCTGCGCAAAGGCCTATGCCTATCTGGACGGCAGGGACTATGTGGCCCCGGACGACATCAAGGCGCTGGTGGTTCCCGTGCTGGCCCACAGGATCGTGCTGGGCTATGGCTCCGGCGGCACGGAGAATGCCGTGAAATGGATGGAGCAGATACTTGGAAACATCCCTGTGCCCACCGAGGAGTTTCGTGCGTAAAGATGAGGTATTGAAATGATCAAACTACTGGGAATCGGCCTTATCGCCTACCTCCTTTTCATCGCCCAGAGGCGTCTTTACGAAAAGCTCTGGCAGAAGCACCTGGGGATTTCCCTCAGCTTCGGGACGAACCATATCTTTGAGGGAGAGCAGGGAGAGCTGAGGGAAATCATCGAAAACAGAAAAAGGCTCCCCCTGTCCATGCTGAAGGTGAAGTTCAAGACGGACAGGCACCTGATATTCGGCAACGAGAAAGGCTCCCGCACCACGGATCAGTATTACCGCAATGACGTATTCCGCATCAGCGGCGGCGAGAGAGTGACCCGCACCCTGCGGTTTACCGGGGGAAAAAGAGGGTATTATACCATAGACGAGATCAGTCTGGTGGCGTCCGATCTGTTCTTCCTCGGGCAGATGGTTGCGGACCAGCCTGTCAGGGCGGAGCTCTACGTATATCCGAAGCCCTATGACAGCAGGAGGCTGCGCCAGTCCTTCGTCCAGTTGAACGGGGAGATGCTCACCAGGCGCCATCTCCTGGAGGATCCCTTTGAATACCGGGGCATCCGGGAGTACCAGCCCTACGATGACATGCGCAGCATCAACTGGAAGGCCACCGCCAAGACAGGGGACTTCAAAGTGAACCAGATGGGCTATACCTCCCTGAAGAGCGTCCGCATCTTCTTCAACATTCAGGACGACAATATCCTGAAAAAAGAGGAGGCCGTGGAAATGTCCCTGCGGATCGTAGTATCGCTGTGCCTCCATTTCCTGCAGCAGGGGATGCAGATTTCCTGTTACGGGAACGGCGTGGACATCCTGACCCACCAGCCCCTGAGCGTGGACAGCAAGGCCAGCGAAGGGCAGATGGATTTCATCTACCGCGCCCTGGCCAGGATCGATACCGCCCAGCCGACCGCAGGCTTCGTGGAGACCTTCGAGGAGAAGCTGTTCCAGGAGTCCAAAGGGGCCTACACCTGCTTCGTGGCCCCCAACCAGTACGATGACTTCGTGGCGCTCCTGGACCGGTATGAGGAGACCGGCAATCCGTTCACCTGGTTCTACCCTGTGCTGGGCAATAAGGAGCCGGAGCTCCCGCCGGAGCTTCAGAAACGGATTGAAGTCATTTATTTTGAGGCATGAAAGGCATTATAATGGAAGAAAGGGCATTCCATGGAAGAAAGAGCATTCCAAAGAGCATTCCATGGAAGAAAGGATTCCAATGAATATAAAGCGGATTGAAATCGTTAATGAATTCCTGACAGAGCAGATGAACCATTGGATGCTGTTCCCCCTGCTTCTGACGGTCATGGGAGTGATGAAGAAGCTTCTCGGAACAGGAGACCCCAGCCTGGCCCTGTGGGCACTGTGCAGCCTGATTCCCCTGGCCTTCTTCGTGTTCCGCTGCAAGGTGAGGAATCTCCTCCTGTTCCTGCTGGCCCATCTGGGCACGGCTGTTCTGGTTTTCGCCCTATCCGGCCAGTCGATTCTGACCAGGGTCGCCTGCACGGCCTGTGTCATCGGCTATATCATCCATTCCCTTCTGCTGCGCCTGAAGCACAGCACCGTATATTCCGAGGGCATGCCCCTGGCGGTGGGAGTGGTGCTGTCGGCCGTCACTGCGCTGTTCCAGTATTATCAGGGCACAAGGGGCTGGGAGAATTACTACAACATTACTCTGATCGGAGTCATCGCGCTCTATTTCGTCATTTATTTCATGGACCATTATCTGGACTTCCTGTCCATGAACAAAAGCAGCGCCGGCTTCCTTCCGGCGGCTGAAATGTTCCATTCCGGCATGGGCCTGGTTCTGGGATATACCCTGGCGGGGATAGGCATCCTGGTGCTCAGCACACAGTTCGAATGGCTGGCCGGAATCCTCAGGCCCATAGGGGATCTGTTGCTGAAATTCCTGCGCTTCCTGTTCTCCCGGGGCTCCCATTCAGAGGAGGTGGCGGAGATCGCGCCGGCGGAAATGCCCTCCGGGAATATGGGGGCCATGGGGCTGCCGCCCGGGGAGGAGCCCTTCTGGCTCTGGGAGGTCCTGGAGTTCATCGCCATCGTCCTCTTCGGGGCCGCCGCCCTGATCGGCGTAGGGGTGCTGCTCTGGAAACTGTTTAAATTAGTCCAGAAATACATGGTATTCCGTTATCAGGACCAGGAGATTCAGACAGGAGAGGCCTACGACTTCCGGGAGAAATGTGAGATAGAGAAAAACAGGGACAAAAAAATATCCGGGCTGTTCACCGCGCTTTCCCCCAGGGAGCGGATCCGGAAGCTTTATAAAAAGAAGCTGACCGCCGCCACCGCCAGGATGGATGCCGGGGACAAGTCCGGCCTTGGGCTTTACACCGCCAGAGAGTGGGAGCGGAAGCTGGATGTAAACGGCATGGCGGATCTGTACGAGCAGGCCCGCTACTCTGACCGGGAGATTACCGGCGCGGATGTGAAACGGATGAAAGAGATATGGAAATAGCTTTTAGGCTGATCCAAAAGGAGAGAAAAGTATGACGGCTGTTGCACGGGAACATTCTACAGAATGCGGGAAGGGCGCTCCCCGGAAGCTGGCGCTGAGCGATGATATCCTGATGAGCATAGAGAAGCCCGTCCGGTATATAGGCGGCGAGTACAATTCAGTCATGAAGGATCCGGAGGAAGTGAAGGTCCGGTTCGCCATGTGTTTTCCGGATGTGTACGAAATCGGCATGTCCCATCTGGGGATACAGATTCTGTATGACATGTTCAATTCCATGGAGGATGTATGGTGCGAGCGGGTCTATTCCCCCTGGGTGGATCTGGATGCCATCATGCGCAGCCGTCACATCCCCCTGTTCGCGCTGGAATCCCAGGATCCCGTAAAGGAATTCGACTTTCTGGGCATCACGCTGCAGTACGAGATGTGCTACACCAATGTGCTCCAGGTGCTGGATTTGGCCCAGATTCCCTTAAAAGCGACTGACAGGGGAGAAGACTGCCCCATCGTCATCGGCGGCGGGCCCTGTTCCTACAATCCGGAGCCCCTGGCGGATTTTTTTGATATATTCTACATCGGAGAGGGGGAGACGAGATACCGTGAATTGATTACCTTATATGAGGACTGCCGGGATCGGAACCTGGGGCGGGTGGAATTCCTGCGCAGGGCGGCGAAGCTTCCCGGCCTGTATGTGCCGCGCTTCTACGATGTCACCTACAGGGAGGACGGCACCATAGAGCGGTTCTTCCCCCTGGAAGAAGGCATCCCGGATACCATTATGAAGGAAATCGTCATGGACTTGACGGATACCTGTTACCCCACTAAGCCCGTCATCCCCTTCATCAAGGTCACCCAGGACCGCCTGGTGCTGGAAATCCAGCGTGGCTGCATCCGGGGCTGCCGCTTCTGCCAGGCAGGCCAGTTGTACCGCCCTGTCAGGGAGAGGGACGTGGAGACCCTGAAGAAATATGCCCTGGAGATGCTGGACGGCACCGGATATGAGGAGATTTCCTTAAGCTCCTTAAGCTCCAGCGATTACTCCAGGCTGCCGGAGCTGGTGGATTTCCTGATAGAGGAGTGCAGCAAGAGGCATGTGAACATCTCCCTGCCGTCCCTGCGCATCGACGCTTTCTCCCTAGATGTCATGAGCAAGGTCCAGGACGTGAAGAAATCCAGCCTGACCTTCGCGCCGGAGGCGGGGAGCCAGCGCCTTCGGAACGTCATCAACAAGGGCCTCACGGAGGAAGCCATCTTAAAGGGGGCCGCGCTGGCCTTCGAGGGAGGCTGGACCAGGGTAAAGCTCTACTTCATGCTGGGGCTGCCCACGGAGACCCAGGAGGATATCCGGGGAATCGCGGAGCTCTCCAACAAGATTGCGGCCACCTATTTTGATACTGTCCCCAAGGAGCGCAGGGCGGGCGGGAGAGTGCAAATCGTAGCCAGCACCTCCTTTTTCGTGCCAAAGCCCTTTACCCCCTTCCAGTGGGCGGCCCAGTGCACCAAAGAGGACTTCCTGGACAAGGCCTATCTGACCAGGACCGCCATCTCCGAACAGTTGAACCAGAAGAGCATCAAATACAACTGGCACGAGGCCGATGCCAGCGTCATGGAGGGAGTTCTGGCCAGAGGCGACAGGCGGCTGTGCGACGTCATCCGCAGGGTCTATGAAAAGGGCGGCTTCTATGACGCCTGGGGAGAATATTACGACAATGACAGATGGCTGGAGGCCATGGAGGAATGCGGCCTCACTGTCCATTTCTATACCCACAGGGAAAGGCCTCTGGACGAGATTCTTCCCTGGGACTTCATCGACTGCGGCGTCACGAAGGAATTTCTGAAGCGGGAGTGGGAAAAGGCGAAGCGGGAAGAGACCTCCGAGAACTGCAAGCAGAAATGTCAGGGCTGCGGCGCTGCCAGGTTCGGAGGAGGCATCTGCTTCGAGCCCAGATAAGCCAGGCGCTGTCCCGGATATACGCCGGGATGCGGCACCGCCATTTTCCGCAGTGCCGCATTCAGCCGACACGACAGCCAGCAACAGGGAGAGACACTCCCGGGAAGGACACATTCTTATGAGACTCCGTATTAAGTTCAGAAAATATGGCCCTGTCCGCTATACCGGACATCTGGATGTCATGCGCTTCTTTCAAAAAGCCATACGCAGGGCGCAGGTCGATGTGGTGTATTCCAGGGGCTTCAGCCCCCATCAGGTCATGGCCTTCGCCGCTCCTCTCGGCGTAGGGCTGACCAGCAATGGGGAATATATGGATATAGAAGTCCATTCCATCACCTCCTGCGCAGACGTCCTGGAGCGGCTGAATGCCGTCAGCGTGCCCGGAATAGAGGTCACATCCGTGAAGGCGCTGCCGGATACCGCAGGAAACGCCATGGCCAGCGTGGCAGCGGCGGCTTACACAGTGCGCTTCCGCGAAGGCAGTGAGCCTGTGGCGGATTTGGCCGCGGCCCTGCCGGCCTTTCTGGCCAGGGAGCAGATATTGGTCACCAAGGAGACGAAGAAAGGAAACCGGGAGGTGGACATCAGGCCCGGCATCTTTCAGCTTGCCGCCTGCATGGAGGACTCCTGCATGGAAGAGGGACAGACCGGCAGCCGCCTGGTCATCCGCATGCTGGTAGATGCCTCCAGCAGCGGAAATATCAAGCCTGTCCAGGTGATAGCGGCAATGCTTGCGGAACAGGGGGAAAGCCTGCAGGAAAATGCGCTTATGATTACCAGGGAAGAGGTGTACGCCGAAATGCCCTCCTCCCATGATGCCGCTGCATCGGAGCGGATACTTGTTACATCAGAGCGTGTGCTTGTCCCCCTGGACGCGGTCGGAATAGAGCATTCCGTGGAAATACATTCTCTGGAAGGCAAAGGAGATTGATGACATGAGCAGAAGCATTGCGCCAAAATCCTCTGTAACCCTTACGGAAGAAGAGACGACGCTGCGGAAGACTACAGACCAGGGGAAGCTGCTTTTCACATCCTATCGCGGACAGCGCTGCGCTCTGGCCATACAGAACAACCGCCTGGTGGAGGCATCCTTTTTCCCCCAAATTCCCAGCAAGATAGGCTCCGTCTACATCGGCAAAGTAAAGAACATAGTCAAGAACATCAATGCCTGCTTTGTGGAAATCGAAAAAGGGGAGCTGTGCTTCCTCTCCCTGAAGGAAATCAATGCGGTGCCGTCCTGGAATGCCCCCTTGAACCGTATCGCCGATGGGCGGCTCCTGGAGGGAGATGAAATCCTTGTCCAGGTCACCCGGGATGCCCAGAAGTCGAAACGGGCCTCCGTGACCACCCAGATATCCCTGTCCAATGAGTATTTTGTGCTGACAATGGGTTCAAAGAGAGTATGCTACTCCACAAAACTCGGCAAAAAGCGAAGGGAGCTCCTGCACAGGATGTTGCGGGAGGCAGGAATCCTGGACACAGACCAGGGCGACTGCCTGGTACAGGAATGTCAGGCGCTTCTGTCGGATGCCTGGCTGAGCCGTCTGAAATCCGAAAGCGTCGAACTCATGTCCTTTGTCCTCCCTTTCACCGGAATGATTGTCCGTACAAAGGCGGAGGAACAGGAGAGTGCGGAAGAGCTGCTGGAGCATTTCTACGACCTGGCCGCACAGTATATCAGGCTGCTTTATTTTGCCAGATACCGGAACTGCTTTTCCTGTCTGAGAAAGGCGAATACAGAGGTGGAAGCCACGCTGATGCAGTTTTCGTTCAATGCCTTTGGCGCGGCATCCGAAGAGGCCCCATCATGGGAAATCATCACGGATCAGAAGCCGCTTTATGAGCAGATTATGCACTATGAGAAGGAGAATGCCCTGGATGTCCCGGTGCGTCTGTACCAGGACAGCATGCTTTCCCTTTCCGCGCTGTATGGCATCGAGGGGAAGCTGAAACCGGCGCTGGAGACCAGGATATGGCTGAAATCAGGCGGCTATCTGGTCATAGAGCCCACGGAGGCCCTGACAGTCATCGACGTGAATTCCGGGAAGTGCGAGGATGGGAAGAATCCTGAGGACACATACCGCAGCATCAATCTGGAGGCGGCGGAAGAAGTGGCGTTCCAGCTTCGACTGCGGAATCTTTCAGGCATTATCATCGTGGATTTCATAAACATGCAGTCGCCCGGCGACAATGCGCAGCTACTCTATGTACTGAAGTCCCTTGTAAAGCGGGACAAGGTAAAGACTACGGTTGTAGACATGACGCCGCTGGGGCTGGTGGAGATTACCCGGAAAAAAATCAGCAAGCCGCTGCGGGAACAGCTTCATTTTTCGGATGTATTGTAAAGCTGTCTCCTAATTGAAGAAAAGCTTTCATATGGAAGAAAAGGTTTGTCAATAGCTTTTTGAAAAAGTGGGGGAATTTATAAAATGGAAGAAGAGCATTCCAAGGAGTCTGGAAAGCCGCATAAAATAAGGCTTAGAGATTCTGAGAATATTACATTATATAAGGAGGCTTCCAATTTCATGGAATTGACAAAATTTGAAAAGGTCAGGGACGGAAAATATCTGAAGAACTATGAACTTACTTATCGGAATAAGGCTGGCAGGGAAAAGAAGTACGAAATGGTCAGCCGCCGGGAACTCGCCGGCATAGAGGACGTTGGCGGCAAGCCAAGCGGTGTGTCCATTGTAGCCACCTATGGGGACAGGATGCTCCTGCTCCATGAATTTCGAATGGGCGTCAACCGCACGATATACAACCTGTGTGCCGGAATGCTGGAGCCCGGCGAATCCATTGAGGAATGCGTCGCAAGGGAGCTCTATGAGGAAACCGGATTGAAAGTCAAAAAAATAAAAAAGATTCTGCCCCCGTCCTTTGCAGCCGTCGCCATTTCCGATACAACCACCTACATCGCCTTTGTGGAGGCCGAAGGCGATTTCGAGGACCACACTTCGGAAAACGAACAGATTGAAGCCAGATTCTATACCAAAGAAGAAATCAAACGGTTGCTGGAAACCGAAAGCTTCAGCTCGCGGGCACAGATGGCGGCTTATTTCTTTGCGGAGGGGTGATGGGGTGCTGCATCCAACTATTCGCAAAAGGATAGTTTAACGAATAGTTGAGCTCGTTGCCCGCATGGGCAGACTGTAGTCCGGGCGCTCAACTATTCGTTAAACTATAGACTATTGAAGGTTTAATTCATTAGAGTCTAGGATTACTGTGAAGGGTCCGTCATTGACCAGGGAGACATTCATGTGTGCGCCAAAGCTTCCGCTTTCCACTATCGGTATCTCCTGCCTGCATTTTTTCAGGATATATTCGTAGATTCTGTTTGCCGCGTCAGGAGGCGCAGCGTTTACGAAGGATGGTCTGTTGCCTTTCCGGCAATCCGCATAGAGGGTAAACTGAGAAATGATAAGAAGCTGTCCCCCCACGGATTTCAGGTCCAGATTGGTCTTGTCGTTCTCATCGCTGAAAATCCGCAGCCCCAGCAGCTTCTTTACCATCTTATCCGCTATTTTCTCAGGGGAAGGCCCTTCCACGTCAGCGGCGCTGATGCCTGCGAACACCAAAAAGCCCTGCCCGATTCTTCCGATGACCTGATTGTCTACGGTCACATCGGCTTCTTTCACTCTCTGTACTAGAAATCTCATTTGTCTTTATCGTCAACTTTCGTCTTTTTATCCTGGGAACGCATTTCTCCCCTGTTGATGTGGAATCCATTGACCTGCCTGGCCGCTTTTCCTTCCGGAACCATGGGATGTATCCCCTTCTCGTCTATGTATTCCACAGATTCGTACTGGTTTGTATCTTTCGGCAGATGCTTCTTTTCCAGCTTCGTATTGACGAAGGCCCTTACGGCCGCATAGATGACAGCGAAGATAGGCACTCCTACAATCATCCCGAATACGCCCAACAGGCCTCCGAAGAAGGTGATTGCAAAAATGACCCAAAATCCGGTCAGGCCGGTGGAATTGCCCAGTATCTTGGGGCCAAGGATATTGCCGTCAAACTGTTGGAGCGCAAGGGCGAACAGCGCGAAATAGACGCAGTTCAGCGGATGCATGGGGTCTACTACGAAAATCAGGACAGTGCTGGGAATCGCGCCCAGAAACGGCCCGAAAAAAGGAATGATATTCGTACATCCGATAATCACGCTTATCAGCATGGCATAGGGCGTGCCCATGAGAGACGTACCGACGAAGCACAGGATGCCGATTATTATGGAATCCAGAACTTTTCCGCTCAGGAAACCGATAAACGTCCTGTGGGTAAAGCGGAAATTCCGAATCACAATATTGGCCGTATCCTGTTCAAATAAAGCGTATGCCGACTTCTTTGCCTGGGCCGCGAAGCGCTCCTTGTTCGCAAGCACATAAATCGATATGATGAACCCGATGATGAAATCCCACAGGACGTCGATTACGCTGATTACGCTGAGGGAGACTGTCTTGATCAGCGAGGCGGTATTCGGGAGGATATTTTTGATCAAATCGTTGATCTGGTCTTCCATCTGGTCGAAAGTCTTCGTCACATAGCTGCCAATCTCCGGATTGTCCTCCAGGGTCTGCTCGATCCACGCCGTGACATTGGAGCTGTAGGAATCAAAGTTGTCGATGATGCCCTGCACGCTGGGGATAATCTGCGAAATCAGCATGGAAACCAGCATATAGATTAACGCCACGAACAAGAAGGCCGTAATCAATATGCCGGTTCCCCTGACGAATAACCTGCGTCTTCTGCTTCTCTTTATGCTGCATTTATCCAGAAGCGGTATCAGGGCCCTGTTCTCTACAAAATTCAATACAGGAGTCAATAGATATGCCGTGGCCAGCCCAAACAGAACCGGTTTCAGGATATCGAGTATCCTGCCGATGCCCAGCTTGATGTTCGTGCTGTGGAAAATGAAATAATAAAAAGTGATTCCTCCTGCTATGACGGCAAAGGCTGTCAATCCCCATCGAATATATTTACTGTCTTTATTGAATTTCATACAGGTGCCCTTTCTTGTAAGCTTCCCCAAATGCAATCTGCCATGGAATGCCTTTTATCTGGAATGCATCTTCATATGAATGCTCTTCTTCATTGGAATGCTCTTCTTCATTGGAATACACTTCTTCCAATGGAATGCACTTCTTTCATTATAATACACTTAATTTCTCCGCATAACAAGTGGGCTTTCCAAAGATTTCCAAAAATTTTCTTATTTCTACATAAATTTTATATCCCGGTAAATTTCCCGGCAAATCCTAGCAGATTCTTCCCTCAAAAGGCGACAGTTCAAAACGGATGAAATACCCCTGGTCATGGCGGCAAACCGGACAGGTCTTAGGCGCCTTTGTCCCCTTGAACACAAAACCGCAGTTCAGGCACATCCACTCCTCTTCCACATCCGACACAAAGAGCTTGCCCTCCTTGAGCAGTTGGGCATATCTTCCGAAGCGGTCTCCATGAACCTTTTCAATCTGCGCTATCTGCAGAAAAGAGGACGCTATCTGGTCAAAGCCTTCCTTCTTCGCGGTTTCCCCGAAAGACCTGTAGATGGGGTCATGCTCCTCATACTCATTGTGCTGGGCCTTATCCAAAAGATGCCATACATCATCCGAGATGTCCACGGGATAGCCGCCATCCACGGTAATGGTGCTCCCTGCCAGATCCTTTAAATGATTGTAGAAAATTTCCGCATGCTCCTTTTCCTGAGAAGCCGTATAGCCAAAAATCGCGCTGATGACATACAAGCCGTTTTTCTTTGCCTGTGAGGCGGCGAAGGTATATCGGTTTCTCGCCTGGCTCTCCCCGGCGAAAGCCCTCATCAGATTGTCCTTTGTAACACTTTCCGCAAATTTCACCATATTTGATTCCTCCTTAAATTGTACCATGAATACCCTTCCTGCACGGAATGTCTTTCTTCTATAAAAATGCCCTGATAAAAGTATATCCAATCGGAAATAAAATATAATGGGAACTCCCTAAATTACCTATTGTCTTTATTTCTTAAACATACTAAAATAATATGGAACGAGAAAACTAATCAGGAAAGAGCAGGGAACATATGAAACTACAGCAGGTATTAAGCTATGTCCGCAAGGCAGTGGACGACTATCAGATGATAGAGGAGGGGGATAAGATTGCCATCGGCATCTCCGGCGGCAAGGACAGCCTTACGCTTTTGTATGCGCTCCACAGCCTGAGGCGATTCTACCCGAAACATTTCGACATCCATGCCGTCACGGTAGACCTGGGCTTCCAGAACCTCAATCTGGATAAGATTAAGGATTTGTGCCAGGAACTGGAAGTGGAATACACCATTGTACAGACGGATATCGCCCAGATAATTTTTGAGCAGCGTAAGGAGGACAACCCCTGCTCTCTCTGTGCCAAGATGCGCAAGGGCGCTCTGAACCAGGCCATCAAGGAGGCAGGGTGCCAAAAAATCGCCTACGCCCATCACAAGGACGATGTGGTGGAGACCATGCTGATGTCCCTTATCTTCGAGGGCAGGTTCCATACCTTTTCCCCGGTCACATACCTGGACAGGATGCAGCTCACGGTCATCCGCCCTCTGCTGTACATGAATGAAGCGGATGTCATCGGCTTCGTCCATAAGTATAACGTACCTGTAGTAAAGAGCCCCTGTCCCGCAGACGGATATACCAAACGCGAGTATGTAAAGAATCTGCTCCGTCAGTTGAACCAGGAAAATCCCGGGGTAAAGGAGCGGATGTTCACGGCAATTCGAAACAGCAATGAAGGCATTTCTTCATTAATGAAAGGTTGGGGAACCGATGGCAGTTTTAAATGAACATAATTACCATGACGAACAGAACAAACAAAATATCCTGAAGATGAGGGCCGTGCTGGAGACCCTTCCCCCTTTCTGCAAGACCTTCTTCCGGGGAATCGAGGAATACACCTCCGCCCGCACCAGACTGGCCTACGCCTACGATATCAGGCTGTTCTTTGAATATCTCCATGAGCAGAACGCCCTTTGCAGGAAAATCGAAATCAGGGACTTCCCCTTTTCGATTCTGGACGAGCTGACACATCTCGATATCGAGGAATACCTGGAATATATGTCCCTGTACCAGAAGGACGGCAAGGACATCACAAACGCGGAGCGGGGAAAATCCAGAAAGCTGGCCGCGCTGCGCAGCTTCTACAATTATTTCTACAAGGCTGAGATGCTCAAGAACAATCCTGCCGCCCTTGTGTCCCTGCCAAAGCTCCACGACAAGGAAATCATACGCCTGGAGCCCAATGAGGTGGCAATCCTGCTGGATCAGGTGGAGGACGGCACCAAGCTTACCAAAAAGGAACTGGAATATCATAAAAAGACAAAAATAAGGGACGTGGCCCTGCTGACCCTGCTCCTGGGAACCGGCATCCGTGTATCGGAATGCGTGGGGCTGGATCTCCAGGATGTCAACTTTGACGTATGCGGCATCAAGATACGCCGAAAGGGCGGGTATGAGGCTGTGGTCTATTTCGGCGAGGAGGTGGAGACCGCGCTCCTGGACTATCTGGAGGAACGGGAACAGATCATTCCTCTGGATGGCCATGAAAACGCACTGTTCCTTTCTCTGCAGAACCGCAGGATGACAGTCCGGGCCGTGGAGAACCTGGTCAAGAAATATGCCTCCAGGGTGACCACCCTCAAGAAGATTACGCCACACAAGCTGCGGAGCACCTACGGCACGAATCTCTACCAGGAGACAGGCGATATCTACCTGGTGGCGGATGTCCTCGGCCATAAGGATGTCAACACCACACGAAAGCATTATGCCGCCCAGCAGGATGCCAACCGCCGCCGGGCTGCCCAGTACGTAAAGCTCCGGGAGAAGCCCTCCGGAAAAAATTAGGGACTATTCCACATATTCATCGGAATAATAGGGGACGACCAATGTCTGTCCGGCCATGAGCGTACAGGAGCCGTCCAGGTGGTTGATGCTCTGGACCTCGGCGATATACCTGTTCTTGTCCTTATAATGCTCATAATCAATGTAATCGTCGGCGAGGCTCCAGAGGGTCTCGCCCGTCTCAACGGTAATGCTGGTATAATATTTAAAGCCGCTACCGGCATGGCTCTTTATAGAAGAATAATATATGCTGCCTGTTATGATGACACAGGTAATCGCCAGCATGGCGAACATGGAAATCAGCAAGCGACGGCGGCGCTCTCTGCGCAGCCTCAGCATACATCTGTAAAACCTCAGTTCCCCGTTGTTCATCCTGCTGACGCTCTTCTGCCCTCTCATGATTCTGCTCTCCTCCCTGTCCCCGAAACGCTCATATGTTCCGGAACATCTGTTCTGTTTTGAATTATAATACAAGAACATTTGTTTGTCAATAAAAAGCGAACATATTTTTGGAATATATGTTTGCTTTTTTCTCTCATTTGTGATAAGCTTGAGATAGCAAATGAACAGGATAATAAAACGGCTTTGACAGGAGGTAAATATATGGCATCTGGAAAGATATCAGCCAAGCAGCAGGAAATACTCGATTACATCAAGGATGAGATACTGAAGAAAGGCTATCCGCCTACAGTTCGTGAAATCTGTGAGACCGTGAGCTTAAAGTCCACCTCTTCCGTCCATTCCCATCTGGAGACGCTGGAGAAGAACGGTTATATCCGCAGAGACCCTACCAAGCCCAGGGCCATCGAAATCTGTGACGACAGCTTTCAGATGATACGCACGGAGATGGTGAACCTTCCCATCATCGGCAATGTGGCCGCAGGGCAGCCTATCCTTGCGGAGGAGAATATCGAGGATTATTTCCCTGTACCGGCGGACCTGGTGCCAAGCGGCGAGTCCTTCGTGCTCAATGTCCGGGGCGATTCCATGGTCAATGCGGGAATCTTCAATGGCGACAGGGTCTTTGTCAACGCCTGCAGCACGGCCAGCAACGGGGAGATTGTGGTGGCCCTGATTGACGATTCCGCCACGGTGAAGACATTTTATAAAGAAGACGGGCATATCCGCCTGCAGCCCGAGAATGACTCCATGACGCCCATCATCGTGGATGACTGCCAGATTCTGGGCAAGGTGTTCGGCGTATTCCGTTTTTATCGCTGATTTTTCAGGATTTGTCTCAGCTCTGCCAAAAATTTCAGATCTGCGCATTTGAAAGCAATGCATAAATCGTTCTTTATTGCAGATATTAGTATAGCCGGGACTTTAAATGCCGCGCAGAAAAGAGGGAGACAAATGGGAAATAAATTTTTGGACGGTACTGCCCTTACCATTGCCATCATCGGTGCAATCAACTGGGCTTTGATTGGCATATTCCGCTTCGATTTGGTAGCCTTTATCTTTGGCGATATGTCGTGGCTTTCCAGAATCGTCTACGCAATCGTAGGCCTCTGCGGACTCTATCTGATCAGCTTTTATATGCACCTTGGCAACAGAGAGGAATCAGTGTAACGAAAAAAGGAGGCCCTGGCCGGATTGTCCGAACCAAGGGCTTCCTTTTTTGGCTGTGATTTGCCTGCTTTGATTAAGCTGTAAAGTTCTGTCACACTCTCTCAGGCTTCCAGATCCTGTATCTCCATCTGCTTGCCGTCTCTCCAGATGCGCTCCAGATCGTACAGGCGCCTGTTCTCCCTGTCGAAGATGTGGACGATCAGATCGCCGAAATCCAATAGAATCCAGTTCGCCGTCTGATATCCTTCCGTCTGCCGCTCCGGATATCCAGCCCGACCCAAGGTCTCCTGCACATTGTCGCACAGGGTCTGGATCTGGTTCCTGTTGGAGCCGCTGGCAATGATGAAGTAATCCGCAATGACAGAAACCTCGCTGATGTCGATGACGCGGATGTCTTCCGCCTTCTTGTCCTCCAGCGCATGGATGGCCATCCGGGCCATTTCCTTTGCGTTTTTATTATCCATAAAATCCTCCCGTCATTTTTTATAATATTTCCATGTCTCTTCCGTCTTAGGGTCGATTTCGTTGCCGGTATCCTTCAGATAGTCCAGCGTATCCGCCAGGATACGGACAAAGGCCTTGTCCAGATCCAGAAAGGCGAGCTTTCTGATTTCCGCCAGATTTGCCGCGTGCGTCCTGCCCGGCTCGATATAGTCGGCGATAAAGACGATTTTCTCCAGAGTGCTCATATTCTGCCTGCCTGTGGTATGGCTGCGGATAGCGTTCAGGATATCCGGATTGCTGACGCCATACTTCTGATAGGCAAGATAGGCCCCCACCTTTGCGTGGAGCAGGAAAGGGTTCTTCTTCTCAACCGCCGTGACGGGAATCTTATTCTTTTTACAGATGGAAAGGCGTTTCTCGTCCGTAAGGCATTTCGCGCAGTCGTGGAGCAGACCGGCAATCTGCGCGTCCCTGATATCGCAGCCGTAGCGCATGGCCAGCGCCGCCGCCGTGTATTCCACCCCTAAGGTATGCTCAAAGCGTTTGCTGTCCTGTACCTTTTCCATAGCTCTTCTGAGCTTCTTCAAACTATTCGCTTTTTTCACGGTAAAATCCCTTTTCTCTGATATATGCTAATACATCGTCGGGCACCATATACCTGACGCTCTGTCCCCTGCGGACGCGCTCCCGGATTTCCGTGGAGGAAATGGACATATGAAGAAAGGGGAGCAGCACGATCTCCCGCCCCTCGCAGAACCGCTCCTCCAGTTCGCGCTTTTTCGCCTCCATCTCCGGCAGGGTATTCTCTCCCCGGACTGCGGCCACCAGAGTGCAGTTGGCGAAAATCCGCTCCGGCGCCTTCCATTTCTCGATGGAGAACAGGCAGTCGGCCCCGGCGATGAAGAAAAACGCATCCTCCGGATATTTCCCGCGCAGCTCCTCCAGGGTCTCGCAGGTATAGGTATACCCCTGCCGCTTCACCTCCAAGTCAAGGCATCTGAAACGGTCGTTGCCCCTGACGGCAAGCTGCGTCATCCGAAGCCGCTCCACACCGGGCAGGATATTCTGCGCGGCTTTCATATAGGGCATCCCTGCGGGAACCATCCACACCTCGTCCAGCTTCAGCGCATCCAGCGCCCATTCCGCCAGCATCAGATGTCCCACATGGATGGGGTTGAATGTCCCTCCCATAAGGCCTATCCGTCTCGTTCCCATGGAAGGCGTTTCCTCCATGGAATGCTCTTCTTCCGTATGGATACTCTTCTTCATTTTCCTCTGCCTGCCTCCCCTTTTATCTGAAAATCATCTGGGAAGCACGATTTTGGGCTTGTCCCTGTCCGGCTTATACAGCACGATCCGCTTGCCGATGACCTGCACCACCTGGGAATGGGTCCGCCCCGCCACCATCTCCGCTATCTCATTGGGGTCGTCCGCACAGTTCTTCAGCACCGCGATCTTCACCAGCTCGTTTTTGTTGAATGTCTCCTCTATAGCCGCTGTCAGCTCTGGGGTAAGGCTGGCCTTCCCCACCTGGAAGACAGGCTTCAGATTGCTGGCCAGGCTTTTCAGATACGCTCTCTGCTTGCTCGTCATTGTCATGATTATTCACCTTCGTTATTTATAATAGTCAAAGGAATGCCCGTATATGCGGACGGTATCGCCGTCCTGGATCCCCAGCGCCTCCAGCTGCTCCAGAATGCCGTTGGTCTTCAGGAAATTCTGGAAGAAAGCGAAGCCTTTCTCGCTGTCCAGGTTGGTGTATCCCAGCATCTTCTCCACCCGGGGGCCCTCCACCACGTACTCGTCTTTCGCGGCATCGTACTCCACAGTATAGGGGTCATTCTGATTGGCGGCTGTCTGCTCCGGGAAGAACTCCTGTTCGAATACAGTGACCTCGTTTCCAAGCTCCTCCAGCATCCCGTTCACATGGTACAGCAGCTCTCTCACGCCCTCTCCGCTGACCGCGGAGATAGGATATACCGGAATCCCCTTTGGCTCGAATTCCGCCTTGATGGCATTCACGGGGCTGTCGTCCCGGTCGTAGATCACGTCGATTTTGTTGGCGGCAATGACCTGGGGCCGCCTGGCGATATCCGGATTGTAGGCGTCCAGCTCCTTATTGATGGCGTAGATATCCTCAATGGGGTCGCGCCCCTCCGTACCGGCCGCATCCACGATATGGATGATCACCTTGGTGCGCTCGATATGGCGCAGGAACTCATGCCCCAGCCCAATCCCCTCCGAGGCTCCCTCAATCAGCCCCGGAATGTCCGCGATGACGAATCCGTTGGTGCCGTCCAGGTCCACCACGCCCAGATTGGGATTCAGGGTGGTGAAATGATAATTCGCAATCTTCGGCTTGGCGTTGGTGACCCTGGCCAGAAATGTGGATTTGCCCACGTTGGGCAGCCCTACCAGGCCTACATCCGCGATGACCTTCAGCTCCAGCAGAATCTCCAGCTCCTTTGCCGGACGTCCCGGCTGGGCGTAGGTGGGGGCCTGCATGGTGCTGGTGGCATAGTGCTGGTTCCCGCTGCCGCCGCGTCCGCCTTTCAGGAGCGTGACCTGACGGTTGTCGCCGGACATGTCCACGATGACCTGGCCGCTGGCCGCTTCCTTGATGACCGTCCCGGGAGGCACCTTCAGCACGATGTCGCTGCCATCCTTGCCCCGGCAGTTTCGTTTGCCGCCGGGCTCTCCGTCCTGCGCCTTGTACTTTCGGACATTGCGGAAGTCGATCAGGGTGTTCAGCCCCTCGTCCACCACGAAGATCACGTCTCCGCCCTTGCCGCCGTCCCCGCCGTCAGGCCCTCCCGCCGGCACATACTTCTCACGGCGGAAGGACACATGGCCGTCCCCGCCCTTGCCGCTCCTCACATATATCTTGGCTCTGTCTGCAAACATAAACGATACCTTTCATAAAACGAGGACTCCAAACGGATTGTTTGGAGTCCCTGCCGATTGAACTATTCCTCTACAGGATAGACAGAAGCACACTTTCTGTCTCTTCCTTTTCTCTCGAAACGAAGGATACCATCCACCTTTGCGAACAGAGTATCATCTCCGCCTCTCCCTACGTTCACGCCGGGATGAATCTTGGTTCCGCGCTGTCTGTAAAGGATATTTCCAGCCTTCACGAACTGTCCGTCAGCCCTCTTCGCGCCTAATCTCTTAGATTCAGAGTCTCTTCCGTTCTTTGTGGAACCAACTCCCTTTTTATGAGCGAAAAATTGAAGGTTCATACGAAACATGGTCTACACCTCCTCGAATTTTACTTGTAAATACTTATCGCCGTATTCCCTGCTCAGGTTTTCCAGGGAAAAAACCATGGAATCCATCAGGAAACCCGACTTTTCCTGCAGGACGCTTTCAAAATCGCACTTCAAAAACCCTGTCTGCTCATTCTCCGTGACCGCCAGCCTTTCCCCGGCCAGTTCCTCCAGGGAATTGATGGTGCCGATGGTGAGGGCCGATATGGCCGCGCAGAGTATATCAGGCCTGCCGCGCTTTGCGTATCCCGCATGCCCCATACAGTAGAAGCCTCTGTAGGAGCCTTTTTTGTCTCTGCAAATCACTACAGTCGTCATAGCCGATTATGCATTGATTTTGTCGATTTTGACCTTTGTGTAGAGCTGTCTGTGGCCGTTCTTCTTGTGATAGCCGGTCTTTCTCTTGTACTTGTATACAATGATTTTCCGACCCTTGCCCTGCTCTACCACAGTCCCGGATACAGTAGCGTTCGCAACATCCTGGCCTACCTTCAGTCCCTCGTCGCTCACAGCGATGACACGGTCAAAGGTAATGGCGCTGCCGGCTTCCCCTTCGAGCTTCTCGACCCTGATGACATCGCCCTCGGAAACCTTGTACTGCTTTCCACCCGTTACAATAATTGCGTACATAATTAGGCACCTCCTATTCATGAACCGACAGGTTCATTTTACTCGCTGGCTTTGGTGGCATCCGCTCTCTGCGGACACGCTTCTACCGAACCATGCGGCATTTGTGCGCACACACCTTACATAAATGCAGCCATATCATGCACACTAGGACATCATAGCACAAGGAGCCTCATTCTGTCAATAGCTTCAACCGTTTTTCTTCTCAAAATCTTCCACATACTGGACAATCAGGTTCACGGTGCCGTCCTCCCCCAGGACGCTGCTGTTGATGCACAGGTCGTAGCTGTCCGCCCGGCCCCATTTCTTGGAGGAATAGTAATTGTAATAGCTCTGGCGCTGCTTATCCTTCTTGACGATCATGTCCCTGGCCTTGCTCTCGCTTAAGTTGTACCGCTCCATGACATGCTTAGTCTTGGCCTCGTCATTGCCGTAGATGAACAGGTTCACTACATTCGTGCGGCCGGCCAGCGCATAGTCCGCGCAGCGCCCCACGATGACGCAGGGCCCCTCGTCCGCAATCTTCTTGATGGTGTCGAACTGGGCCAGGAAGACCTTGTGGCTGATGGGCATATCCACGAAAGAAGAATTGTTATAGCCAAAAGAGTAGGTATCCATGACCAGGTTATACAGAAAAGAGTTGGTAGGCCTCTCGTCATGGTTCTGAATCATCTCCTCGCAGAACCCGCTCTCCTTGGCGGCCCTGGTCAGTAAATCTTTGTCATAACATTTGATTCCGAAGTAATCCGCTACCTTTTCGCCGATCTCACGTCCTGCCGAACCGAATTGCCGTCCAATCGTAATCACTGTATTCATATTGATACCTCACTTTTTTCAGAGTATAAAAGCATTATTGCAAAATAAATACCTTTATCTGATTATATTATATAACATTTGGAAGATTTAGACAATAGAAAATAAAGTTAAAGTATTTTTAACAACTGCTGAAAATACTCCGGCAAAGGCGCGTCCACCTCCACGTACTCCCCGGTGGAGGGATGGCGGAAGCCCAGCACCTTCGCATGGAGCGTCTGCCCCCGGAGCTGAAGGGCGGGGATGCTCTTCTTCCACGGAATGTTCTTCCAATCGCCCCCGTACAGCTCGTCCCCCAGCAGCGGGTGGCCCAAAGAGGCCATATGCACCCTGATCTGGTGCGTCCTCCCGGTCTCCAGGACGCACTCTATATAGGTATGGCTCCTGAATCTCTCCAGCACACGGTAATGGGTGATTGCTGCTTTTCCGCCGCGTTCCGTCACAGCCATCTTCTTCCTGTCGGCGGGATGGCGGCCAACGGGCCTGTCAACGATCCCCTCATCCTCCTTCAGTACGCCATGACAGATTGCCTGATAGCGCCTTGTCAGCGTGTGCTCCTTCAGCTGGGCCGCGATGCAGGCATGCGCCCTGTCGTTCTTGCAGGCGATGATGGAGCCCGTGGTATCCATGTCGATCCGGTGGACGATGCCGGGCCGCAGGACCCCGTTGATTCCCGAGAGGTCCTTCCCGCAGTGGTACAGCAGCGCGTTCACCAGCGTCCCGCTGTAATGGCCCGCCGCCGGATGCACCACCATGCCCTTGGGCTTGTCCACAACGATGACATCTTTGTCTTCATAAAGGATGTCCAGCGGGATGTCCTCCGGCAGGATATCCGGCTCCACGGCCTTCGGCAGGAGGAAGGCAAGCTGCTCCTCGGCCTTCACCCGGTAGCTCCCCTTTACAGGGACGCCGTCCACCGTGACGGCCTCCTCCTTTATCAGCTTCTGGATAAAGGAGCGCGACAAAGAATCGATAAGCATGGCAAGACACTTATCGATTCGCTCCCCTTCCCATTCTTCAGTTATCTCATAGCGGAATTCATCCGCATAACGGAATTCGTCCATGGAATCTCCTCTATTCTGTCTGTCCCTTTTTCCGGAAGCTCAGGAATTCCAGATCCTCCTCCTTATAGACGAAAATGAACAGGAGGAACAGCAGGATGGCGGATACCACGATGTAGCAGTCGGCCACATTGAAGATAGGATAGTGAATCAGCACAAAGGAAATGAAATCCACCACATAGTCGAACCGGAGCCTGTCCACGATATTGCCCAAAGCCCCGGCGATCAGCACGGACATCAGCACATGCACCACCCGGAACCGCCCCTCCCTGGGCACCTTGAGCAGGAAGAACAGAACCACTGCCAGCACCAGGAATCCGGTAATCAGGATGAAGACCTTCCGCTCCTGGAACAGGCTGAACGCGATTCCCGTGTTCTCAAAATACTGCAGCTCCAGAACTCCCTCTATCAGCACCAGGGCCGGCTGCCCTTTAAGATTGACGATGGCCAGATATTTCGTGAACTGATCGAAGGCCAGCAGCGCCGCCGCGATCAGCATATCTATCCATAAGAAACCATAATTCCTGTCTTTACGCATGGGCATCCTCTTCGCTGAAATTGATTTCATTGATGGCCGCGATGATTTCCTCATCGGTCACTGTCCTGTCAATGACAGCCTTTCCGATTTTTTTCAGCAGCACGAACTTAATCTGGCCGGACTCCATCTTCTTGTCGGATTTCGTCAGGCGCAGAATCTCCTGCACATCCAGCTTGTCCACGGAGATGGGGAGATAGAAGGGCACGAACATGTCCCGTATCTCGTAATACTCTTCCATGGCAAGGAGCTCCCGCTTCCAGGAAATATACGCTGCGGCCACTGCCCCCAGGGCCACGCACTCCCCGTGATACAGCTCGAATCCCCTGGCCTTTTCGATGGCATGGCCTATGGTATGGCCGAAATTCAGCAGCGCCCGGTCCCCCTGCTCCGTGGGATCCTTCTCCACCACCAGCCGCTTCACGTTACAGCTGCGGACCATCATCTCCTGGAGCACCGTCAGATCCCGCTCGCAGATTTCGTACATGTTCTCTATCAGCCATTCATAAAAAGGGGCATCCTTGATCAGCCCGTGCTTCATGACTTCGGCAAATCCGGCAAAATACTGCCTGTCCTCCAGCGTCTGGAGGGCCGCCAGGTTCATATAGACCAGCCTGGGCATCTTGAATGCGCCCACCATGTTCTTGTAGCCGTCGAAATCCACGCCTGTCTTGCCGCCGATGCTGCTGTCCGCCTGGGCCAGCAATGTGGTGGGAATCTGGACATAATCGATTCCCCGCAGATAGGTGGCCGCCGCATACCCTGTGATATCGCCCGTGACGCCTCCGCCCAGGGCCAGGAGCATGTCCTTGCGGTCAAAGCCCTCCTCAATCAGAAAGCGGTAGATGTCCCTCACGGTGTCCAGGGTCTTGCTGGCCTCCCCCTGGGGAAAGACATACTTCACCGCTTTCGCGCACTTTCCCTCCAGCAGCCGCAGCACCTCTTCCCCATAGAGCTCATCCACCTTGGAATCCGTAATGACACAGAGCTTCCTGGTTCCGCATTCCAGGGCGGCAAGCTCCTCCGGCAGTCCGCCGAATCCCTTCGTGAACACGATATCGTAGCAGGGCTTTTTATTCAACAGAACAGACATTCTCTCAGACATTTCTTCTCCACCGTACCTCTCTGTCAGCAATACGCTTCCGCACAAGCCAAGTCCGCGGATGTACTATGTATTCAGCGGCATCTCAAAGGAATCATTGAAGATATCCTGGAAATCGCCGGATATGTCCACGCTGGCCGGAGTGATGATGAAAATGTAATGGGATATCTTCTGAAGATTCCCCGCTATGGCAAAGCAGGATCCGCTGGTGAAATCGATGATGCGCTGCGCTATATCCACATCCAGCCCTTCCAGGTTCAGCACCACTGTGCGGTTGGCCAGGAGCGTCTCCGTAATCTCCCTGGCGTCCTCCACGGATGTGGGCTTGATGACGCAGACTTCCATGCTGCTGCCGCCTGCCACCCGCCGGGAGGTAGACTGCTTGATTGGGGTAATCTTGCTGGAGGCCGAAGACTGCTTCTTCTGATATGACGACGACATGTGGTCATCCTCATAGTCCTCCATGTCCCTTATCTTGGAGGAGCTTCTCCTGGGAGGCGGAGCGGGCTCGTCATCTTCTTCGTCCAGATAGTCGTCATCATAATACTCGTCTTCTTCTTCAGGATTAATCTTCATATAGTTCAGAAATTTATCCATTACACCCATTCTCTCACACCACGCCTTTCGCTGTCTTCCCTCTTCATAGTCGGGACTCTCTCTCCCCGAATATCCCTGTGCCTACCCTCACATATGTAGCACCCTCTTCTATCGCCACAGGATAATCGCCTGTCATGCCCATGGATAAGGCAGACATATTAACATTATCAATGTTTTTCCTCTCTATGTCAACAGATAATTGCTTCAATTTACGGAAAATTTGGCGATTCTCCTCTGCATCTTCCACAAAAGGGGCTATGGTCATCAGTCCCCGGATGTGCACGGCGGGCAGCTTTGCGATTTCCTCCACCAGCGAAACGGTTTCCGACAGGCAGACGCCGAACTTGCTCTCCTCCCCGGCCACATTGACCTCGATCAGGATATCCGTCTCCACCTGGCGCTTCAGGGACTCCCTGCTGATCTCCTCCGCCAGCCGCAGGGAATCCACGCTGTGTATCAAGGCCACCTTGCCCACGATGTACTTTACCTTGTTCCTCTGCAGATGCCCTATCATATGCCAGCGGATGTCCGAGGGCAGCGCCTCTATCCGATCCAGGAGATCCTGCACCTTGTTCTCCCCGAAATCCCTGGCTCCGGCCTCATAGGCCTCCCGCACAAGCTCCAGCGGCTTGGTCTTGCTCACCGCGATCAGCGTCACGCCGTCCCCGGGCCGTCCTGCCCTTTCACAGGCATCCCCTATGATTCCCTGCACAGCCTCCAAATTTTCCCGTACCACTTTTTCCATCCTCCTTGGCTCACTGCCTGATGAGCTGATCGTCCTTGACAGTCTCCGCGTTCAGCACGATATAGTCATACACGCTCAGGCTGTATTTCATATTGGGCTCCACGATAGCGTACTCGTCGTTTTCGTACAGAATAGTGATCTGCTTGAAGTCGGCGTATCCTTTGTTTATATTATACACACCGGTCAGCGTCGCCCGCTTGCTCACCGTAAACGTCTCCTGGCTGTCCAGTTTGTAGATATTGTCCCCGGAATTCAGGATAGAGCTGTCCAGGTAGTATTCCTTTGTCTCATCGTCAAAATAGTATACCTCTATCTCCAGTACCTCGCTGGAAAGGGTTCCGTCCTCCAGGACGGTCTGCCGCATGATGCTGTCCCCGCCGTTGTTGCCTCCGGGAATCACATACTCCTCCGGTATCAGGAAGAATTCCTTCTGGACGATAGAAGACTTCGGTATCTTCAATCCTGTCTCATCCTCTACAATCAGCTCCACATCCAGGAATCTGTCTGTTGCGAAGGTGACCATGGAATTGGTGAAGGACAGCTGTAGATAGGTGTTTCCGTCCCCATTAGTGAGCAGCTTCGTCTCTCCCCAGGATTCGTACTGGTTCTTCAGAAAGCGAACCTTCACGAAGCCCTCCTCCTGGAGCTGCGCGCCTCTGTCAGGCTCCACCGGGATGACGATGGACCAGTTCTCGCTGGTGGCCAGCTTATAGACCGCATCCCCCGCGGCCACCAGGGAATTTCCCATCATGAGCTTCTTCTCATAGGCCGTATCGTCCCAGAGGTCTTCTGTCACGTCCTGTGCCGTCAGGGACTCGTAGCCGTCCGTCCAGTAGGTAACGATTCCCGTGTCAGGCGCATGGAAGTAGTTGACGATGTTCCCTCCCGTAGTGCCGCTCAGGTCGCTGACGCTCTGAAGCATGTTGGTGTTCGCAAGCTTCAGAACCGTATTCTTCATGGAATATTTGAAATCATATGTACTATCGTACTGCTCAGGCCGGAAGCCATGGACAAAATTCACAATCTCGCTCCTGAAGTCCATCAGCTCCCTGTCGGAAAGGGAGTTCTCCCCAAGGCTCAGGTTCTCCAGCTCCTCGTTCAGGCGTCCCGTCTCGTCCACGATGTAGACGAGATTGTTCTTGGCCACCCGCTCCCCCTCTCTGGCATAGTAGTTCACATAGCCTGCCGTCTCGGCGCGGACCACTGTCTCGTCCCGCAGCGCCACCCCTCTATATACCGTGTCCGTGGCAAGGGAGCCCTCCTTCACTTCGTATCGGACGATGTGGCTGGTCTGGAAATAAAGGATGACACAGACCACCACATAGAAGAAAATGACAGCGAAAACCAGCATCCCGATATTCAGGTTCAGAGGCTTGCGGTATTTTTTTATCTTGGTTACCTTCCTCGGAGCGCCTCTTCCCTTCCGGGAGGCTCGCAGCTCTCCAGAGCTGTTTCTTTCCCGGGAGCCCCTTTCCCGGGAATCATCCCGGTTTCGGGGAACGTCTCTGCTTCGGGGAACATTTCTGCTCCGGGGAACGTCTCTGCTCCGGGGAACATCTCTGCTCCGGGAAGCATTTCTGTCCCTCTGCGTGCGTCTGTTCGATTTCCTGCCCTTTGCCAATCCCACGCCTCCATACAAAAGCCCCGGCATATGCTTTCCGAGGCTTTCGTGTGTAATCCGATCCTATAATTATACCCGTGACTACATAAACATGCAAAAACCACCATACAATCCGTGGCCGAATTGCCATTACAGGGATACTATGACTTTCTCCTTCAAACCTTCCGGGAGCTGGGACTCATCCATGGATATGCTCAGGATGAAATCCACATCGAAATTATTGCTGAGTTTTTCCAATTTGTTCATAGCGGCCACGATGTCCTGCCCCTCAAGGCACGCTATCTTTAAAAAGTTGTCGAAATACATCTGCTGCAGGTCGTGATCCTGAGAGATGATGCCGCTGACGAAGCCCACGAACTCATCGCTGTCCTCAATCATGTACTGAGAGACATCAATCAGGCGAACCTTGTTGTTCAGTTCGTACATATGTTTGGTATTCTTGTCGAGATACACGATATTGCCCGCAATCTCCTTGATTTCGCTATTCACCTTCTCCAATAGCTGCGTTGTCTTACCTTTTCCCTTATTGCCTACAATTAACTGGACCATTGGAAACCCTCCTATAGTATTAGTATTTATATTATAAGTGAAACACGACCAAAAAACAACCTCTATTTATGAATCTCGTCAAGTAAATCCGTCATCTCTCCATAAAGCTCCTCCACCCCCTCTGCCCGGAGCACAATGGAGATATAGGGACGGCCGTTTTCATCCCTGGAGAGCAGCATCAGACAGTAGCCTGCCGCATTCGTCGTTCCGGTCTTGCCCCCAATCACCGTCACGTTGGCGGGAGCCTGCCGCTCTCCCCGCAGGTACTGGTTCGAGTTCTGCCGGTCAAAGGCCTTTTCCCGGCCGTCTCTGTCATAGAACACGGTCTGATAGCTGGACATGTGTATGATTTCATTGAAGGTGTCGTTTTTGACAGCCTCATTGAAAATCAGATACAGGTCGTAGACTGTGGTGTAATGCTCCGATTCCGTCAGTCCGTGGGGATTCATGAAATGCGTGTTGGTAGCCCCCAGGCGCGCCGCCTCCTCGTTCATCATTTCCACAAAACGTTCCACGCTCCCCCCCACATTCTCCGCAATCAGCATGGCCACGTCATTGGAGGAATACACCAGCAGGATGCGCAGGGCCTGATCCAGGGTCATGGTATCCCCTGTGGCCAGCCCGCAGAGCACCGCGCCCGGCTCCGTGATGTTGACCACATCGGAAGCCGTCAGCGTCTGGTTCAGCTGTCCGTATTTCAATGCCACCAGAGCCGTCATCACCTTGGTCAGGCTGGCCGGGTGGAGCCTTTCATGGATGTTCTGGGCATAGAGTACCTGCCTCTCGTCAAGGCCGAACAGCCCCGCCGCCTCCGCGTGGGACATGTCCACGGTATCGCTGGGCACGTTCCCCGCCGCCACGCACAGATTCGCCGCGAAGGGCAGGGCCGTGCGCGTCTCCTGTCTGGTCACCACGTTGAAGCTGCTGACATCGTAATCCACATGGTAAGCCATGTCGTAGGACAGGCTGCCGCACCCCGTGAGGCAGCAGACTGCCGTCACCATGCCGCCTATCAATGAAATGATTTTCTTCTTATTTATAAAGTTCACGCCATTCCAAATCCCCTCTGTCCAGAGCCTTGATCAACAGTTCCGCGCTCGCCAGGTTCGTGGCCAGCGGAATATTGTGGGTGTCGCACAGATGCACCACATTGTTCACGTCCGGCTCATGTTTCTTTGGGCTCAAGGGATCGCGCAGGAATATCACAAGGTCTATCTCATTGTTCTCAATCTGGGCACCGATCTGCTGCTCCCCGCCCAGATGCCCCGCCAGGCATTTGTGGACGTTCAGGTTCGTGACCTCCTCGATCAGGCGTCCTGTGGTGCCCGTGGCATACAGATCGTTCTTGCTCAGGATCCCCCTGTACGCGATGCAGAAATTCTGCATCAGCTTCTTTTTTGCGTCATGTGCAATCAGCGCAATGTTCATAAGTGTACCTCCTCCATAGCATCTTCTACTGTTTCGTTTTCTTTGCCTGAAGCCTTACGTTCAGGACAAACCCCATGCCGATAAATAGACTCAGCAGCGAAGTCAGACCATTGCTGACGAAAGGAAGCGTAAGTCCTGTGGTAGGCAGGATGAAAGTTGCCACGCCGATATTGAAGAACCCCTGAAAGGCCACGAGCCCTCCCATGCTGGCGGCGATGACCGTCCCTGCCACATCCTTCGCTTTCCGGGCCACCGAGATGCATTCCAATGCCACAGAGAATAGCAACACGATTACCACGACGCTCCCCTTGAAGCCGAATTCCTCTCCGATTACGGAGAATATAAAGTCTGTCTGCGCCTCCGAAAGAAAATTGCCATTTTTTACCGATGTAATCTCATTATTCTTATACCCCTTCCCCTCCAGCTGCCCGGATGCGATCGCCGTCACGGAATTCAGCTGCTGATATGCGTAGGTGGTCTCGTATTCTTGGGGGTTGACGAAGGCCAGTACACGGGTCTTCTGATTGTCCGTCAAAAGGTCGCTGTCCGGCTGCAGCGCCAGCGATATCACCAGCGCCACCGCCGGTATCGCCACCGCTATGGCCCCGAATACCAGCTTCAGGCTTATGCCCCCGGCGAACATGATGATGCAGAACACGGCCAGGAGCACGATGCTGGTGGACAAATCCGGCTGTTTCCAGACCAGAATCCAGGGCAGCGCGTACATGACGACACAGCTGGCTATGATTACCACGGTGTTCAATTTCTTCCTATGTTTCATAATAAACTGTGCAAAGAATAAAATCAACAAAATTTTTGCAGTTTCTGAAGGTTGAAATCGCAGCCCCCCAATCGTAAGCCATCTGGTGGCCCCTTTCGTCTCGTCCCCAAGCTGCCAGACGGCCACCAGCAGCACCAGATTGGCCACGTACATCAGCCAGTTCAGCCTGATTACCATAGTATAGTCAAACAGGGAGACCACCACCATCAGAACCACCCCTGCGACCACTCCGGCAAGCTGCTTGTTCTGCAGGGACGGCTCCGCGCTGCCTACGGCGATGACACCCACCGCCGACAGCGCCAGTATCAACAGCACAAGCTTAAAATCATAATCCCGTAATCTGTATCTTTTAAACATATCTTCCTCTAAGCGATACTTCCTCTAAACCGGAATCCCATACCAGAATTCATTTCGCCAGATCCTTCGCGGTGACGTCCACGATGGGGATATTGGCGTACAGGGACGGCATCTTGCCTCCCCGCCCGGACTTGTTCCCCTTTGTATTGATCTGGATATCCATATTCTCGGAATCTATCTTCATGTACTTGGACAAGACCTTGGCTATGTCCAGCTTAATCAACTCCATTACCTCCGGCGAGCAGTTGACCCTGTCCGATATCAGCAGGATCTTCAGCCTGTCCTTTGCAATCTGGCAGGAGCTTTTTCTGCGAAAAAAATGCCTCATCTCCACTCCTCCTATGCCTTATGAAAAATACCAGTCACCCTGGTCCAGAATGAAATGCCCTTGTCGAAATTCAGATAGGGCACCTCCTTTCCCTCCACCCGATGTACTACATTCGCGTAGGCCTGCCCTGCGGGAGAGCTGCTCCCCACCAGGGGCTCTCCCTGGTTGCTGGCCACTACCACGCTCTCATCGTCCGGTATGATGCCGATCAGCGGGATGGCAAGGATATCCACAACGTCCTGGGCGGACATCATGTCCCCACGCCTGACCATGTCCATCCGCAGCCTGTTGATGATCAGGTCCATCTGCTTGAAGCCGTTGGCCTCCAGCAGGCCGATGATGCGGTCCGCGTCCCGGATGGCGGACACTTCGGGGGTAGTCACCACTAACGCCCTGTCCGCTCCGGCGATGGCATTCTGGAAACCCTGCTCGATGCCCGCCGGGCAGTCTAAGAGGATATAGTCGAACTGTTCCTTCAAGTGTTCGATCACCTTCACCATCTGCCCCGGGGACACCGCGGACTTGTCCCTGGTCTGGGCAGAGGGCATCAGGTACAGCCCCGGATGGCGCTTGTCCCGGATCAATGCCTGCTTCACCCGGCAGTTCCCCTCCACCACGTCCACCAGATTGTAGACGATGCGGTTCTCCAGTCCCATGACCACGTCCAGATTGCGAAGGCCTATGTCCGTGTCGATCAGGCAGACCTTCTTTCCCAGCTTCGCCAGACCCGTTCCTACGTTTGCGGTCGTGGTGGTCTTGCCCACGCCGCCTTTCCCTGAAGTGACGACAATGACTTTGGAGCTTTGCTGCTCCCTGGAATGCTTTTCATCCATACTTTCTGCCCTCCATAAAAGAATTTCGTCTGTCGTCCTCTGAACCCTCCCGTCGTCCGCTTCGCAGGCAACAGCCCGCTACATAGCACACATAGAATCAGAAGCAGTTCAGCAGGTCTTTGGTAAGCGCCTCGATGATGATTCGGTCGTTTTTCACATATGCGATTTTCGGTCGTACCTTCGGTCTGATTCCCCACCTTGCCTGTTTTGTACCTGGTTTATATTTGAAATCGCCGATCCTGATTCTCTCCGGCGCCATTTCAAACGCTGCTATGTAGGCCCCCTCACAGCCGTTGCCTCCGGCATGGGCTTTCCCGTAGAGCCCTCCCAATATGATGATGTTCTTGGCGCTGACGATGCTGCTCCCCGGATAGACGTCCCCCAGCATGATGATGCTGTTCTCCGTCTCAAGCACCTCCCTGTCCTTCAGGTCCCCCCGGAAGAACTGCCCCTCCGGCTTCTGGGCCAGCTCTCTCTCCGTGCGCTCCAGCGCCTTCACGTAATTTTTGTTGACTGTCTCGTCCTTCTCCACGATACAGGCGATGTTGATGTCGCTGTTGTCGCGGATCGTCTCCAGTATCCGGATTTCCTCCATATCCGTCACGGGCCGCCCCTCTATGGACAATGCCATGGTGACCGTGCCGAAGAAATTCCTGGCATCGGAGAATTTATACCCTATCTCCGCCAGAAGGTCTTCGAAGGGCATCTCCCCGTTCAGATACAGCGCTATCCCGTTGGGAAAGCTCTTGATGATCACTGCTTCTCTCATAATCCGCCATGCCCCCCGTTCAATGCTCGTTGGTAATGCCGCCGTCCGGCTCGTCCGCCGTGCCGGTGATCAGCTCGTCCACTTCTGCCAGGCCATAATAGTATTTCAGGATATCCCTGGAGGCCTGGGCCGCATGGTCCGCAGCGTATCCGAAGGGGATTCTGGTGACGATGCTGATCTCGGGCTGCTCATAGGGCGCGTAGCAGGCAAACAGCGCGTGGCTGGGCCTGTCCAGGGTCTGCTCCGCCGTACCGGTCTTGCCGGCCACATTCACCGCCAGGTTGTCGAAATAGCTCTTGTTCTCCACCACCTGGCGCATCCCCAGATGGATGGCGTCCCAATATTCCCCGGGCATGTCCACGGTATTGCGCAGCTTCGGCTGAAACTCCTCCACCACATTGCCCTCGGAATCCGTGATTTTATCCAGCAGGGTCAGATTGTAGCAGAAGCCGCTGTTGGCCACCGTGGTCACATATCTGGCCAGCCCTGTCAGCGTATAGCTGTTGCTGCCCTGGCCGATGGAGGAACGCACCGGGTCTTCCGTGGACACGTTCGGGGAAGCCTCGGATATCTCGATGCCCGATTTCTCCGTAAGCCCGAACAGCTCCGCGTACTTGTCCAGCACGTCCAGCCCCTCGGTCTCATTGTATGTGCCCGAGCCCATGGAAAGCTGGTAGCCTATCTCATAGAAATAACAGTCGCAGGAATCCCGGATGGCTGATACAAGTGTCTCATTGCCATGCCCGTACCGGTTCCAGCAGCTTGGCGGCGGATCGATTTCCGTAAAGATGCCCTTGCACTTGACGATGCTGTCTATCTCCACAGCCCCCTCCATGAGCCCGGCCGCCGATGACAGCATCTTGAAGGTAGAGCCGGGAGCCGCCGCGTACTGGGTGGCATAATTGTACTGCGGATTCGACTTGTCCGCGTTCAACTGGGCGTAATACGCCGCGTCTATGGAATTGGCCATTTTATTGTTGTCGTAGCCCGGATAGGACACAATGGCCAGGATATCGCCGGAATGCACGTCCGTGACAACGCAGGAGGCGTTGCAGGGATCCAGCGCCAGCTGTGCGGGGGTGATGTCCAGATGGTCTATCCGGTTCATCATGAACTGGTAGGCGCTCATCTGCCCCTCAAAGACTGCAGCCCTGTCGTCTTCCGGTACGGAGACCTTTCCCTGTTCGCAGAGGATCTGGCATACCTGTCTGCCGCTTATGGCATCGTTCAAAAGCATATATTTGAAAAAGCGCTTCTGGAATTCCGTGTTGTTCTCTACCATGACAATGATATGTTCCAGGATCTCATCGTAGATTTCCGAGGAATCGGAATATTTGTCGTCCAGCTCCAGCTTGCTGACATCGATCCAGTTCTGGGAGATGCAGTATTTCAGGTATTCGCTGAGGCTGATGACCTCCTCTGTGGCCCATGCCACCTGTGTGGCGTCGTCCGATACCACCGCTTCCGACATGATGATGCCGTTCCGGCGCAGCAGTGTCACGATATTGCTCTGATAGACCTGATATTCCTTGGACAGCTGGTTATAAGGGGTCAGCCCCTCCGTCAGCTCGTAGCGCAGCTGATTGTATGCGTTTTCCTTGTAGGCAAGGTAGGCGGCGTACACCTCCCTCTCCGTCTCCTGGGCATCCTCCTCGGCCATGGCCCTGATGTCGATGACGGCATTGTCGAACATGGTGAAATACACATCGTATATGGGAATCTTGATATCGCTGCTGTCTGCGCCCCTGGCGGGGATATATTCCTTTGTGTTGATGATCTTGCTGGACACAAGGCCCGCAAGCTTCTGCTCCAGGATATGGTAGATCGCCTCCGTCAGATCCTTGTCGATCGTCAGGTACACATCCTGGCCGGCCTTGGCCTCCTTGCGCTCCTCGATGGAGATGACCTTGCCCATATTGTCCACGATGACCTTCTCATATCCTTTTTCCCCCTGGAGAGTGGTCTCCAGATAGGACTCTATGCCGCTCTTGCCTACCACGTCATTGAGGCTGTAGGCGTCGGAGCTTTCCTCTTCCGCGCTGTCCGTCCCCTGCCCCTCGGCGCTCTTTTCCTCCGCCGCCCGGGCGTTCAGGTCGGCCAGCTCCTCCGAGGAGATCTTCCCTGTGTACCCAAGCACATGGGCGAAATACTCCGAGTCCACATACCGCCGCACCGTGTCTGCCTCTATGGTGACGCCAGGCAGCGACTGGGAATTCTCCATGACCACGGCCACTGTCTTCTCGTTGACATTGGTGGCCACCGTGGTGCCGATATATTTCCGGAAGGAGGTCAGGTTCATGGCGTACCGGATGGTGACCATGGTCAGCCACTCCTCCTTGCTGTAGCCCTCCCCCACCAGGAACTCGCTCTTCGAGTCCTCCGGATCCGCATAGCTTCCGATGGCGAAATTCTTGGTGCTGCTCAGATACTCCATGATCTCGTCCGCCGTGGCCGTGCGCTCCTCGTCCTTCAGATCGCCGATGTCGGCCTTGCCGTACACATCCGCCAGGAAGCGCAGGAGGCTGGTGTCCTCCACGGAATACTGGAATTCCCTGTCCTCATTCAGGAATATCTTGAAATCCGTGATGCATTTGTCGCCGTTCTTCTCAATCATCTGGATCAGGCGGTGAATCATGTCATTGAGCCTGGCGTTCTTGAGCCGCCCGGATTCGAACACGTCCTCTATCTTCACGGAATAGGCCAGCTCATTGTAGGCCAGCTCGTTGCCGTTCCTGTCATAAATCTTGCCGCGGGTGCTGGCGATGTCCCGGGTCTTCTCTATCTCCAGGACGAATTCCTCCAGATACTCCTCCCCGTGGACAATCTGAAGTTCAAAGCAGCGGTAAATCAGCACGCCGGCAAACAGGCAGAATACAACTGTGAAGACTGTCAGCCTGCTGGTGATGACGCCGATTATTTTTTCCTTGAACTCATCAAACAAATTTCTGCGCTCTCTTTCTCTCATGATTCTCCAGCTTTTCATTCACCTTCAGAACAGCCGGATATAAAAACAGGGTCACTACAATGGTATACAGGGCCTCCGGCAGGATGATGTGGAGAAAGTAATAGGCGAATTCAAACCTGCCGCGAAGCATAAAAGTCAAAATATAGCATATGATTCCATAGGACAGGTCGCTTACGATGATCAGCGCCAGCGGAAGCTTGATGTCCTCCGGGTAGAAAATCTTGCAGAACTTCCCGTTCAGAAAGCCTATGTACATCAACAGCAGCGCGTAAAAGCCCAGGAAGCCGCCGAAAAAGATATCGCTGAGAAGCCCGCAGAAGAAACCGATCAGCAGCCCCTCCCGCTCCCCCCGCATGAACCCGAAGGAGGAGGTCAATATGATCATAAGGTTCGGTATGATGCCCGCAAAGCTCAGGCTGTCAAAGACGCTGCACTGCAGGACGAAGCATAGGATGATACATATTGTCACAATTATTTTACGAAGCATACGCACTCCCCTTACGGCTGTCTGTCATTCCGCCACGGCCTGCTTCCTGTCCGTGATGATCAGCACCTCCCCCATGTGTTCGAAATCCACCGCAGGCACGATCTCGCCCGATTTGGTCAGGTTGTTGGCGTCCTTGCTGATGGTTCTGATGTAACCGATCAGGATATTCGGCAGGTATTTGTCGCTGATGTTAGAGGTGACTACCTTGTCTCCCTCCCGCACGCTGTCCTGGCCGTCCACGAGCTGGCTGAATGTGATGCAGCCCTCGGCCATGAGCCTTAGGTCTCCCGTCACGGTCATGTTGTCCTCCGTGGAGAGGGTCATGGCACTGACATGGACATTGTCCGATATGATGGAGGTCACCCGCGCCCAGCCGGGCCCTACGGAGGTGATCCTGCCCACCAGGCCGCCCTGGGCGATGACGTTCATGTCCACCTCCAGGCCGTCATCCTCCCCCTTGTCGATCAGGAAAGAGGAATACCAGTTCCCGGAGTCCCGGCCGATGATCCTGGCCCCCACCTTATTGTATTCCGCATACTGGCCGTCCAGCTCGAACAGCTCTCTGAGCTTGTTCAGCTCATATTTGTCCTGCTGCAGCAGGGTGTTCTCCTCAATCAGCGCGGCCAGCTCCGCTTTCAACTGGGCATTTTCATCCAGGAGCGTGCGGATCTGCACCAGTTCCTCGGAACGGTTGGACAGCCATCCGCCCACCTTTTCGATTCCCTGTTGAAAAGGCACGATCACGTATCCCACCACCACGTTAAGCGGCCGATTGAATACATCCGTGCCAAAAGTGACCAGCATCATGACAGTGCAGAGCACCGTTAAAATAAAAAGGAGATATTTGCTCGGCAAGGTATACCGCTCTCCTTTTCTTTTGATGATTGGACTCATTTGCTCATCCCTTCAATCGCGTAAGCTACGGACTTGTAGTTGTCGTCCTTGATGATCTTGGCCAGGCCCAGCACCACGCTGGTGACAGGATTCTCCGAAACGTTCACCCGCAGCCCGGTCCCCGCGGCCAGCCGCTCCGCAAGATGGCTGATCTGGGAAGCGCCCCCGGTCAGGTAGATGCCGTGGCGGTAGATATCCGCTGCCAGCTCGGGCGGCGTCCTCTCCAGAATGACCTTCACATTGTCGATGATGGAGGCGAAATGCTCCTCCAGGCACTCTACCACCAGCTTCGTGGGAATCTCCCGCTCTATGGGAAGCCCCGTCACGATGTCCCTGCCGTAGACGATTGCGCCCTTGCCCTCCTGCTCCAGCTCTTTCAGGGAAATCTTCACGGATTCGGAGGTCCTGCCGCCGATGACCAGGCTGAATTCCTTCCTCACGGCGGTCCGGATCGCCTCGTCGAACTTCAGGCCTCCTGTCTTGATCAGGCGGCTCAGCACGATGCCGCCCAGGGACAGGATGGAAATCTCCGTGGTCTCGAAGCCTACATTGACCACCAGCACGCCCTGGGAGTTCTTCACGTCGATGTCCAGCCCCAGGCCGTCTGCCACGGCCTTCTCCACCACCATGATCTTCTTCGCCTTTACATTGGCATATTTGATCAGGTCGTAAAAGGCCCTCTTCTCCACGTCGGTGACGTCCGTAGGCACCGCGATATAGAAATCCGCAGGCCTGCAGTTTCCCTTCTGGAGGTCAGTGACGAAATACCGTACCAGCGTCTCCATATTCTTGATATCAGCGATGACGCCGTTGGTCAGCGGGTAAGAGATATGAATATTGCCGGGGGCCTTCTCATACATTTCAAATGCAGAGTTCCCATATGCAAACAGAACCTTCTTGTTCTCTATGGCGATCATGTTCTTTTCCACCATGATGCTGTCGTCGCCCCTGCTATAGATTTTAATGTTGTTTGTACCTAAATCGATACCGAATGCGTTGTTTGCCAAAATGACAACCCCTTTCTCATTGTAAAAACTTTCCTCCGGCCCGATCGGTCATGCCGGTTCCGGCTCCGGGTACAGCGGCTCCTCCGAAAACCATGCCCTCTCCCTGAAGCTGACATAGCGGTTGTCGCCGATAATGACATGATCCAGAAGCCGGATTCCCATCTTCTCTCCGGTGTCCCGCACATTGCGGGTGAGCTCCCTGTCGGACCGGCTGGGCGTGGGATCGCCGCTGGGATGGTTGTGCACCAGCACGATGTTCACGGCCCGGCTCTCCAGCGCCGCCAGGAAGATTTCCCTGGGGGAGATCAGCGACATGTTGACGCTGCCCTCCGACAGCTTCCTCTCACAGATCAGCTGTCCCTTGGCATCCACACAGGCCACCACCACGCACTCGGTCTCCCGGTGCCGGAGCTTTTCCATGAAATAAGCCGCCACCTGGCCGGAGCTGGTGAGGTTCAGCCCCTCCCTGGCCTTTGCCATGCTCATCCGCATGGACAGCTCCGTCAGGCATTTCAGCCGCACCGCTTTCACCTCGCCGATTCCCCGGATGCCCATGAGCTCGTCCAAGGTCACGTCGTACAGCCCCAGAAGCCCCTCCTTGGGATATCTGGCCAGGCTCATGACCTCCTCCGCCACCTGCAGCACATGGTTGTCCCTGGTGCCGGTGCGCAGGATGATGGCCAGCAGCTCTATCTCCGTCAGGTTCTCCGGCCCGAACCGCTTGAACCTCTCATAGGGAAGCTCCGAGGCCGTCTTCAGCGCGTTTTTCGGCGCGCTGCTTCTCTTTTGCGGATTGCTCCTCCGGGGAGCGCCTTCCTTCCGTTTCGTCTCCTCGTTTCCGTTGGAATGCCTTTCTTTTTCTTCCATTTTCCCGTGCTTGTCCATGCGTCTCCTTCCCCTTCTCCGACGCATCTTCGAACGGCCTTCCCGGGGCCGCCCATGGACTACCTGATGAAGCGATATACCACCAGCGCGATTATGACGCCTATGACACTTGCTATGGTGATCTGGATCGTCAGCCCAAAGGTCAGGATGATGAATCCCAGGTCCAGCACCACAGGGGAGCTGAGCCCGAAGGACTGTCCATAGTTCAGGAAAGTGCCCGAAAAATAAGTGCCGATGAATCTGCCGATGACGAATCCCACCAGTATCAGTACCAGCAATACCCAGTTTACTTTCTTCAAGCCGATACCTCTTCCTTCTTTTGTCCCGGGGCATGCGATATGCCCTGCGAGCCTGCGCGCATCCGTCCCCTCACGGATTCCACATACGCACGTCTATATAGTACCACAAAATACCAGGACTGTACACAAAAATCATAGAATTTATTTTGAGTTTTTTCTACACAAAGCTACAGCTTCAGGCGGTTTTTATCCAGCAATCCCCTGTTTATCAGGGACTGGAGGGATTTCAAAATGCCGAATTTCCCGTGGGGCCAGGTGAGGCCGCCCTGGAAATACACCGCGTAGGGGGGCTTGATGGGCGCGTCCGCGGAGAGCTCTATGGAGGAGCCGGACACGAACGCTCCCGCCGCCATGATGACCTGGGCGTCGTACCCCGGCATGTCCCAGGGCTCGGGGGTCACATGGCTGTCCACGGGGGCTGCGGCCTGGATGCCCTGGCAGAAGGCGATGACAGCTTCCGGGGAGCCGAAGGTCACGGCCTGGATGATGTCATGCCTGCTCTCGCTGCCGTTCGGCACCACGGCGCAGCCCAGGTTTTCGTACAGATTGGCGGCGAAGACTGCGGATTTCAGGGCGCAGGCCGTCACTGTGGGGGCCAGGAACAGGCCCTGGTAGAAGTCCTTCAGGATGCCCAGGGACGCTCCCACCTCCTTGCCAAGCCCAGGGGAGGTGAGCCGGAACGCGGCGTTCTCCACGCATTGCTTTCTCCCGGCGATGTAGCCGCCGATGGGGGCCAGTCCGCCTCCCGGGTTCTTGATCAGGGAGCCCACCACCATGTCCGCCCCCACATCGCTGGGCTCCTGCGGCTCCACGAATTCTCCGTAGCAGTTGTCCACCATGCAGATGACGTCCGGCTTAATCTTCTTCACAAAGGCTATCAGCTCTCCTATCTGTTTTACGGAAAAAGTGGGCCTGGTCTGGTAGCCCTTGGAGCGCTGGATGGTCACCAGGCGGGTGCGGGGATTCATGGCTTCTACTATGGAATCGTAGTCGAATCTGCCGTCCTCCTTGAGGTCCACCTGCCTGTAGCTTACGCCGTATTCCGCAAGGGAGCCTCTGGAAGGGCGGATGCCTATGACCTCCTCCAAGGTGTCGTAGGGCTTCCCCACCGGGGAGAGCAGCTCGTCCCCGGGGCGGAGGTTGCTCATCAGCGCCAGTGCCAGGGCGTGGGTGCCGCAGGTGATCTGGGGGCGCACCAGGGCGTCTTCCGTGTGGAAGATTTTCGCGTAGACCGCCTCCAAAGTATCCCTGCCCAGGTCGTTGTAGCCGTAGCCGGTGGTGCCCAGCAGGCAGGCCTCGCCGACCTGGCAGTCCTGCATGGCCTTTATCACTTTCAGTTGATTGTACTCCGCGATTTCGTCTATTTTCCGGAAACGCTCTGCCAGCCGCTCCAGGATGGCTTCCCCGTATTCCCAGGTTTCGCTGTCTATGCCCATTTGGGCGTACATGCTCTGTATTTCTGCCATTGCTTTTTCAGACGCTGCCGAACGGCAGCCCTCCTTCTTTTTTCGCGTGTTCCGCGCTTTCCATATCTTTATGTCCTGGCAGGCCCTGGCACATCATTCCTGTGGCTCAACCCTATGCCCGGGTTCCTGTAGCAGGAATCTTTCTATCTCCAGCTCCTCCAGCTCCCGTTCCAGGGTCTTTCCCGTAGTGTCGAATAGATAGCCCTGATTCTCAGGCCTGTGCTCCAGTTCGTCTTTCAAAAACAGGGCCCGTTCCGTCATTTCCACGTCCCCCCGCCCGGCGATGCGCTGCCGGATGGCCTCCTCCCCGGCGGTCAGGACCACATAGTAAAGCTTTGCACGATATCGCTCTGCCAGTCGGCGCATCAGCGGCAGCTCTTCCTCCACCACATAGTCCACGGCCACGTCCAGGCCGCGGGACAGCGCCCTGCCAGCCGTGTCCAGGATGCACTCCCAGTTGAATTTCAGAATTTCCTCCCAGGCCAGGACATCCGCAGGCTTGCCGCCCTCAAGGAAGTCTCCTTTGTAGTCCGTCTCCACGAAGCCTGCATGGAAGTCGTCTCCATGGATGACATAGACCTGCCTGCGCCTGCCCTCGTTTACCAGCTTCTTTGCCCAGGCATTGGTCAGGGTAGACTTTCCGCAGCCGCAGGGGCCAGAAAAAAGGTAGATGGAGGGAGCCTCCGGTGCGGAAGCTGCGATTCCTTTTGTCCGCAGTTCTTGCAGCATATATTCCAGTATCCTCTCCTCATCGCAGCCAAAGCTTTCCTTGTCCACCCATATGACCTCTTTTTCCCGGCGGAACCAGGTGAGCTGTCTTTTGGCAAAATGTCTGGTGTCCCGTTTGATGATTTCCACGGCTTCCTCCAGGGAGAACTCTCCATCCAGGTAGGCCAGGATTTCCTTGTAGCCAAGTCCCTGCATGGAGATCATGCCCCTGTGGCAGCCCATCTCCCGCAGGCGCTCCACCTCGGCCACAAGGCCCCGGCGGAGCATTTCGTCCACCCTTATGCCGATATTCTCGTAAACCCGCTCCCGCCTGTCGTTGAGCACGAAATAGCAGGCATTGTAGGCGGGCTCCTTTTCACGCTCCCTCTCATTATGGCGCGATATGGGTTCCCCCGTCAAATGAAAAAATTCTAAAGCCCGGATGACGCGCTTTCTGTTATTTGGGTGTATGGCTTCTGCGGAGGCGGAATCCACCTCCCGGAGCATATCGTGGAGATACTGCGGCCCCTTCTCTTCCGCCAGTCTCTCCAGACGGATGCGGTATTCTCCGGAGTCTGATGGCGGTGATGACGGCCTCTCTGAGGCACAGTCTCCCTCCGATGGCATGCCGCCCGCACCAGAACATGTGTTCTTACCGTCTTCTGTGGGGCAGATTCCTGTAGGGCAGTTCCTCTCCTCGCCGGAGCCGAAGTCGATGTCCCGCAGCAGGGCCTGGACATAGAAGCCGGTGCCTCCGGTGACGATGGGGATATGGCCCCGGGCGTAGATTCCGGGGAGGCACTGCTCGCATTTCTCCTTGAACACCGCCACGCTGAAGTCCTCCCAGGGCTCCAGGATGTCGATCATGTGATGGGGGATGCCCTGCATCTCTTCCTCCGTGATTTTGGCGGAGCCGATGTCCATGTGGCGGTAGACCTGACAGGAGTCCGCGGAAATGATTTCACCCCCGATGGCCTTTGCCAGGGCGATGGACAGCTTGGTCTTCCCCACTGCCGTGGGGCCTGAGAGGATGACCATGGGAGGCTTGGCCGCATATGTCCCTCTTGCCTTTTCGCTCAATTCCTTTTCAATCAATTCAATATCCGCGAAATCCTTTTCCCTGCCAAGGTTCCTTTTCATCCGTATAAGTCCGTCCACGCACACAACGGGAATGCCGTCTATCGTTTCCACTGTGCCCTCAATCCAGTTCTCAAAAATCTCGATGTCTTCCGAATATAAGATTTTTCTGGTTCCGTCTTCACAGCGTGAAACCGCATGCCCCTGTTGTTCCAGCTCATCTGCCAGGCGCGCGCTGCAGCCCAAATCAATATCATGTGTCTGAGGACGAAATCCATGTAAAACCATGGCGCCGCCGGCGACTACCCAGTATTCTTTTTCGGAAAACGGGAGTTCCTTCAGTCTCTGCATCAAAGAACATTTATCAAACATATTCGGTGCCCTCTCATGAAACGTTTGGCTACAACTTTGTATTCATAATTTCCCTGTCAATTCACGATTCGCTTGAACTTCCGCTCCATCTCCGCCTTCGTCATGGTCACGATGGTAGGCCTGCCGTGGGGGCAGTTGTAGGGATTGTCCAGGGTCAGCAGTTCGTCGATCAGCGTCTCCGCCTCCGGTACGCTGATTTTATTATTCCCTTTCACAGCGGCTTTACAGGACATGGAGGCGATTTTTTCCTCGATGACGCGGATGCTGCCGAAACCGGTTCCGTCCAGAAGGCTGTCCAGCGCCTCCAGGAACATCTCCCGCTCGTCGCAGCCGTAGAGATCCACCGGGACGCTGCGCAGGGCGTACTCGCTTCCTCCGAAAGCCTCTATCTCAAAGCCCAGGGCCGCGAAGGTGTCCAGATGCTCCTTCAGCACAGCCTCCTCCTGACCGGAGAGGCTGACGATCACAGGGGGCATCAGCCCCTGGGACAGCACGTTCTTTTCCCGGTATCGCTTCATGAGCCGCTCATAGTTTACCTTCTCATGGGCGGCATGCTGGTCTATCATCATGAGCTTGTCTTCAAATTCGATGAGCCAGTAGGTGTCGAAGACCTGTCCGATGATGCGGAAGCGGCTGCGGTTTTCCAGGGTGAGGATTCTTTCCTCGAAGAGGTTCATCTGCTCGCCGCTGTAGGTCTCCGGCTGATCCGCGGAAGGGTATCCGGGCAGCGGCGCGGCATTCCCCGCAGGCGAGGGGCGGAAAGGCTCATCCGGCTGTGCTGCGGCGGCGGAAGGAAAAGCCGAAGTCCCGGCATCCGTCAGAGCGCTCCCGGATAAGGGATTTTCTGTCGGATGCTCCTCTTCCACAGGTTCCTCCGGCAGTTCTGAGGTCTCTGTGAAGAAGAGTTCTTCCTCCTCCAGGGGAGCCGTATCTATGGACTCTGTTGCCGTCACGGCTGCCATTCCTGTCTCTATTGTCTGCGAAAATTCAGCAGGCTCCGTTCCGCCTTCGGCCCCGGCTGCCATTGGGGCAAGTCTTCTTTCCGCTATGGGCCCTGTTGCCGCCATTGGGGCAGGTCTTCTTTCCGCTATGGGCCCTGTTTCTGCCATTGCAGCAGGTCTTTTTTCCGCTATAAGCCCTGTTTCTGCCATTGGGGCAAGTCTTCTTTCCGCCATGGGCCCTGTTGCCGCCATTGCAGCAGCCCAGGCAGGCTCTGTGGGATTTGCACCAGCCAGGTTCCCCGAATCTGCAGCCGCTGTCTTCCCTTCCTCCGGGGAAGCCGTCTCCATGGACTCCCTTGGCGTCACGGCTCCCATTCCTGTCTCTTTTGTCTGCGAAAATTCAGCAGGTTCCGTTCCTCCTTCGGCCCCGGCCGCCGAGCTGCCTTTCACCCGCTCCCACACAGGATTCCGGGCAAACTCCCGGGCTTTCGGCCTGCCCGCGTCATATCTGGCCTCCTCCATCACCCGGAAATCCCGCCCGCGCCTGTGCTCAAAGGGCTCCGGGGCAGACTGCTTTCCCGGGGCGGACCGTTCTGCCTTCTTCTCCTCTTTCCTGGCCTCCCGCAGCTCCCGTTCCGTAGAAAGCGAGGCCTGCGGAATCATCTCCCTGCTGCGGAGCGCTTCCCGTACGGCTTCCATCAGGAAACTGCTGAAGCCAATCGCATCGTCAAAGCGCACGTCCATCTTCGTGGGATGTACGTTCACGTCCACCCGCCCCGCGTCCATGGTGATATGCAGCACGCAGAACGGGAATTTGTGCTGCATCAGATATTCCTTATAGCCCTCCTCCACAGCCCTGGACACCACATTGCTGCGGATGAATCTTCCATTGATAAAGTAAATCTCGAAATTGCGGTTGGAGCGCACCTGTACAGGCTTTCCCAGATACCCCTCCACTCGAACACCCGTTCCCTGCACCTGAACGGGCACCAGCTCGTTGGCCGCGTCCCGCCCGTAAATGCGGTAGATGACTTCTTTCAAATCCCCGTTGCCGGAAGTGTGGAATTTCATCTGCCCGCCCACAATCAGCTTAAAGGAGATATCTGGCCTGGACAGCGCCAGATGTTCCATCAGGTCTACGATATAGCCGCCCTCCGTCACAGGCTGCTTCAAAAATTTCCGCCGGACCGGGGTATTGAAAAAAAGGTTGCGCACCAGAAAAGTAGTGCCCTCCGGTGCGCCCACCTCCTCGAAGCCCGTCTCCTTCGCCCCTTCCAGCGCGATTCTGCACCCTGTCATGCTGTCCGCGGTTTTGGTGATGACCTCCACCTTGGCCACCGCCGCGATGCTGGAAAGCGCCTCCCCGCGGAACCCGAGGCTGGAAATCCGCGTCAAATCCTCCGCGTCCTCTATCTTGCTGGTGGCATGCCGCAGGAAAGCCCTCCGCAGTTGGCTCCCCTCCATGCCGCAGCCATTGTCCGTCACACGGATGAATTCTATTCCCCCGCCCTTCACCTCCACCGTGACGGCCCCGGCCCCCGCGTCAATGGCATTCTCCACCAGCTCCTTCACCACGCTGCTGGGCCGCTCCACCACCTCCCCGGCAGCGATCTTGTCAATCGTCTCCGAATCCAGAATATGTATCTGCGCCATATCACACCTTACCCTTCGCCGCGTCAGGTCTGTGGGCTTCTTCGCACTTCCAGCGGTTCTTCAGCTTATTCTGCAGCCTGTAGAGCACATTCAGGGCATCGATGGGCGCAAGGGTGTTCACCTCCACCTCCATCAGCTCCTTCAGCACATCCTCGTCCTTCACCGTATCGAACAGGGACATCTGGGACAGCTCGATTTCGTCCGGCTTCGGCTGTCTTTTCACCTTGGTGTCCTTTACGTCCACGGTGATGTTCTGTATCTTCTCTATGATATCATTGTCCGTCAACTGCTCCACGATTTCCTTGGCCCGGTCTATCACCATGTCCGGCACCCCCGCCAGCCTGGCCACCTGGATGCCGTAGCTTCTGTCCGCGCCGCCCTTGATGATCTTCCGCAGGAAGACGATGTCGTCTCCCCTCTCTTTCACCGCAATGCAGTAATTGTTCACATTGCTCATCTTGCCCTCCAGCTCCGTGAGCTCGTGATAGTGGGTGGCGAACAGGGTCTTGGCCCCCAGGAGCTTGCGGCTGCTGATATGCTCGATGACGGCCCAGGCTATGCTCAGCCCATCAAAGGTGGATGTCCCCCTGCCGATTTCATCCAGGATCAACAGGCTGTCGGACGTGGCGTTGCGCAGGATATTGGCCACCTCGTTCATCTCCACCATAAAGGTGGACTGCCCGCTGGCCAGGTCGTCGGAAGCCCCCACCCGGGTGAATATCCTGTCCACGATGCCGATGTTGGCGCTCTTCGCAGGGACGAAGCATCCCACCTGGGCCATCAGCACAATCAGCGCGGTCTGGCGCATATAAGTGGACTTTCCCGCCATGTTGGGGCCGGTGATGATGCTGATGCAGTGCTTGTTGTTGTCCAGGAAAGTGTCGTTGGAGATGAACATGTCCCCCTCTATCATCTGTTCGACTACAGGATGTCTTCCGTCCTTGATGTCGATGACGCCCTTCTCGTTGAGCTTCGGCCGCACGTAGTGGTTGCGCTCCGACACCAGAGACAGAGCCGCGTACACGTCCAGCTTCGCCACTGCCTTGGCCGTGGTCTGGATACGGTCAAGCTCACAGGCGATGGAATCCCGAATCTTGCAGAACAGGTCGTACTCCAGGGTGGTGAGCTTGTCCTCCGCGTTCAGGATCGTATCCTCCAGCTCCTTCAGCTTAGGCGTGGTATAGCGCTCCGCGTTGGCCAGGGTCTGCTTGCGGATATAGTCCTCCGGCACCAGGTTCTGATAGGAATTGGTGACTTCAAAATAATAGCCGAAGACCTTGTTGTATTTGATTTTCAGGTTCTTGATGCCCGTCCGCTCCCTGTCCGTCTCCTCAAGCTGGGCCAGCCACTGCTTCCCGTCCCGCTTTGCGCTGCGCAGCATGTCCACCGTCTCGTCAAAGCCGTCCCGGATGATGCCGCCCTCCCTGACGGTCACTGGGGGATCCTCCTCGATGGAGGCCTGAATCAACTGAAAGATATCCTGCAGCCCGTCAATGCGCTCCTCCACCTCACGCAGCTCCCGGCAGGAGAAGCTTTTCAGCACCGACTTGATGGCCGGGAGCATCTCCAGGGAATTGCGGAAAGCGATGAAATCCCTGGGGTTCGCCGTCTTGTAGGTGACCTTGCTCAGCAGCCGCTCCAAATCGTAGACAGGATTCAGGTATTCCCGGATTTCATCCCTGGAGACGCTGTCCTTCCCCAGCTCCTCCACAGCGTCCAGGCGCTTCTCCATCTCTTCCTTATCGATCAGAGGCTGCTCCAGCATGCTCCGCAGGAGACGCCCGCCCATGGCCGTTTTTGTCTTGTCCAGCACCCCAAGCAAAGAGCCGCGCTTCTGCTTCTCCCGCATGGTCTCCGTCAGCTCCAGGTTCCGTCTGGTAGAGCTGTCCAGCAGCATGTATTTATTGGTCAGATAGGGATACAGATGGGTGAAATGGGCCAGGTCCGTCTTCTGGGTATCGTACAGATACTGCAGCAGCGCCCCTGCAGCGGTCATTCCCGTGGGGAAATCCTCGATGCCCAGCCCAATCAGGGTATTCACCTTAAAATGCCGCAGCAGGAGCCGCCTGCATCCGTCGTCGTCAAACAGATGGGGCTCCAGCGCGTTGACGGAGATGTGGTACTTCCCCCGCAGCCCCTCCACATCGAAGCCACTGACCAGGAAATTCTGGTTGCAGATGATTTCCGAGGGCTCGTACTTCATCAGCTCGTCGTTCAGCTTCTTTAAATCCTCCACCTCCGTGAGATAGTAGTCCCCTGTGGTGACGTCCGCCACGGAGATGCCGATTTTCGTGGGGGTGTAGGCGATGCTCATCAGGAAGTTGTTTTTGGACTCCTCCAGGGACTGGAGGTTCAGGTTCGTTCCGGGGGTCACGATGCGGATGACCTCCCGCTTTACCAGCCCTTTCGCCAGCTTGGGGTCCTCCACCTGCTCACAGATGGCCACCTTGTAGCCCCTGTTGACCAGTTTGGTCAAATAGCCCTCCACCGCATGATAAGGGACGCCGCACATGGGCGCCCGCTCCTCCAGGCCGCACGCCTTTCCCGTCAGGGTAAGCTCCAGCTCACTGGACACCGTCTTCGCATCCTCGAAAAACATTTCATAAAAGTCCCCCAGCCGGTAAAAAAGGATGCAGTCGGCGTACTGCTTTTTCGTCTCCATATACTGCTGCATCATGGGGGTGAGTTCACCTGCTGGAATCTGTTCTGGCATAGCTTTCGCTCCTGTTCTGTGTCTTTTGTGTGTAATGGCAGCCAGGGTTGGTGGTGCGGCCGGCTGCATGGGAGTTGGGATGGTCAAATACAGAATGCCGCGTATAGAGGCACTGATTTCAGGCCGTCCTTTTCACCGAAATTCTTCAGGGACAGCCGGATGGCATATGCCGGCTGATACGCGTCTCTGAAAACGCTCAGGCTTCTGGAACGCACATGCTCCCCCTTTTTTACCTCTATGGCGATAATCTGGTTCTCTTTCTGTAATACAAAGTCAAGTTCCGCGGTGTTGGCGCTTTCCCAGTAATAGAGGGGATATCCCTTTGCCGCTAGCTGCTGCGCCACATAGTTCTCTGTCACTGCTCCCATGAAGAGATTGCCCTCCCCGGACAGAATGGTCTGACCGGAGATGCCCGCTTTCGTGACGAGGAGGCCCGTATCGCCCATATACAGCTTGAAAGCCGACAAGTCCGCATACACGGAAATCGGCTCGTACGCCTGTGCGATGCGCTGGCATTTCAGAACCACGCCTGCAGAATTCAGCCACTCGATAGAAGCGCCGAAAATAGCCGCGCTTCCGCCCTTCTGCACAATCTTGTACTGAAATTTTTTATTCTCTTTAGCGAGCTGCGCCGGGACGGACTGGTAGCAGGCCCGAATCTTGACGCTGTCCGCATTTGTGGCATATTTTGCCATATCCGCGATATAGTTGTCCAGGATATCGTTCTGTACCAGAGCGGCATCCAGAAAACTGTCATTCGCCAGAAAGGCATTGACGCTGGCTGGCATTCCGCCTACCAGCAGATATTCCCTGTACAGCTCTGTCGCCGCCAGGTGAAGGCCATCCGGCAGGGCCTCCATGGACTCATAGGCATTCCTGATTGCTTCCGCCAGCTTATGTTTCCCCCTTGCCCAAAGATATTCCTCGAAGTCCAGAGGATACAGCACCAGTGATTCCACCTTGCCCACCGGAAAAGAGTATCGCTCCCTGTGGATTGCCACCCCAAGCAGGCTCCCCGCTGCCACCACATGGTACTCCGGCGCTTCCTCGCTGAAATATTTCAGAGCCGTCAGCGCTCTCTCACAGGCTTGAATCTCGTCCAGGAAAAGCAGCGTCTTTCCGGGACGGATCGCCTCCCCGGCGGCAACCTCAAGATATTGCAGGATTTTTTTCGGCGAAATGTCTCCGGCGAAATAAGAAGCGGCGGCAAGATTCGTCTCCAGATTTACATAGACCGTATTTTCAAATTGCTCTTCTCCAAATTTTCGGAGGATATAGGTCTTGCCCACCTGTCTGGCTCCATTGACCAGCAGGGCCTTGCCCGACTTTCTCAGTCTCCAGTCGGTCAACTGCGCTTCCGCCTTCCGCGGAATGCTCTTCTTCCATGGGATGCTCTTCTTCCATTCCATTGGTAACCTCCTGCCCTTTCGCTGCCTTTGGCTCACATTACCAAAATACCATGATTCGATTTTTAAATCAATAAAAATATGTAAACTTTATATTTTTCGGCACTTAACAGTCACAAGAATCCGATTCAGTCCAAAAACGCCATCTCCTCCACATATTCCATGACAAGCCCGTCCCCCTCCACATGCAGCGGGTACACCACATAGCCGGACGCAAAATAGTCCTCCGCGTTCCAGCGGTCGCCGTAGTACAGGACTTTTCCGTCCTCATGCAGGACAAAGGCAGGCTGGCTTCTGTAGGTGGTCTCGTCCCCGATCTCCCGCAGACGGCTCCACCGCCCCTCCATGGAATCGGCCACGGCGTACTTCCCCTGATTCGGCGCCCAGCCGGTGCAGAAGGAGCTCAGCATGTAATATTTCCCGCCTATCTTCACCACTGCGGGGGCCTCCCGGTATTCTCCCTGCCAGAGCCTGTGAACCAGATTATCTACATTCATGTAGTCATCCGTCAGCCGATACATATGCAAATCCGCATTGTCCCGGGCTGCCGAGATGAAATAGGCCGTCCCGTCATCATCCTGGAACAGGGTGCAGTCCCTGGACATGAAGCCATATGGGTTGAAATGTCCGTGATAGGTGAAAGCCCCATCCGGCGCATCGCAGGTGGCGATTCCCACCGCAGCGTCGCGATAGTCCTTTCCGTTCTCGAAATGCATCCACATGACGAACTTTTTCGTCCGCTCATTGTACAGCACCTTGGGCCGTTCCAGGTTGACCTTGCCGCCGTCTTCCCGCCGCAGCTGGATTTTCGTCCTGACGCGGTACGCTTCCGTCTTCGAGGAGGCGGTGAGCACATGCCCCCGGAGCTCCCAGTCCGACAGGTTTTTGGAGCGGTAGCAGCTTACATAATAATCCTCTCTCCTGTCCTCCCCGTACCAGTAATAATATCCCCCAAAGGAAATCATGTATCCGCCGTGGGCGTGGATGGGGGCACCGTCCGTGTCTTTCCATAATGTTCCGTTTTTTAATATACCCATAGCAGGTCTCCTTCATATATTTCTCTTAATATTCAACACATTCATCAATGCTTCTTGTAATACTCTTGAAACATTGATTCCAGCATGTTCAGCTTCGTAGTTCAGCCAGCTGGGAAGCGCGACATTTCTTCTGACGGTTTTTGTATCAACCTTTTTTCTATACTCTGAGAAATCGACATCCACATAGGTTAAAATACCTTGAGAAAAATCAATGTCTTCTGTATCCTGCTTCACTTTTGCAATAGCAGTTGTCTGATCTGATGGCGCAGGTAGCTCTTCTTTGTTATCTTCCATTGAAATACCTGTCAGTCCAATTGCGTCTCTGGCCATTTCAATGGCATCTGCGAAAGTATCTCCTTCAGTAAAGATTTCCATATCGGGCACGCATACCAAAAAGGGATGTTCTGAATCATCATTTTTATTTAATATAAAAGTTGGATAAACCTGTTTCATACAGTTCACTCCTTATAGCAGTTTCCACTTTCTAAGTATCATTCTTGCCAAACTTTCATTAACTTCCTTATGCCTTGGAATCTTTTCTATGTCACTGCCTCTTCTGTATATGTCATGATTCCCGCCATGTCTTTCAAAAGAAAATCCAGCATCTTCAAGTTTCTTAATCAAATCCCTTTGCTTCATTAGTGGTCCTCCTTACGCTATATTATACACACTAATTACACAATGGTCAATGTGCCCATACACATAATTATTGTCTTTACACGTACCCGACCGTCTTATTCAGCTTGTTCTTTTTCACATTTTTGCAATACCTCCTGCGGCCAGCCTCTGTCCATATCAGCGCTTCACTCTAAAGGAACCGTTACCCCCAGGCTCCCCACCGCATGGCCAAATCCAAAGGAGCCCTCCGGGAAGTCCAGGGCGATCTGCCCTTCATTAAAGCACCAGCCGATGCTGTCTCCCGCCACGAGCTCCGGTATCTCCGCTCTCAGCACCGCATCGTCGAACTCCACCTCGGGATAGTTCTCATGGAGCTGCCCTATGACGGTCTCTACCATCGCCTCATCCATGGTCACAAACTGCGACAACTGCAGATTCTCTCCGGTTTTGGCGTTGAGGTTGTAATAGTCCCAGTAGTTGTTGGGATGGGGGCCTCCCATGTTCACGGTACGCAGGACCAGGATGCTGACTACATCGCTGTCGCACCTGTATATATGGGAGCTGGTTCCCTGGCCGAACACCCCTGCAGGATCCACAAACTCCCTGTAGTCCTTGATGCTTTCCTGCAGCTCGTCCAACAGCGCCTCGTTCTGCGACTCGTACCGGGCGTTTATGGCGTCAAGCGCCGCCGACAGCCCTCCGTATGCGCTGCCGTCTCCTGCCAGGGTGAACATGGGATATTCCGCAAAGACGATTTCTTCTCCCCCATCGTCCGTCCGGGCCTCCCGCAGAATATCCACATTAATCTGGGGCGCAGCGGCAGCGCTTTCCCCGCCGCCTGTGCTGTCTGCGCTGCCGGAGCTTCCGTCTTCTGCAGGCGCAGTGTCCGATTCTGGATTATCGGCTTCCGCAGCTGTCCCCTGATTGGAATCCGAGACAGACGAAGGATTCTGATTTTCGCCTGACGCAGCCTCCCCCTGGGATGTGCCTGTCCCGGCTTCCGACTCCCCGCCAATCGCCACGGGCTCTAACCCCATGACAGTGTCTTTTGTCCCTTCCGCCTCGTCTTTCCCGCCGCAGGCAGAGACAGCAAGGCACAAGGTCAGCATCATACATGACATTATTGTCAGTTTTTTAAAGGTTTTCGTTGTTTTCCTTATTTCCTTCATAGCTTACTTCGTAAATCTCCATTTTATTTCCGCTGTCCAGGCTTCCGCCGCAACTCATTATTCCTTCACAGCTTTCACAGGCTTCCGCCCAGGCCATCTAAGCCATCCAGCCCCCGCAGCCCCCGTTGCGGTTTCTGTCGATAGATACCACAGTCCAGATGCTATTCCTTCACAGCATTTACAGTTCCGCTGTCCAGGCTTCCGTCGCAACTCATTATTCCTTCACAGCTTTCACAGGCTCCCGCCTGGGCCGTCTTAGCCATCCAGCCTCCCGCAGCCCCCGTCACGGTTTCTGCCGATAGACGCCGCAGTCCAGATGCCGGTACGCCAGCTCCGTGGCCACCCTTCCCCGGGGCGTGCGGTTCAGGAAGCCGTTCTTAATCAGATAGGGCTCATACACGTCCTCAATGGTCCCGGCGTCCTCCCCGATGGCTGCCGCCAGCGTGTCCAGCCCTACAGGCCCCCCGTCGAACTTCTCAATCATAGTGAGCAGCAGGTTTCGGTCGATATGGTCCAGCCCCAGCTTGTCCACGTCCATCAAATCAAGGGCCGTCCTGGCCACCTCCTCGGTGATGATGCCGTTATATTTCACCTGGGCGAAATCCCGCACCCTCTTTAAGATGCGGTTGGCAAGCCTGGGCGTGCCCCTGCTGCGGCGGGCCATCTCCAGGGCGCCCTCCGGCTCCACCTCCACCTCCAGCACCCGGGCCGAATGCAGGATGATCAGTTGCAGTTCTTCTATAGTATAGAACTCCAGGTGATGGATCATGCCGAACCGGTCCCGCAGGGGCGCTGTCAGGAGCCCCGCCCTGGTGGTGGCCCCCACCAGCGTGAATTTGGGGAGATCCAGCCGCACGGAACGGGCCGTGGAGCCCTTTCCTATCATGATGTCGATGCAATAGTCCTCCATGGCGGGATACAGCACCTCCTCCACCTGGCGGTTCAGGCGGTGTATCTCGTCCACGAACAGCAGGTCTCCCTCCTCTAAGTTGTTCAGGATGGCGGCCATCTCCCCGGGCTTCTCGATGGCAGGACCGCTGGTGACCTTCAAGTGGACACCCATCTCATTGGCGATGATGCCCGCCAGCGTGGTCTTCCCCAAACCCGGAGGCCCGTAGAAGAGCACATGGTCCAGAGCGTCCCCCCGCAGCTTCGCTGCCTCGATATAAATCTTCAGAGTCTCCTTCACCTTGGATTGACCGATGTAGTCATCCAATTTCTGGGGGCGCAGGGAGCCTTCTATCTTGATGTCCTCTTCCGTTATATTCGTCTCAATCATTCTCTTGGGCATGGTTTCTGCTCTTTCTCTCAATCTGTTTACAGGCCATATCTATTTTAGCTTCTTTTGTTTTCTTATGCAAGCTTTTTTCACATACAAAAAGGCATCTGGAATACAGACCAAATGCCTTTGCCGCTATATGCTGCCTTTACATGAAGCTGATGATCAACTCTCTGGCTTCCTTCCAGATATCCTCCGGGCATTCCTCTCTGAACTGCACGTTCCTCGCTCTGACATCCAGCATCTTTGCCTGATTGCACAATATCACGCCTGTGGTCTGTGTCCGCCCGTCCAATTCAATATGAAATGGATGCCTTTTGTTCGTGTTCGTGATAGGACAGACAAGCGCTAATGAGCTATGATGGTTCAGGACATCATTGCTCAGAATGATTGCCGGTCTCCTCCCTCGCTGTTCATGCCCCTGTTGAGGGTCAAAATCCATGACAATGATATCGCCTTGTTTATAAGTTACCACATTTCATCCCCTACCGGATTCCCTACATCAACCTCTTGCTCGTTTTCAACATAAATCTCTTCAAGCGGTCTTTTGTAGAATGCCTCCAACCTTTCCTGTAAATTAAGATATTTCGGCTTATTGATTTTCTCAATAGTCATTTTTCCATCATATATGCTGATTCCTACCGTATCATCCTCTTTTAAGTCCATCTGTGACAGCACTTCCTTTGAAAGTCTGATTCCCTGACTGTTTCCCCACCTCCGTATGATTGTTTTAGTCGCAAAATTCATCATCGTATCTTTTGTCATCTCTTTGGCTTTCATATCCATATAATCCCTGTCTCTCTCTTCGTCTGTGTACTATCTTATGTGTACATCGTTATCTCTGTGTATCAGGTTCTTTATCTTACGATATATAGGATGGAATATATCTCATATCGTAAGTATATACAAAGTATATCCCATTGTCAATATAAATATTCATCCATTCTTTCCATTTATTCCAACCGGAGGTTGAGCCCGGTCCTATCCAATCAGCCCCTTACAGAGAAGCCGCTCCTATCGTAAACTATCCATGGCTTTCCGCTTCCACGCATGCCACACGGAAGCCAAAGCGCACAAGCCTTGCTCTCCTCCCGGGGAGCAAGGAGGCAGAAAACCGGATACCGCCCAAAGGAGCCCCGCAATGAACAGAAAAGACTTATACAAGAACCACAGACCCTGCATGGCCGCCTGTACGGTCCTGCTCCTGGCAGACACCTTCTGCATCTTCTTCATCGCCCGTTACCTTGCCGCCTTCGTAGACATCTTATCCGATTTTTCCTATCAAAGAGGAGTCCTCATTGTGGAAAAGCTCTGCGTCGTATTCGCGGTGCAGCTGGCATGTGCCTATGTCAAGGGCCGGTTATGGACGCCCTGCCGCCAGCGCAGGACAAACGACCTGGAATGCGCCCTGTACGCCAGATACCTGGAGGGGCCCCTGCGCCCGGACAGCGAGGGCAGGCTCACAGTCCTCTGCGAAAAAGATATCCCCGAATGCGTGGGCTTCTTCACGGAGAAGCTTCCGGGCCTGATCCAGGCCGGGGCGGGAATCCTCCTCTATTCCCTTCTGCTGGCCCGGAGGGACAGCGGCCTGTGGATAGCGGGCCTGCTGACGGCATTCGGCATGATCCAGTTCCTGCCCCCGCTCATCACGGAAAAATATCTGGTGCAGAACTATATCCGCGCAGGGCAGGCGGAGGAAGATATCAACCAGGAGCTCATATCCGGCCTGTCGGGGATGCTCACCATCAAAATGCTGAACCTCCACGACTGGTTCCTGGGCCGCTACCTGCAAAGGCAGCGGGATCTGCGCAAAGTCTGCGAGCGGGCGGCTGGCACCGCCAGCGTCCAGTCCGCCCTGTACTCCGGCGCGGCCCTGGTGCAGCAGTTGGGCTTTCTGCTGTCGGGAGCTCTGCTGGCCGCAGGCGGCATCTGCTCTGTGCCCGCGCTGATAGAAGGTTACGCTTTATCATCCTCTTTTTATCAGTACATAGCTATACTGGGAAAACTCAAGGCAGACCGCGGAATCTGCCGGGCCGCGGAGGACCGGATCCTTCAGATATTCCAGGCCCCCGACAGCTCCTCCGCCCTTTATGAGAATCTGGAGATGACCCTGCCCGCAAAGGGGATATGGCTGGTTAAAGGGGCGAACGGCTCCGGAAAGTCCACCCTCTTCTCCGTCTTAAACGGCAGCCGCGCAAGCCGGGCCCGCATCTCCCGGGACGGTGAGCCCCTTTCCCGGGAGGCGCTGCGCCGGATCGCGGGATGGTGCCCGCAGATGTACCTGCCTATCTCCGACTCTTTCCGGGAATTGCTGGAAATGATTCCGGAGGAGACCCTTGACGCTGCCTGTCTGCAGACCTGCCTGGCAGAGTTTAAAATAGACGGCGGGCTCCTCGACAGGCCCCTGAACGGGCTCTCCGGCGGCCAGCAGAAGAAAATCGCGCTGGCATTGGCCCTGTCGAAGAAAAGCGGGCTTCTGCTGCTGGACGAGCCGGAGGCCTCTCTGGATCAGGCGGGCATCGAAAGCCTGCGGAAACTGTTGACAGGGGAGCACCGTCCGGTCCTGCTGGCGACCCATACTTCGCTTTACGATGACTGCGCGTCCGGTGCCATACATGTGGAAGGAGGTCTGGTACATGTCCGGGAAAACTGAGAACCATTGGGGAATGCTGAAGGATATCTGGAAAATAATGTGGCCCGCGGCGATTCCCCTCTATCTGAGCTATTTCTACTACCGTTTCGTGGGGGTGTATACCTCCGGATTGCTGGGGCAGATCATGGATCTGCTGCTATACCGAAACGGGAACCTGGCCGACAGCAGGCTGTTCCTGAAGCTTGCGCTGGCTTTCCTGTTCTCCCTGCTGCTGATGCCCTCCGTGGATTTCTTGACGAACATAGTCATATTCCGGAAAGGCCTGCGCTATGAAGCCTCCGTGGTGGATTGCATCTTCCGAAAAGACTATGAGGCTTTCGGGTCCTGCCAGTCGGCCGAATGGGCGGCCAGGGTGTCCTCGGATCCCCTGACATACAGGAATATGGCCATCCTGTCGCCTGTCAGGCTTCTGGCGGACGGCACGGTATTCCTGACGGCCCTGTACGCTTCGCTCCAAAGAGACGCCAGGCTGGCGCTCCTCCTCACAGCAGGCATATGGCTGTCCATCGCCCTCCGCTTCTTTTTCCGGAAATGGGACAACCGCTACCTGAATGCCAGGCAGGACTGGCAGAACCGGGTAAAGGCCAGGCAGGCCGCAATCGTCCGGGCCCATTCCTTCTGGCTGTCCTACGGCTGCGCCGCAAGCCTGCCCCGGCAGATGAAAAAGCGCTTTGGCCAGTTCCACCGGGAGACCGGAAAGCCGGAGGCATCCCTGAACGCGGCGACGGACTGCGTCCAGAGAGGGCTGGTGCTTTCGCTGTTTCTGGTATCCCTGCTCTACGGGCTGCGTCTGGTGGAAAGGGACAGCATCAGCGCCGGCGATTTCGTCACGATCTATTTCCTGATGATGCAGATGCGGACCATGGCGGAGAGCATCCTCACAAACCTGCAGGTGCTCCGGGGCTTTGGCGCCCAGCAGGAGCGGATGGCTGCGCTGCTCGGCTCCGCGGAGCCCACAGGCAGCCGGGAAGTCCCGGACTGGCAGCGCCTGTCCTTTGAAGGCCTGTCCTATACCTACCCAGGCGCCCAGGGCGGCATGCCCCGGCGGGACTTTGGGATAAGCCCCGGCGAGACCCTGATGCTGGAAGGGGAGAACGGAAGCGGCAAGACCACTCTCCTGAAGCTCCTCGGGGGCCTGTTCCCGGAGAAGAACGGCCAGATCCGGATAGACGGGCTCCCCCTGGCAGAGCTGAACCTTGCAGACTGGAGGGGTTCGATCGGCTATGTCCAGCAGTTTCCCCATCTCTTCCCCGGCACTGTCCGGGAGAACGTGCGCATCGGCAATCTGGACGCCTCCGAGGCCCGGGTGGACACCGTTCTGGAAAAGCTCGGGCTCTCCCCCCTGGCAGACCGGCTGTTGAACGGGACGGACCCAGGGCTCTCCGGCGGCGAGGTCAAGCGCGTGGAGCTGGCCCGCCTGCTGCTCCGGCTGGAAAAATGCCGCCTGCTCATGCTGGACGAACCCTTTGAGAATCTGGACGAAGAGGGGCGTAAAGCCGTGTGGGAAGTCCTGCGCCTGTCCGGCAAGGCCATACTCTGCGTTTCCCACAAAGAAAAGGCTGTACAACCGGCTCCCATGTGTGATATAGTATCCCCACATAACCGGTAGCCGTGCCCAGGAACCGGATGCCGCGCTCCCGGACCACGCTTCGGATTCCGCGCGCTCCGGGCCCCATATCCAAACGGCTTCGGCATGAAATCCCCGAAAACGGAGGCCCACAACATGACGATCAATGACAATATCCGTAAACTGCGCCAGCAAAAACACCTGTCACAGGAGGCGCTGGGAGAGATTCTCGGCGTCTCCGGCCAGGCTGTCTCGAAATGGGAACAGGCCATCACCTCTCCGGACATCTCGCTGCTGCCCGCCCTGGCGGGGGTCTTCGGCGTGACTATAGACAGCCTGTTCCAGGATGCCAGCGCCAGGCGCTATCCCGGCTATGGCAGTGAGCGCAGCGAGCTGGTGGCTTTCTATACAGACGAGAACGGTAGGGAAAAAGATTTCCGGCTGGCGGCAGAGGCCCTGGGGGAAGTCATCCTGAACGGAAAGGCCTCCACGGAAGATTATGTGAACTATGGGCTGTTATACCATGTGCGCTCCCGCAGGGATTCCCAAATGGCCCTGCGTTATTACCGCCTTGCCATTGCAGAGGGGGACCGCAGCAGCCTCTTCTGGATGTCCGCCCACCAGCAGATTACGAAGCTTCTGGATGAGCTGGGACGGCTGGAGGAGGCCGTGGAAGAACAGAAAAAATGGCGGGACGCCCAGCCGGACTGTGCCTGGGCGCGTGTGGCCTACGCCTATGCCCTTGAAAGGGCGGGACGGCTGGAGGAGGCCTGTGCAGAGGCTATGGAGGCCCTCCGCCTGGACGCCGAGGACATAAATGTCCTGACCATGGCGGGAGACCTGTTCTCCCAGACAGGAGAATGCGAAAAAGCCCTCTCCTGCTGGGACAGGGCATATGCCAACGATTCCACTCAGATTTCCTGCCTCTTCTCCAAGGCCGAGCTGTATGCTTCCATGGGAAGGACAGAGGAAGCCATCGGGCAGTACGAAGAGATTCTGGCCTGGCTGGAGAGCCAGGGCTACAACATGGAGCTGGAAGGAGCCCACCCGCGCCGGCGCATTCAAGAGCTGCGGGGCGAGGGATGCGGTCCCCATTCCGTTCAGGAAGTATTTCCGCCCATTCAGGCAATTTGAAACATATGGCTGCATTTATGTGGTATGGTTATGTTTGTCAATCGATAGGGCGGATAGGAGGTGAGCGTATGGCAAAAGAACGTTTTGTGGAGATTTATGACCAGGGCATCGTAAATGTGGCAAAGGTCATAGTGGATACGGAAACCGGCGTGAATTACCTGATGGCTTCCCATAATAAGGCGAATGGCACCGGGCTGACTGTACTGGTGGATCAGGACGGCAAGCCTATCGTCACCCCCGTCAAGTAAGGGACTTTCTGCCGCGCCACGGCAAGGGAAAACGAGCGTACAGGCAAGCGTAATCACGCCCAAAACAGCGGCTCCCGGAAATCGGAGCCGCCGTTTTTTCTGCATGGAAGATTTTCATTTTGCCGCCCACCAGATTGGAAAGGCCTTTCGTCAGAACAGCTTTCAGAACATCTTCTTCAGCGCTGCCTTCAGCACTGCCCCGGAGTCCATAGCCTCGATGCCCTCGATGGCGTTCACCGCCTTTGCGGCCTCCGCCTGGCCATAGCCCAGGGACACCAGCGCCTCCACGGCCTCCCTCTTCTGGGGGCTGTCCATCGCAGCCGCGCCCGCAGCCTGTGTTCCCTGGATTTCCATGCCGATGGCGGTGTCCTCCACCTTGATTTTTCCCTTCAGCTCCAAAATCAATCGCTCCGCCGTCTTGGCCCCGATTCCCGGCGCTTTGGTTATGGCCTTTACGTCTCCGGACAGAATGGCGAACCGCAGGGAATCCGCGTCCAGCACGGACAGGATCGCCAGTCCGCCCTTGGGCCCGATGCCGCTGACAGTGATGCATTTCCTGAAAATGTCCAGGTCGTTTTTGGACAGGAAACCGAACAACTGTATGGCATCCTCCCGCACGCTGGTATAGGTGTACAGCTTCACTGTCTCCCCGATGCCCGGAAGCCTGGCTGCCGTGTCAGCGGAAATCCTTATATTGTATCCCATACCGCCCACATCCACTACGGCATTGTCTTCCGTTATATCCTCAACGATTCCTTTTACATATGCTATCATGTCTCTCTCCTTATGCCACTCCGGGATTGCGCCTCAGCACTTTCTTGTACACTATCAGGAAGCACACCAGATGCACCGCGAAGGTCAGGCCCCAGCTGATAGGATAGGAATAATACAGGCACTCCAGCGTATGGTAGCTGCGGAAGACGGAGTATATCCACACCACCCGGAACAGGCATGCCCCGGTCAGGGATACCAGCATGGGCATGATGGCATAGCCCATGCCGCGCAGCGCTCCCACAGCCACATCCATCAGGCCGCAGAGGAAATAAGGCACGCAGATGATTCTCATCCGCAGGATGCCGTACTCGATTACAGCAGGGTCTACGGTGTAGAGCTTTAACAGCGTACCGCCGAGCAGATATGCCACATTTCCCATGACCAGGCCCACCGCCACCACCAGCAGCTCGCATATCAGCAGGATCCTGCCGATCCTTTTGTATTTCTTGGCTCCGTAGTTCTGGCCGCAGAAGCTGATGGCAGCCTGGTAGAAGGCGTTCATGGCCGTGTAGACAAAGCCCTCGATGTTGCTGGCCGCCGTGTTCCCCGCCATGGCGGTGGAGCCGAAGCTGTTCACGGAGGACTGTATCAGCACATTGGAGATGGAGAACAGCGCTCCCTGCATGCCTGCCGGAACGCCAATCTGAATCATCCTGAGCAGCTTGTCCGGCGCAATCTTCATCCCTTTCAGCTCCAGGCGGTAGGGGCTGTCCGTGAAGATGAGGCATCTGACCACCAGCGCGGCGGAGATGGCCTGGGAGGCCACCGTAGCCGTGGCCACGCCAGCCACGCCCATGTGGAAGACGATTACGAATACCAGGTTCAGAACCACGTTCACCACGCCTGCAATCAGCAGGTAGTAGAGAGGCCTTTTGGTATCTCCCACTGCCCGCAGTACAGCGCTGCCGAAATTATACACCATCATGAACGGCATTCCGGCAAAGTAGATGCGCATATAGAGAACCGAATGGGAAATCACGTCATCCGGCGTGCCCATCCAGCCCAGGGCCGGCCTGGCCAGGAAAAAGCCAAGGAATATCAGGATGATTCCTCCCGCCAGAGCGGTGGCGATGGCAGTCTGTACCATCTCCTTCAGCTGGATGTCCTGCTTCGCGCCATAATAGCGGGCCACCAGCACATTCGCGCCCACCGAAAGCCCGATGAAGATGTTCACCAGGAGGTTCGTCAGCGATCCGGTGGAGCCCACCGCCGCCAGGGCCTGGTTTCCCGCGAAACGCCCTACCACCACGATATCCGCCGCGTTGAAGAGGAGCTGCAGGATGCCCGACAGCATCAGCGGTACGTAGAATATCATGATTTTGCCCAGCAGCGGGCCATTGCACATATCGATTTCGTATTTTTTGGAAGAAGCCTTTTCCATAATCCTTTTCCAATCCCTTTCACATGTGAACTATCTCGCTCCTCCGGGAGCGTTTTCCCTCCGTAAACATTGTCCCGAAGGGCCATTTGTTCCACAGCGTCTCCATCCTTCCTCAGGAGGTTTTGCCTCCTATGAGGAAACAGAGCCTCGCAGTCTGTGGACTGTAGTCTGCAAGGCTCTGTCGTACATATTTTCTATTTGTTTCGGTCTGAATCCTACGATTGGCTGTTGATGTAGTTGATCAGCCCCTCAGAGGAGATGATCCGCTGCATGAATTCCGGAAAGGCCTGACCCTGGAAGCTGGTGCCCTTGGTCACATTGGTGATGACGCCGGAGTCGAAGTCCACCTCCACCTCATCCCCTGCCCCGATCCCTCTGGCAGCCTCCGGGCACTCGATGATGGGCAGCCCGATGTTGATGGCATTGCGATAGAAGATCCTGGCAAAGGTCTCCGCGATGACACAGCTTACCCCCGCGGCCTTGATGGCGATGGGCGCATGCTCCCTGGAGGATCCGCAGCCGAAGTTCTTCTCCGCCACGATGATGTCTCCCTTCTTCACCCTCTTGATGAAATCCCCGTCGATGTCCTCCATGCAGTGGGCCGCAAGCTCCGCAGGGTCTGAGCTGTTCAGGTATCTGGCCGGGATGATGACATCCGTGTCTACATTGTCTCCGTATTTGAATACAGTTCCTTTTGCGTTCATATTCCTCCTCCGCGCCCGGCTGAAGCAGCGTTTCCGCAAAGGGCAGCGGCATCTTCCGGGGCGCTCCTTTTTACTCAATCCTTCTTATAAAAAATGTTCCCAAATAATATTACTTACTGCCTCTTCTCCGTATCTATTCCGGATACCGGAAATGAGACATTCTATCCGAACTCTTTCCATAAAATTCCGGCTTGCTTCTGTCCCAGTCGGTTCGGGATGTCCTATGCCTCCTCCGGCGCGGAAATCACGCCTGCAACCGCGCTCTCCGCCGCCACCGCAGGGCTGGCCAGATAGATTTCGGAGGACACATGGCCCATGCGGCCCACGAAATTGCGGTTGGTGGTGGACACACATCTCTCCCCCTCGGCCAGGATGCCCATGTAGCCGCCCAGGCAGGGGCCGCAGGTGGGGGTGCTGACGACAGCTCCGGCTTCAATAAAGGTCTTCAACAGACCCTCCTCCATGGCCTGCATATAGATGGCCTGGGTGGCGGGAATCACGATGCATCGCATGCCCTTGGCCACATGCCTGCCCTTCAGCACCTCCGCCGCAGTGCGCAGGTCATCCAGACGGCCATTGGTGCAGGAACCTATCACCACCTGGTCGATGGCGATGGGCTCCATCTGCCGGATCTCGTCAATGGTATGGGTATTCTCCGGCAGATGGGGGAATGCCACCGTGGGGCGCAGCGCGCTCAAATCAATGGTATATTCCGCATCATAGACGGCATCTTCGTCCGCCTGATAAATCTTGTACGGTTTGTCGGAATGCTCTTTGATATAGGCCTCCGCCAGGGCATCCACAGGGAAGATTCCGTTCTTTCCCCCTGCCTCGATGGCCATGTTGGCAATGGTGAAGCGGTCGTCCATGGACAGGTTGGCGATGCCGTCCCCCACGAACTCCATGGATTTATACAATGCGCCGTCCACGCCGATCATACCGATGATATGTAAGATCACGTCCTTGCCGCTGACCCACTTGGCGGGCTTGCCGGTGAGGACGAAGCGGATGGCCCCGGGCACCTTGAACCAGGCCTTGCCGGTAGCCATTCCGGCAGCCATGTCCGTGCTGCCCACGCCTGTGGAAAAAGCGCCCAGAGCGCCATAGGTACAGGTATGGGAATCCGCGCCGATGATCACGTCCCCCGCCACGGTAAGCCCTTTCTCCGGCAGCAGGGCATGCTCGATGCCCATCTCTCCCACCTCGAAATAGTTGGTGATATCGTTCTTTCTGGCGAACTCCCGGACGCACTTGCAGTGCTCCGCGGACTTGATGTCCTTGTTGGGCACGAAATGATCCGGCACCAGAGCAATCTTGTCCTTGTCGAAGACGCCCTTCGCCTTGAACTTGTCCATCTCCTTGATCGCCACAGGGCTGGTGATGTCATTGCCCAGCACCAGGTTCAGATTCGCCTCGATCAGCTGGCCGGCTTCCACCTTTTCCAGTCCGGCAGCGGCCGCCAGGATTTTTTGCGTCATTGTCATTCCCATATCCATAACCATCCTTTCCTAAAGTCCGCAGCCCCGCAGACCGGACCTGCAAGGTATGTCCCCATTGGCTTTCGCTCGTGAGTCGGGCTGCTTGGCAGATTTTAGTGATTGTCAGAATAAATCATAGCATATATGCGGACATTATTCAAACATAAAATGCAGGCATCTCCGGTAACTTTTGAAACATATTTAAAACAGGGCTTTTCTGTCTCTCCGAAATATGGTACAATGTTGAAGCCAAAAAGGACAACCGCTTTTCCCGCCGGGCAGAAAGCGCGGTCTGTCCATGAAACCAGAAGGACAAAAGACATGAAGAAAGACATGATAAACAAAACCGCATTAAGACAATCCGCCATCCTGTTTGCAGCAGCCCTGATATGGGGCTTTACTTTTGTGGCCCAGAGCGTGGGAATGGACTATGTAGGCCCCTTTACCTTCATCGCCGCCCGCAACATCGTCGCCCTGTTGGTGCTGCTGCCCATGGCGGCGGTCTTAGACAGGCGCGTCAAAAGGCCGCAGGAGCCCGCAGACCGGAGGAAGAATCATAGACTCCTGCTTATCGGGGGCATCTGCTGCGGCATCTGCCTGTTCGGCGGAAGCACCCTGCAGCAGTTCGGCGTGAGGGAGACCACCGTGGGCAAGGCGGGCTTCATCAGCGCGCTGTACATGGTGATCGTGCCCCTGTTCGGGATTTTCCTGGGCAAGAAAATCGGCCTGCGCATCTGGACTGCAGTGGCTCTGGCCGCTCTTGGCATGTATCTGCTCTGCATGACGAAGGGGGACTTCCGTCTGCAGACAGGCGATATCTATCTCTTCGCCTGTGCGGTCGTCTTCTCCATCCAGATTCTGTCGGTGGACCATTTCTCGCCCCTGGTGGACGGCGTGAAGCTCTCCTGCGTCCAGACCCTGACCAACGCCGTCCTGGGCGCCATCTGTATGCTTCTGTTCGAGCGCCCGGATTTCGGCAGCATCCTTGCGGCCTGGATGCCCATCGTATACGCCGGTGCCCTCTCCAGCGGCCTGGGCTATACCTTCCAGATCATCGGACAGAAGGATCTGAATCCCGCGGTGGCCTCCCTGATCATGAGCCTGGAATCCGTCATCTCCGCCCTCGCCGGATGGCTGCTCCTGAGCCAGACCCTGAGCGCCAGGGAGCTGGCGGGCTGCGCCCTGACCTTCCTGGCCATCATCCTGGTCCAGCTGCCGGGGCGGGGAAGAAAAGGCGCAGCCGCGGAAAAAAGCGCCTCCTGAGAGACGCTTCCTGCCTGTAGCTTGCTTCAATCAGAGCTTTACCGCGCAGAGCGAGGTTAGAGCTAATACCAAAGTGTCCAAAAAACACTTTTAACTCTGCCGCGGGGAAGTTTATTCCAGCCTCAGACCGTGACCATGGCCCCGTTCCTCTTCCTGGATTCCTCCGCCCGGAACACCAGCCTGTGCCCGGTCATGGAATCGTCCAGCGTGGTGCAGCAGGGGGAAGGCTCCTCGCCCCGCAGCAGCGTGACGAAATCATGGATGATGGCCTGGTCCCCGCCTCCGTGGGCGTTCCCGTTCTGGTCTCTGGACACATCCACCACCTCCGTGATCCTGCCGCCTGGAGCATCCGGCGCGATGCGGTGCACCTTGAACTGCTCTTCCTCGAAGATTCCGTAGATTTCTCCCCTGGTCCCCGTGATATGGATATGCCTGCCCGACGCGGAGGAACCGCCGTTCATGGAGAATGTCCCCGTGGCCCCGTCCGCGAAGCATACCAGCATGGACTGATGGTCCACGATCTGCAGGTTGCAGCGGTACGCGCAGCGGCTGAAGGGATTCTCCGGGTCGCTGAGGACAGCCACCTTTTCCTCCTCGGAAATCTCTTCGTACCCGATATCGTGCCAGATATTGCCTGTCCAGCGCTGGGGGTGCTCGATATACAGGCACCTGGCCGAGTAAGGGCATGTCCGCTCCACGGGACAGTCCACCAGACAGTAGTTCCCCGCACCCTCAGGAGCCATCTCAGGCTTGAACTGGAACACATTTCCCACGCTGGACACGCTGACGGGATCGTTCCCCCGCATGAGCCAGGTCATGATGTCGATATCGTGGCAGGACTTGGACAGCAGCATCCCGGAGCCGCATATCTCGGGGGAGGCGTACTTTCCCCTCACATAGGACACGGACTCATGGAAATAGCTCACCTGCTCCGCCATCCGGATGTCCACCACCCTGCCGATTTCCCCTGCCGTGAGGATTTCCTTGATTTTCCGGTAAAAGGGGGCGTACCGCAGCACATGGCAGACCATGATATGCCGGTCCGTCACATGCTCGCAGGTCAACAGCCGCTCGGCCTCATGCATGTTCACCGCAAAGGGCTTTTCCAGCAGGATGTCATACCCGTGCCGCAGCAGGGGCAGGGACGTGGGTACATGCTGCTGGTCCATGGTTCCGTTGATGACGCCGTCCGCGAACTTCGGCACCGCCACCAGCTCCTCCACGGAGGAGAAGCAATGCTCCTGCGGTATCCCGAAGGTCTTCCGGGCCGTCTGCACCCGTTCCGGGTTCACGTCCACCACCCCCACAATCTGGAACCGATCCGGATGCTCCAGCGCCTCACGGGCGTAAATCATGGATCTGACCCCCATGCCTACGATAATAATACGAATTGGTCTCGAACTCATTTCTCCTTGCCATTCCTCCCGTACAGAATTCTTTTGTTGCCTATCCATCATAAACCATTCTCCGGGATTTTTCCACAACAATTTTCTCTGTCCGGCAACAAATCCTATCCGCCAATCCGATTCCTCACTGGTACCGCTTCGCCTGGTCGTGCCACATCCTGCGTACTCCCCGCCCTTGGCCAGCAGCGCTTCGCCGTATCCCCACACCTCCTGTTCTCCTCTATGGCAGTGTCCATACTCAGCGCTCCGCGCAGCAGCCGTCTATCCTGTCGAAGAGCCGGGCGCATTCCAGCGTATCCTTCCAGGGAACCACCGGGCTCTCCAGAAGCCCCTGCCCGATGCAGCGGATCGTCTCCTCCAGCTCATAAGTGAAACCGTTTTCCGTCTCCTTGTCTACGAAATGCTCCACCAATGTCCCGTCCTGGTCATACAGGAAGCATTCCGCGGAAAAGTGGGGGTTGGGCCATAAAATCTTTCCCTTCCTGCCGTACAGCGCCATCCCGGAATCCATGTTCGCCACGAAGCTGGTGGCCAGATCCGCCAGGGTGTGCTGGAATTCGATGGATATGTGGTTGCTGATGTCCACGCCCGTGTCGCCTCGAACCGCGGAGACCTCGATTTTCCGGATTTCCTGCTCCAGGACATAGGTGGTGATTTCGTAGGCGTAGACCGTGATGTCCCTGGCCGCTCCGCCGCCAAGCCCCGGATTGAAATAGCGGTTGTCCGCTCCCTCCGGCGCGATGAATCCGATGGAAAGCTGGGAAATCTCCGGAATTCCGATCCTGTCCTGGGCCAGCCACTGCCTTACCCTCTTCGTGGTAGGCAGGAAGCGGCTCCACATGGCCTCCATGACGAAGACGCCCCGCTCCTTCGCCTGGGCAAAGAGGCTCTCCGCCTCCGCGCTGTTCTGGAACATGGCCTTCTCGCAGAGCACGGGGACGCCCCGCTCCACGCACATCATGGCCAGGCGGTAATGGTCGTTGGCCGTCACGGCAATGTAGGCACAGTCCGGCTTTTCCCTGTCCAGAAGCTCCTCATAGCTGCCGTAGGCCTTTGGGATGCCGTTCTTTCCGGCGAAGCCTTTCGCCCGTTCCAGGCTCTTGCTGGCCACGGCGCAGACCTGGCAGTCCTTCACCAGGGATGCGGCCTGACAGAATTTCGCCGCTATCTTAGCGGCTCCCAGTATGGCATATCGAAATGTACTCATTCTGCTCCCTTCCGTCCGCCTCTGGCGGATATTACGGAAACCGGCTCTGCTTTAGAGCTGGTTTCCCACCTGAGTCCTATGCGGATTTACTGTTTCATCCTTCCACTGTAGAGAGAATCAGGCTCATCTTGCCCTTCATCTCTACTTTCCCGAAGCCGTTTGGAATGATGAAATGGTCTCCGATGCGCACTTCCACTCCGTCCACGCATCCCTCGCCCTCCAGGACGGATGCCGCCAGGAAGGGATAGCTCTGTTCGAATGACGCCGTGCCGTCTATATCTGCCTTGAAAACTGTATATTTCTCGCAGGCGTAAATGCGGTTCAGCTCATTCTTCTCCAATGCGCTGATGGATTTCACGCTCTCCTGAGCGCTCTTGGCCGGAACCGTGATCACGTCCAGGCTCTTGTCGATATGGAGCTCACGGCTCTTGCCGTTCTGGAGGCGGCCGTAGTCATAGAGCCTGTAGGTGATGGCGCTGTTCTGCTGGGTCTCCAGTATCAGGGTATGGGCCTTGATGGCGTGCACCGTGCCGGGGTCGATCTGGAGGAAGTCGCCTTTGTGGATGGGAATCTCCCGGATCAGCTCCGTCCATTTCCCTTCCCGCACCATTTCCGCCAGCTCTTCCTTCGTCCTGGCATTGTGGCCGATGACGATGGTGGCGTCCTCCTTGCAGTCACAGATAAACCAGCACTCGGTCTTGCCCAGGCTGCCGTTCTCATGCTCCTTGGCATAGGCATCGTCGGGATGCACCTGGATGCTCAGGTCGTCCTGGGCATCGATGATCTTCGTCAGCAGAGGGTATCTGTCATAAGGCAGATTTCCAAAGAGCTCCGGATGCTCCGCCCAGAGCCAGGACAGCGTCTTCCCTTCATATGACCCGCTGCGGACGGTTCCGTCCCCCTCCGGATGGGCGGAGATTCCCCAGCACTCTCCCAGGTCATCTCCCTCCACTGGATAGCCGAACATCTCCCGCAGCTTTGAGCCGCCCCAGATATTATGGGTACATACAGGATTCAATAACAGCAACTCCCGCACCTGATTCTTCTCTGTCATCTCATTTTCTCCTAACTGAAATATTTTGATTTTTTGCCAAGCGTCAAGAGCTTACCCCAGCGCATCCAGCCCCAGCTTGATCGCGCCCATGATCCCGGGATCCTCCCCCAGCGCAGGCGGCACGATGTACTGGTCGATGTGCTCCGTAATCGTCTCATGGGCCACATAGCCGTTCAGCAGGTTCAGCACTTCTTTCCTGACCATGCCGAAGAGCTTCTCCTGGTGCATGACGCCGCCCCAGAGGATGATCTTCTGGGGGGAATACGACAATATGTAGTCTGTGATGGCCTGGGCGATGTAATAGGCCTCCATCTCCCATACCTCGTCCCTGTCCGCCAGCTCCGCAGCCTTTTTGCCCCAGCGGGCCTCGATGGACGGCCCTGCGGCCAGGCCTTCCACGCAGTTTTTATGGAAAGGGCATTTCCCTTCATAGGTATCCTTGGGGTGCCTGATCAGCAGGATATGTCCCCCCTCCGGATGCACCAGCCCGTGCAGCAGCCCGCCGTTCACATAGACGCCTACGCCCACGCCCGTGCCGATGGTGATATAGATGGCGCTGTCCAGGCCCTTGGCCGCGCCCCAGGTCACCTCTCCCAGCACCGCGCCGTTCACGTCCGTGTCAAAGCCTACGGGCACGCCCAGGGCATCCTTGAAGGCCCCCACGATGTCGCAGTTCCCCCAGCCGGGCTTGGGTGTCTTGGTGATATAGCCGTAGGTCCTGGACTGCCTGTTCAGATCCACCGGGCCGAAGCACCCGATGCCCAGCGCCTGGATGTCCCAGTTCTTGTAATAGGCTATCATATCCGCGAAAGTCTCCTCCGGCTGCCTTGTGGGGAAGGATGTCCTGTCCTTGATGACACCGTTCTCGTCCCCCACCGCGCATACCATCTTCGTGCCTCCTGCCTCGATTCCTCCTATTAACATGCTTTCTCCTCCTTGACAAAATAATGTTCGTGCAATTACTGTCCATTATACACGAAACGGGCGGCAAATGATAGTCCTATTTTTGATACGGATTTTTCTATCCGGATTTCCCTGTTTTTCTATCCGCACTGCCCTGATGAGATGAAGAAAACGGCAGGATGCCCATCTCGGGCACTCTGCCGTCTTCCCTGAGACCTTTTATCTACTTCTCATACCTTACTTGTACATCGGGCCGTAAGCCGCACATGCGCGGTAGTCCTGGCCTTCCTTGTCCATGCCGAAAGCATTCCATGCCGCGGGGCGGAAAACCTTGTCCTCAGGCACATTGTGCATGCACACGGGGATGCGCAGCATGGAGCACATGGTGATCAGATCCGCGCCGATATGGCCGTAGCTGATAGCGCCGTGGTTGGCTCCCCAGTTGTTCATCACATCGTAGGCCGTCTTGAAGGCGCCCTCTCCTGTGGTCCTGGGCGCGAACCAGGTGCAGGGCCATGTGTAGTCGGTGCGCTTCCACAGCTTGTCCGTCACCTCGTCGGGCAGATGGATGGTCCAGCCTTCTGCAATCTGCAGCACAGGCCCCAGCCCCTTCACCAGGTTCAGGCGAATCATGGTAGCAGGCATCTGAGCCTCCGTCACGAAGCGGGAGGAATACCCGCCGCCGCGGAAATAGCCGAAATCAGCCGCGTTCCATGTAGTGGCCTCCATGATGGCCTTCTGATCCGCCTCTGTGACCTCATACCAGGGCTTCATGACGCTGTTGCCCTCCGCATCCTTCGCCTGTCCATTGGCATCCAGGCAGGCCGCGCCGGAGTTGATCAGGTGGATGAATCCGCCTGCCTCCTTAGCTATGCCCTCCAGCTCGTAGCCCGTGGCCTTCTTCACTGCCTCAGGGCTCCAGTAGGTGCGCACGTCCGCGAAGATCTGGGCGCGGTTGGTGAGCAGCTTCATGAACAGCATCCCCAGGCCGTTGAGCACATCGTTCTCCGTGGCCAGGATGTAGGGCTCCCTTGCGCCGTTCCAGTCGAAGGAAGTGTTCAGCATGGCCTCGGGGAAGTCGCAGTTGGGATAGAAGTCCGTCCACTGCCTCTGTCCCTGGAAGCCTGCGGCGATGGCATTGTGGCCCACCATCTCCTCCTCCCGGCCCTCGGGCAGGTTCTTGTTGCCGTTCATCAGGTCCTTGATGATGCACATCATCTTGACTACGAACTCCCAGTCCTTGTCCTTCTCTTCCCTTGTCTTCTGGACGGCTTCCGGATTCTTGTCGAAGCCTTCCTTGCAGTTGGCCTTCACCCATGTAAGGGCCTTCTCATACTCGGCCTGGTCGTAGATGCCCTCCGTCATGCGGCGGATGATCTCCACCTCGTCCACGGACTCCACGCGCATGCCGAGATACTCCTCGATGAAGGCAGGGTCGATGATGGATCCGCCGATGCCCATGCAGATGGATCCGATCTGCAGGTAGGATTTCCCCCGCATGGTGGCCACTGCCACTGCGGCACGGCCGAAGCGCAGGAGCTTCTCCTTCACGTCCTCGGGGATGGAGGTGTCGTCCGCCTCCTGCACGTCATGGCCGTAGATGCCAAAGGCAGGCAGACCCTTCTGTGCGTGGGTGGCCAGCACTGATGCCAGATACACCGCGCCGGGGCGCTCCGTTCCGTTGAAGCCCCAGACACCCTTGATGGTGTTCGGATCCATGTCCATGGTCTCCGCACCGTAGCACCAGCAGGGTGTCACGGTGAGGGTGATGTCCACCCCCGCCTTGCGGAACTTGTCCGCGCACGCGGCGGTCTCGCCCACCCGTCCGATAGTGGTATCTGCGATGACTACCTTCACCGGCTCCCCGTTGGAATAGCGCAGATTCTCCTCAAACAGCGCAGCCGCGGCCCTGGCCATGTTCATGGTCTGCTCCTCCAGGGACTCCCGCACCTTCAGGTATCCTCTCCTGCCGTCGATGGTAGGACGGATGCCGATTACCGGATAATCGCCAATCAACCTGTTCTCTGCCATTGTATGTCCTCCTGTGAAATGTGATAAAAATATGATAAAAATCAAGTGACTTCATTATATCATACCGGCTCTTTTTTGCAAGTTCAAATAAATTTATTCCTTTTTACCATCTGGACGAATTCGTTATTGTTCCTGGTCCTGGCGAACATGTCCAGGATGCGGTCCGTGGCCTCGTCGGACTTCAGTCCGTTCAGGGCCCGGCGCATGATATTGATGGCGTCCAGCTCCTCGCTGGTCAGGAGCAGGTCCTCTCTCCTGGTGCCGGACTTGGCCAGGTCGATGGCCGGGAAGATGCGCTTCTCCGACAGCTTCCTGTCCAGGATCATCTCCATGTTGCCCGTACTCTTGAATTCCTCGTATATCACATCGTCCATCTTGCTGCCGGTGTCCACCAAGGCCGTGGCCAGGATGGTCAGGCTGCCGCCTCCGCGCATGTTCCTGGCCGCGCCGAAGAACCGCTTGGGCATATGGAGCGCAGCGGGATCCAGGCCGCCGGAAAGAGTGCGCCCGCTGGGGGGCACTACCAGGTTGTAGGCTCTCGCCAGACGGGTGATGCTGTCCAGCAGGATGACCACGTCCTTCTTATGCTCCACCAGGCGCTTCGCCCGCTCGATGACCATCTCGGACACCCTCTTGTGGTGCTCCGGAAGCTCATCGAAGGTGGAATAGATGACCTCCACATTGGTGCCGATGATGGCTTCCTTCACGTCCGTCACTTCCTCGGGACGCTCGTCTATCAACAATATCAGCATGTGCACATCCGGCGTCGTGCGCAGGATGGACTTCGCCACCTCCTTCAGCAGAGTGGTCTTCCCTGCCTTGGGCGGGGATACGATCATGCCGCGCTGCCCCTTGCCGATGGGGCTGACCAGATCCATCACCCTCATGGCCACGCTGCTGCCCGGCGTCTCCAGCTTGATGCGCTCATCGGGGAAGATGGGCGTCATATCCTCGAAAGCCCTGCGCTTGGACGCTTCCTCGATGGTGTAGCCGTTGATGGTGCGGATGAACAGCAGCGCGTTGAACTTCTCCTGCTGGGTCTTGATCCGCTTGTTGCCCCGCAGGATGTCCCCGGTCTTTAAGCCGAAGCGCCTTATCTGGCTGGGCGCCACATAGACATCGTTCTCCCCCGGCAGGTAGTTCTCGCAGCGGATGAAGCCATAGCCGTCCGGCATGACCTCCAGGATGCCGCCGGCCTCCTCGCCGCTGTCCAGCTCCTTGGGATACGTCTTCTCGTCATAGACCTCCGTGGAGCGGGAGGTCCGCTGAGGGGCCGCCGGCTGGGTGCCGGGAGCCGCCGGGGCGCTCTGCCCTGCCGCCTGAGGCGCCGGAGCCTGGGACGGTGCGGCGGATGTCTGGGACGCCGCAGGCTGAGGCGCTGGTGCCGTCTGCCCGGGGGCTGTCCGGGCCGTCTGCGCCTGAGGCGCCCCGGGCTCGTCCGCTTTCTTCGCCTTGTCCGCCGATGCCGCGGAATCTGCCTTATGGCTGCCCTCATCCCTTCCCATTTTCTGCCCTCGATCCTTCCGCTGCGGAGATGAAGCCGGGCGCTTGTTCGTCGCGATGTTACGCTTGCGCGCAGGCTCCGGAGCGCTCTCGCCATTCTCCTGGGCTGTCTCCTGGACAGGAGTATTTTCCGTCTCCTGCTTCTTTACCCTCTCGTCCTCAGCCAGCATGGCTTCCACCAGCTCGGCTTTTTTCATGGAAGATGTACCTTTGAGTCCGCGTACTTTAGCAAGCTCTCTTAACTGTACAAGTGCCAGTGATTCATACTTTTCTTTCATAGATTCCTCCTGATCTTAATTCTCGCAGAACAACAGAAAACACCTTATGCATTCTATTGTCATGAAAAAGGGGGGCACAGCTGATTAGACATTGATGTGCAGCCTTGATATGCATGGTCGAACCCATGTCTCGTGCCTTTATTATAATACACTTTTCCAAAAATAGGAACCCCTAAATTATATTTATGACATTATTGTCTTAATTCATAAAAAACTTGCGAAAAGCTTCGAACTATTATATGATACAGATAGTGTCCCCATAGGCTGTCCGCCTGGAGGGGAAGCAGGAAAAGAGGTAGGATGATGACAATCAATGAAAAAGCGCTTCAGATGCATGAACAGTGGAACGGCAAGCTGGAGATCCATTCCAAGTCTCCCGTGAAATCCAGGGAGGATCTCTCCATCGCATACACGCCGGGCGTGGCGGAGCCCTGCAAGGCCATCGCGCAGGACAAGGACAGCGCCTACAGATATACCATGAAAGCCAACACGGTGGCCGTGGTCTCCGACGGCAGCGCCGTCCTGGGTCTGGGCAACATAGGCCCCCACGCCGCCATGCCCGTCATGGAGGGGAAGGCCGTCCTCTTCAAGGAGTTCGGCGGGGTCAACGCGGTTCCCATCTGCCTGGACACCCAGGACACCGAGGAAATCATCAAGGCGGTCACATGGCTGGCCCCCGCCTTCGGCGGCATCAACCTGGAGGACATCAGCGCCCCCAGATGTTTTGAAATCGAGGAACGGCTGAAGGCCACCCTGGACATCCCCGTCTTCCACGACGACCAGCACGGCACTGCCATCGTGGTGCTGGCCGGTATCATCAACGCCCTGAAGGTAGTCGGGAAAAGGAAGGAGGACTGCCGCGTGGTGGTGAACGGCGCGGGCAGCGCAGGCGTGGCCATCACGAAGCTGCTCCTGACCTACGGCTTCCCCAACATACTGATGTGCGATAAAGCGGGCATCCTCTCCAGGACCACGGAGGGCCTGAACTGGATGCAGCAGAAAATGACGGAGGTCACCAATCCGGCCGGGGAGACCGGGACGCTGGCCGACGCCCTGAGGGGAGCCGATATCTTCGTAGGGGTATCCGCCCCCGACATCGTCACGGCGGAAATGGTGCGCGCCATGAACCATGACGCCATCCTCTTCGCCATGGCCAACCCTGTGCCGGAGATCATGCCTGACGTGGCCAGGGCCGCAGGAGCCCGGGTGGTGGGCACGGGCCGCAGCGATTTCCCCAATCAGGTGAACAATGTGGTGGCATTCCCCGGCATCTTCAAGGGTGCGCTGGAGGGCCGGGCAACACAGATCACGGAGGAGATGAAGCTGGCCGCGGCAAAGGCAATCGCCGGACTGGTTCCCGAGGATGAGCTGTCCGAGGACAACATCATGCCCGAGGCCTTCAATCCCAAGGTGGCAGAGCTGGTGGCAGAGGCTGTGAAGTCCCATATCCGCTGATATGCCGCCATGCCCGGGCAAAGTCCCGGCGGACATCGGCCCTGCGGAGGACGGCCGGGGCCGATGCCGCGAGGGAACCCGACGGAAGGAATGCCGCCACAAGTCTCAAGGAAAGGATGCGGAGAGATGCTGCAAGATCCCCTGACCCTCTACAAATTAATCGTGCTCTACATGCTGGACCGGGTCAATTTCCCCATGACCAACGCCCAGGTCAGCGACTATATACTGGAGAAGGAGTATACGAACTATCTCACCCTCCAGCAGGTCATAAACGAGCTCACGGAGGCGCATATGGTCTCCCAGGAGACCATCCGCAACCGCACCCATCTGTCCATCACGGCGGAGGGACGGCAGACCCTGGGCTTCTTCCAGAACCTGATCAACTACGGCATCAAGCAGGACATCAACGACTATTTCCGGGAAAACGAGTATGTGCTGCGCAATGAGGTCTCCGTGCTGGGGGATTATTACTACAGCGCCAAGGCCGGGGGATACGAGGCCCATCTGGTGGCGAAGGACAGGGACATCAGTCTGGTGGACATCAGGATATCCGTGCCCACGGAGGAGATCGCGGAGACGATCTGCAATAAATGGCAGGAGAAGAACGAGGGAATCTACCGGTATCTGGTGGGGGAGCTTTTTTAAGGCGGAATCGGCATGGACATCGACTCTGGATCATGCTATACTGAATGTATCCGATAATCCGCGATGTTCTCTATAGGAGGTGGTCATATGCCAGGTGAAAAAGAGCTTAATGTAAATCTATTCGAAAGGTTGGACTTAATAGAACGCTTGGAGATGATAGCGGAAAACAATGATATCGAAGCTATCAAAAAACAGCTTGCTATTGAACGGAAATTCATAGAGCGGAAGCTGTACCAGCAACCGCCGCTGTGCCAATCATCCAGTCAGCAAATGCAATGATAAGGTAATGCCGACAAGGGGTGTCGGGAAATGCTGTCCCCGACACCCCTTCTTTCATTCAGAAACCGTCTGTACTTACTCCGCCCCTTCTTTGATTCTCCGCATATGCTCCCGAATCTTCGCTTCATAGCCGTTACCGGAAGGCTTATAGAACTCCTTCCCGTCCAGTTCGTAGGGGAGATACTGCTGCTTTACATAGTTGTTGGGATAGTCGTGGGCGTATTTGTATCCGGTGCCCCGGCCCAGCTTGGCCGCTCCCTTGTAATGGGCGTCCTGGAGATGGGTGGGGATGGGCAGGTTCCCGGTACGCCCCACCTCCTCCATGGCGGCGAAGATGCCCGCGCTGGCCGCATTGCTCTTGGGCGCGCTGGCCACATAGGCCGCGGCCTGGGCCAGGATGATCTGGGCCTCCGGCATGCCGATCCGCTCCACGGCCAGGGAGGCATTGGTGGCCACCACCAGGGCCTGGGGATCCGCGTTGCCCACGTCCTCGGCGGCGCATATCATGATCCTTCTGGCCACGAAGGCCACGCTCTCCCCTGCGTAGAGCATCCTGGCCAGATAGTACACCGCCGCGTCCGGGTCGGAGCCGCGCATGCTCTTGATGAAGGCTGAGATGGTGTCGTAGTGGTTGTCCCCGGACTTGTCGTACCGGGCCGCCCGCTTCTGGATGCACTCCTGGGCCACGTCCAGGGTGATGTGGATCCTGCCGTCCTGGCCGCGGCCGGTGCTCATGATGCCAAGCTCGATGGCGTTCAGGGCATGCCTGGCGTCCCCGCCGGAGATGTCCGCCAGAAAGTCCAGGGCATCCTCCTCAATCACCGCGCCGTAAGCCCCCATGCCCCGATCCGTATCATAGACCGCCTTTTTCAGGAGCTCCCTGACAGCCTCCATGGGAATGGGCTTCAGCTCAAAGATGATGGATCGGGACAGCAATGCCCCGTTGACCTCGAAGTAAGGGTTCTCCGTGGTGGCTCCTATCAATATGACAGTGCCGTCTTCCACAAAGGGCAGCAGATAGTCCTGCTGGGCCTTGTTGAAGCGATGGATCTCATCGATGAAAAGGATGGTGCGCTTGCCGTACATCCCCTGGATTTCCCTGGCCTTGGCCACCACTTCCTCCATGTCCTTCTTTCCGGCCACAGTGGCGTTGATCTGGGTGAACTCGGCGCTGGTGGTGCTGGCGATGACCTTGGCCAGAGTGGTCTTGCCCGTGCCCGGCGGGCCGTAGAAGATGACGGAGCTGATCTTGTCCGCCTTGATGGCCCGGTAGAGCAGCTTGTCCCTGCCGATGATGTGCTCCTGCCCCGCTACCTCATCCAGGGTCCGGGGGCGCATCCTGGCGGCCAGGGGAGCCTCCGTTTCCATATCGTTGCTTCTCATATAGTCGAATATGTTCATGTCCATTCCGTTCTGTACCGTCCTTCACCTGCTTTAAAGCTTCAAATGGCTTCTTAGCGCCTTATTGCCATGGCATAACTCAGCCAGCCCAAAAAGCCTAAAAAGCTCCCCATTGCCGCGGCGCCTGTCACCGCTTCAGGTACACCTCGTTCTCATGGACAGTGACGGAGTTCAGGCTCCTCAGGAAGCTGGAGATTCGGCTGTAGCCGAACTGCTTGAAGTCCAGCTGCCTGTACTTTTTGTGCAGCTCGTCGTTGAGGCTGGCCAGGTTCTCCACCATGCCGCCGTTCTTCTCGATCATGTGGCAGATCTCCCGCTCCAGCTCTTCTTTCGTCAGGTTGGAGCGGCGCTCCACATAATACTGGTTGCTGATCTTCTTCACATGGAAATCGGGAAGCTCCTGGTCTATCATGGTGCTCAACTTGGAATATCCGTAATTTCGTACATCAAAATCCGAAAACTTGTCGTTCAGGCGGTTCCCCAGCTGAGCCAGGTCCACATGCCTACCGCCGTTCTCATTGATCAGGGCCAGGATAACCTGGCGCACCTCGGCCAGGGATGTCACATTCTGTTCCTCGGCGGATGCAGCGTCCGCCTGACCGCCATAGCTTCCGTATCCCCCTGGCCTGGAGCCCTTTTCGCCCGAGGCGCCGCGCTCCTCGGAAGAGCCGCCCGCTCTGGCGGGAAGGGCCACCTCGATGTTCTGCTCCGCCACCAGGTTCAGGTGGATGAATCTGTTGCAGGCCCGGGTCAGCGCCAGGGGGGTCTTGGATTCCCCCATGCCCAGCACGAACATGTTCTCCTCCCGTAGGCGCATGGCCAGCCTGGTGAAGTCGCTGTCGCTGGTGACCAGGCAGAAGCCCTGTACCTTGTTTTTGTAGAGGATGTCCATGGCGTCTATCACCATGGCCATGTCGGTGGCGTTCTTTCCCGTGGTGTAGGAGAACTGCTGCACCGGCATGATGGAATATTCCAGGAGCATGCCCTCCGACCAGCCGTTGCCTTTGGACCAGTTGCCGTAGATGCGCCTGTAGCTGGTGGAGCCGTATTTCTCCAGCTCCTCGAATATGGTGACCGCGTACTTGGAACTGATATTGTCCGCGTCTATCAGCACCGCGAACTGCATTTTTTCATTGGACATGGAGTCCATGATTTCTTCCATAATGAATGACCATACCTTTCTTCTTCATTCCGTTCACGCTTCCCCCATGCCGCTTCACCGGCACAGAGAATCCGTGAGAAGAACCGTCTCCCCGCGCTTCTTCGCGGGATTGGGAATTGCGCGCTCAGACTCCCAGAAACCTCTCATAAATCCTGCAGATATCCGCAGCGTCCCTGGGATCCGGCATCTCGCAGAATATCCGCAGCAGCGGCTCCGTCCCGGAGAACCGGGCAATCACCCAGCCGCCGTTTTTGAAATACACCTTGGAGCCGTCCAGATAGCTCACCTTTTCCACAGCAAAGGGAAGCTCGGGGAGCTTTTTCTCCTCCAGCAGGATGTGGGAGATCCGCTCCTTGGTCTCCTGGTCGAAGCGGTAGTCCCTCTCCTCCATGTCGATTCGGCCGTACTCCGCCTCCAGATCCGCCACCAACTGAGACAGCTTCCGCCCGGACGCCGCGATCATCTCCACCAGCAGCATGGCGGCATAGATGCCGTCCTTGCCCTTGATATGTCCCCGGACGGTGAGGCCACCGGAGGATTCGCCGCCTATGACCGCGTCCATCTCGTTCATCTTGGCGGAGATATATTTGAAGCCCACGGGAACCTCATAGCATTTTTCCCCGAAGCTCTCCGCCACTCTGTCCAGCACATGGGTGGTGCAGATATTGCGAACCGCAGGGCCCTGCCAGCCCTTGTATCTCTTCAGGTAATGGTACAGCAACGCCAGGATCTGGTTGGGGTGCAGGAAGCGTCCTGTGTCGTCGATGATCCCCAGCCTGTCCGCATCTCCGTCCGTGGCGATGCCGATGTCGTAATTCCCGTCCGTCACGCAGGTCTGGAGCATATGGAGGGTGGCCGCGGAAGGGGCGGGCAGCTTTCCGCCGAAGAGGGTGTCATGTCTTTCATGGATCACCTCCACCTCGCAGCGGGCCGTCTGCAGCAGGGTGCGCAGGGAGGTCTCGGACACGCCGTACATGGGATCCAGCACCACCCGCAGGCTGCTGTGGCGGATGGCGTCCATGTCCACGGCCTTCATCAGGTCGTCCAGATACTCGTTCAGCGGATAGATTTCCCGGATCAGGCCCTGTTCCTTCGCCCTGCCGTACTCCATCTCCTCCACCGGCTGCTCCACCCTGTCGATGTACGCCTCGATTTCCCGGGTCTGAACCTCATCCGCGTCCCGGCCCCCCGCCGTGAACACTTTGATGCCGTTGTAGATGGCCGGATTGTGGCTGGCCGTGATCATCATACCGTAGGGGAAGCCGTGCCGCTCCACATAGTACATGGCCAGGGGCGTGGGGCAGGACTTGTTGATCAGGCTGGCCTGAATGCCGTTTGCCGCGAACACGCAGGCCGCCCACTGCATGGCCTCCTTGGACAGGAATCGCCTGTCATAGCCCATGACGATTCCCCGCTCCGCCACCCCCTCATCCTTCATTTTCCCGCACAATGCCCTGGCCAGAATCTGAATGTTCTGTTTCGTGAATCCATCTCCGATGACGGCTCTCCAGCCGCCGGTCCCAAAACGAATCATGCTGCCTCTCCCCTCATTTTATTCCCGCGAGCAATGAGTCAAGTGGGCATGCTTGTATGCACATTTGACGAATGCCGCGAGGGTCAAATACCCCGTTGCTTGCAGCGGGGTATTTGATTCATCCATTGCGGATTTGCCGGTCATCCCTGGTTTTCCGCCCTGTAACCTGTCCCGTTTACGATTGACCGGGCCTCTTCCATCCGTTTTTTCCAGGTTCGCAATCGAATGCCTGTCGCTTTCCCGATTGCGGAGCATCTTTTTCTTTTCGCCCTCCGGACATGTTCCAAAGCTGCGGGGCGATAACCGCCTATCTATATCGTGACGATTCAATTATACCAGATATGCTTTAAAATTGCTACACTCGATTCTGTCAGTTCATTTCTTTCCGTATGCTGGAGGCTGTGGAGCGGCAGCATGCCCGTTCCGGCTCTCGCTACCGGCCTCCCTGTCAGCCGTGCCCTGAAAAAAGAGGTTGGCTACAATTATGTAATATATTTTCCGGACGAAAATGCCGTACCCCGGCCAAGAGCCAGGAGTACGGCTCTTTTTGCATCACATATCACATATCACATTCTCCATCTACCTATCGGCCCTTTCCGGCCGCAGCCGCAATCCCCCACGGCGGCAGCAATGGTCACCGAAATGCCCCACGGCGCTCCCATAACCGCATGTCCCCGGAGGAAGCCTTTCCCCTCTGCCCGTGCGGGTTCCGGTTCGGGCTCCGCTCCTGACGGCTCACTCTCTTCGCCCCATCACGGTAATGGCGATTCCTGCACCCATGAGGATCAGGGCAATGCCCTGCAGGGCCCCTTTTGCGAATCCATACAGGGCGCTGCCTCCCGGTTCCGGTATCGCGAGGCTGATCCCGTTCAGCGTAATGCCCAGGCACAAAAGCAGCGATGGACTGCGGCTCCCCAGGCATCTGTTCGTTTCCTCCTGGCCTATCCTGGCCCGGAGCTCTGCCAGAATCGCGTTCACACGGCAGATTTCCCGGACAATGAATATGACGATGGCGGCCAGCAGGCAGCAGCCCGCCAGGGGAAGCATGACGGACTCCCTGTCCGTCATGCCTGCGGCTGAAATCACTTCCATAAGGATGCAGGCTATCTCCAGGATGACGGCTATCTTGAGCGCTTTTTTGATTTTCTGGTAATGTTCGATGCTGGACTCCACATCCGTATACAGCACGAAGGGCCCCTCCTCCGCCCTCTTGCGCAGGATGACCCAGGGCCCCCACAGGCATACGATCTCCACGCCCATTTCCTGCATGAAGTCCCTGTAGTCGCCGCTCACCCGGAATAACCCCTCCGTGATGTCCACCTGATAGATGTATTCGCCGGGCCTACAATTTTCAAAAGTATAGAATCCCATCGCGAAGCCCTTCATGGCATAACCCTTCCCCGCCATTTCATTGAGGTATTCCGTCTCTTCGTCCTTATTGATGAACAGCTTGAACTTTACCATGTGTCCCCCTCCATTTTCTCCGCATTGTGCAGAAGCTCCTCCAGACGCTTTTTTTCCTCCGCGAAGACATGTCTGCCCAGCTCTGTGATGACATACTCCTTCTTCTTCCGGGAATCCGTCTCCTCGCTGTATATCCGGATCCATCCCCGGGCCGCCATGGTCTGTATGGCCCCGTACAGAGTTCCCGGGCCCAGCACCACCCTGCCGTCGGTGAGCCCTTCCACCTCCTGGATGATTCCGTAGCCGTGGTTGGGCTTCCTCAGGGACAACAGGATGTAGAACAGTGCCTCTGTCAATGGTGTCTGCTTCTCCATTTCGCTTCCTTTCCTCCGGGATGCGTCTCTGTCGCCCATGATATATCGTCTGGTGATATATATGTTGTTAATATATCACCAGACGATATATTTGTCAAGCCTCAGGCTCCGTGAAACGCAAAAGCAAAAGGCCGGAGCCGCCGCTCCGGCCATGTCCTTCAGGGCTGCACGGATACGCTGCTGCCCACTCCGTTCCTGTCCCTGCATTTCCTGACTACGATTTTCCTGTCTATCCGTTCCTTCAGCTCGGCCACATGGGAGATGATGCCCACCAGGCGGTTGCCCTCAGTGAGCTGCTGCAGGGCCTTCATGGCCTGCGCCAGCGCCTCCTCGTCCAGGGAGCCGAAGCCCTCGTCCACGAACATGCAGTCCATCTGGATGCCCCCGGCATAGGACTGAATCTCGTCCGCCAGGCCCAGGGCCAGGGAGAGGGATGCCTGGAAGGACTCGCCGCCGGACAGGGTCTTCACGCTGCGCTGCGTGGCATTGTAGTGGTCAATCACGGCCAGCTCCAACCCCGCCTTCTCCCTGCGGTTGTCCCCTTCCTGCTGGCGTTTCAGTTCGTACTGGCCGCTGCTCATGGTGAGGAGGCGAATATTGGCCCGCCGGATGATGCGGTCGAAATAGGTCATCTGGATGTAGGTCTCCAGTTCAATCTTGCGTTTGCCGTTCAGGCTGCCCCCTGCCGTGTCCGCCAGGGAGCGCAGCCATACGTATTTTTTCTCTACAGAGGCTATGTCCTCGCGTCTGCTCCTCACCTTCCGGAGGATTTCCTGGTTTTGGGAGAGGGCGGCGTATTTCTGATCCCGCTTTGCGCTGAGCCCGCTCTTCGCCTGTCGGCTTTCCTCCCTCCGGGCAATCACTGTCTCCATATCCTGCTCTTCATGGAGCGCCGCTCTTCCATGGGCGGCCTCTCCTTCATCCGCACCCTGCGCGGCCAGTTGTCTGCGCAGGGTGTCGATGGCCGCGGCCAGGCGTTCGTTTTTGGTTCGGAATTCCGCCAGGTTCTTTTCGGCCAACTGATAGGCGTCCTCCAATGCCGTCTTCCGGTTCCGCAGGGCAGAGATGTCCGCCAGGGTCTTCTCCCTGGTCTCGTCCCCCAACTGCTCCATAAGGGACTGTATCTGTCCCTGCCGGGAGGCATTGTCCGCGGTCTTCGCAGCCAGGTTCAGCTCCGTCTGCCGGATTTCCTCCAGGAGCCGGTCTCTTTCGGCCTCCTTCTGCGGGATGCCAAGCTCCAGCTCCCGCCGTCTGGCCAGATCCTGCCGGTTTCGCCGGATATCCTCCTCCAGGGCCGCAAGGAGCCTCGAAATCTCTTCCAGGGCCTGACGGGCCGCCGTCTGCAGGGTCTCTTCCATGGAATGCTCTTCTACGGAATGCCCTTCTTCCATGCATTGCTTCTCTTCCCCGGAATGCTTCTCTGCCCTGGAATGCCCTTTTTCCACGGAATGCTCTTCTTCCATGGGCTGTCTGCCGCCGGAATCCTTCCCTGCACCGGCCGCGAGGCCGCCAGGCTCCTCCCGGCTTCCGCCAAAGGCCGCCAGGCTCTCCCTCAGAAGCCCGGCCTTTTCCTCCTTCTTGCTCTGGATTCCAGAAAGCTCCTTCGCTGTCTCGCCCAGCAGGGCAAGGATTTGGGCAAGCTGCTCTTCCATCCTGCGCCGGTCCGCCTCCAGCCGCTCCCGGCGGGCGATGTCCGACTGAATCCGTTTCCTCCATTCCGCCAGGCTGTCCAGATAGACTCCCGCCTGGGACAGGCATCGGGCCACTGCCGTCTTCAGGGCCTGTCCGGGAGCCGCAGATGACGGCGAATCCTCCTGCGCGGATGCCATGGCCTGCGTCAGGCGCGCCCCGCTCTCCTTCCCGGCTTCGAACAGCCTGTCCGCTTCCGCCGCGGCAGCCTCCGTCTTGGAAAGCTCCTCTGCCAGCTGTCTCCCGGCAGCCTCCAGACGGCCCTGCAGCTTTGCGGCCTGCTCTCTGTTCTCCGCCGCGGCAGCCTCCAGGCGCTGTCTCTGTCCCTCCGTCTCCGTCAGCTTCCCTTCCAGCGCCTCCAGGCGTTTCCTCCCGGCCTCCGCCCGTTCCAGCCGGGCGTGGCTTCTGTCGCATGCCCGGCCCAGGAAGGCTTCCGCCTGTTCTGCAGTCCACCGGGCCCTGTCAGGCTCCCCATCGCCGGAATCCGCCTCCGGCAGTTGGGCCAGAAAGCGCTCCCACCGGGCCTGTCTTTCGGCCTGCTGGCCTCTGGCCGTGTTCAGCCGCTGCTGCGCATCCTGGCTCTTCTCCTCCAGTTCCTTCCGGCTCTGGGCAGCCGCCTTCAGCATGTCGTCCAGCTCCTTCTTCCGGCGACAGGCCTCATCGGCCTCCCGGGCCTCCTTTTCCAGCTTTCGTTCCAGCGTTTTCACATTTGACGATATTTCGTCTATCAGATTCCGCAGCCTTTCCCTGACGGCATCCGGATTTTCTGCTTCAGAATGCTCTGCGTCTGGCCTTGCCTGCCCGTCCCCCTGCTCCCACAGCACAGTCATGGCAAACGCGCTCTGCATCCTGTTCTCTGTCTGCTCCAGCAGATCCGCCAGCTTTTCTTTCAGGTTTGCCGCCTTTTCGCTGAGCCGCTCCGTTCTGGCCTCCACAGAAGACAGTTCCTTCTTCTTTTTGTCCAGAACCGCTTTCTCCGGCGCAGCTTCCGGCACCCGGGCAGGCGTGGGATGGTGCGGGGAGCCGCAGACCGGACAGGCCTTCCCCTCCTCCAGCCCCCTGGCCAGCAGACCCGCCTGGGCATCCAGGAACTGCTGCTCCATCCTCCGATAGGCATCGCCCAGCTTCCGCTTCTGCTCCGCCGCCGTCAGGTATTCCTCCCTCACGAAAGCAAGCTCTCCCTGCAGCTCCTCTAACGCCCGGGCGTTAGAAGACAAGTCCGCTTTCATCTGCTCCGCCTCACGGAGCTTTTCCTGCCGCTGCTGCAGGAGCAATCCCCGGGCCTCCACATCCCCCAGCGCCTCCCATTCCGTCTGCCAGCAATCCCACTGGCCCTGCTGAATCCGGGCCTGCTCCAAGACCTTCCCATAAGCCTGCTCCAGGGCATGGGAGGCCTCCAGGCACTCCTTCAGCTCAGCGGCCTGTTCCCGGCAGGAGCGCAGCCTCTGCTCCGCCTCATCCACCTCATGGCGGCATGCCACCAGAAGCTCGCCGATGTTCTTTAAAGCCTGCCGCTCCTTTTCGTCCTTCTCCGCCTCCCGGGCCAAAGCCTCCCTGCGGGCTTTCAGTTCCTCCAGGGCGTCGTCTATCCTTTTGCTCTCCCTCCGGGCCGTCTCCTGCTCTCCGGCCAGCTTCTGCAGAAGCTCACGCTGACCCTCAAGCCTCTCGCCCATCTGCTCCACCGCGGCAAGCATGGCGTCCCTGTCGCCCAGGGCCTGGATTCCGGTCTGGTTCTCCAGCAGACCCGCCGTAAGCTCTCGTTGCCTCTTTTCACCCTCCGCAATGGATTCTTCCGCCTTTCGCTGGCGCTGCGCCTCCTGGGCCAGCCCTTCGCTGTGCCGCTGCAGGCTCTGCTGCTGGCGCAGGATGTCGCTGCGCCGCCGCTCCAGGCGCTCCTTCACCTCCCCTGCCCCCGCCAGGAGCCGGAAGCTTTCCCGCTCCTCCTGGAGAGCTGCCTCCAGGGCCTGCCTCTTTGAAAGGATGTCCTCCCGGCGCTTCTTCTCCGCGGCGATTTCCAGTTCTCCCGCCTCCTGGGCCTGCCGCAGCCCGTCCAGGAGCTCGAACCTCTCCAGGTTCTTTCCGGCGGCCTGCATCCGCTCCTCCAGCGCGCCGCATTCCTGGCGTTCCCGGGCGGCCTTTTCGAAGAGCTCCTCCCTGCAGGCAAGCTCCTCCCGCAGCGCCTCCTGCTGCCTCTCGTTCTCCAGAAGGGCCCTGCGCTGCTCCTCCCTGTGGCCGATGTCCACGATGAGCCTGTCCTCTCTCCGGATTTCCTCCTCCAGCCGCTCCAACTGTCCGTCCATGGCCTTCAGCATCTCCTCGTCCTCGGCGCACAGAGCCGCCAACAGCTCCAGGCCCTCTTCCACCCTGCCGTCGAACTTCAGGCGCTGCAGCTCCTGAAGCCTCATTCCGGTGTCCGATGCCGGGCCCTCCTGGCAGACGATGCCGTCCATGAACTGATTGATGCTGCGCTTCAGCTCCTCATAGGCATCCCTTTGGAGCTTCACCGCCCCTTTCAGCTCTTCCTGAATCCGCCTGTAAAGGCCTGTGCCGAAAATCTGCCGGAAAATCTCTCCCCGCTCCTCCGTGCCGGCCAGCAGCAGCTTCTGGAAATCCCCCTGGGCGATCATGGCAATCTGGGTGAACTGCCTGCGGTCCAGCCCGATCAGCTCCGTCACCGCCTTTGTCACGTCCTTAGCCCTGGTGACGGGGCTGCGCCCGTCGGGATAGGTCAGCAGGGCATCCGTCTTCTGGGTAGTGTAGCCGCTGCCCCGCCCCTTGGGGCGTTGGTATTCCGGATTACGCTTTACCGTATATTCCTTTCCGCGGTAGGAGAAGGTGAACTCCACAAAGGTGGGCGCATCGTCTTTGGCGTACTTGCTCCGGAACATATCGGATCTGCGCACGTCCCCGCTCGCCTCGCCGTACAGCGCGAAGGCTATGGCATCGAATATGGTAGTCTTGCCCGCTCCGGTGTCCCCGGTAATCAGGTAGAGCCCCTGGCCACCGAAGCCGTCGAAGTCTATTTCCGTCCTGTCCGCATAGGGCCCGAAGGCGCTGATGACGAGCTTTACCGGTTTCATCCGTACACCCCTGCGCGTTGCGCCGCGCACTCATACAAAAGGCCGGACACACCTTTTTATCCGGCCCTGCCGCCCCGTCCAGACGGAGCATGTCCTTACTTCAAATCCGCGATCAGCCTCTCCATATATGCCGCCTGCTCCGCGCTCATGGTCTGGTTGTTCTGCAGCTCGAAGAATTCCCCGAACAGCTCCAGCTCCGATTTCCGCTCCGCCTGCTCCGCGGCCTCCACTGTCCTGTCCTGCCTGGTGCGGCTGTTGTCGTATGCCACCTGCATCAGGTTCGGGTACACTGTGCGCAGCTTCTGCAGGCCGTCCGGGATGTCCTCCTCGTCCGTCAGCGTGATCTGCACATAGTCCTCCGTGTTCGTATCCTGATAGAAGGACCTGGACATCACTTCCCCGTAGGAGCCTCTGATCTTCCGCATGTCCCGCAATGGCACCAGGGGCACTGTGGACAAAACCACATCCCCCTTCTCCCCCATCTCCAGCACCGTGACGGACTTTTCCTGCTCTGCCTCGGAGAAGGAATATTTCAAAGGCGTGCCGCAGTAGCGCACAGTCTCCCGGCCTACGGACTGGGGGCTGTGGATATGGCCCAGGGCCACATAGTCGAAGTCGTCGAAGACGCTGGCATCCACATTGTCCAGGCCCCCCACGGACACCTCCTCGGAATCGCAGCGCCCCGCGCCGGTGACGAACTGGTGGGCCACCAGGATATTGCGCTTTTTGACGTCTATTTCCATACGTTTTACAGCTATCTCCAGGGCCTCCTGATAACTCTCCGGCAGCCCGTTCTCCTCTTCCTCCTGCCTGCCCTCCAGCGCATGCCGCAGGGTGGCGGGCTTTAGGAAGGGCAGCAGATGGACGCTGATATCCCCGTATTCGTCCCGAAGCGCCACCTCCAGGGCCTCTCCCCGGTACACAGGCGATACATATACGCCCCTTCCCCGCATCAGTTCTCCGCCGAAGGCGATCCGCTCCGGGGAATCGTGGTTGCCGCTGACCGCGATGACCGTCTTCCCCAGATCCGCCAGCCCGGTGAGGAACCAGTCGAAGATCTGCACCGCCTCCGCGGAGGGCATGGACTTGTCGTAGACGTCCCCCGCGATGAGCACGGCCTCCGCCCGCTCCTGCTCCGCAATCCGCAGAATCTGGTTCAGGATATATTTCTGGTCCTCTGTCATGGAGAACTCATTGACCCGCTTTCCGATATGTAAGTCTGAGATGTGCAGAAATTTCATAATCGTCTCCTATCCCAGCCGCTCCCACTCATCGTCATCCTCATACTCGTCCGCATACTGGTCCTCCCGCCGAATCAGCCGCAGGACCAGATGGTAGATTCCCCGGAACACGGAGAACACCAGGAACATGCTGATGAAGCCCAGCACGCCGAACATGATGTCCGCGAACTCCATGGCCCCTGTGTTCGTCACCCTCTGGCCGATTTCGATGGCGAAGGTGATTACGATGATCAACGTAAAAACGTATATCCAACTGATGACCATGATGTGGTTGTTCCTGGCCAGCCATTTGAACACGGGGTGCACCACGAATATCATGGCCATCCCCAGCGCGCCGATGATCAGGAAATGCAGTTCCTTGTCGGTAAAATTGTATTCGTAGGCATCGTTGAGCCGCAGCAGATAGCTGTGTATCCGCGCGATGATCTCCACGACTCCGTATAAAAAGGCTTTCATAGGTATCAGTCCCTTCCTCAGTATTCCTTGGGCAGCTCCGTGATTTTGTACCGCTGCCTGAATTCCTCAAGCTGCGCCTCCTCCTGGATGAAGAGCTCCTCCCGGAATTCCCCTGTGTAGATGTTCTTGAAGCCCGCCACCCGCTCGCCGTTGCAGATGCTGCATTTCAGGATCGGCTTCCAGTTTTCTCTGTCATAGTCCTTCTGTGGTAGTTGTTTCTTTCGGAACATTTTTCTCTCCTTTACATGCAAGGCCTGGCGTTTAATCTATATATTTTTCATATTTTTCAATCAGACACTGATGCACCTTGGTCTTTTTGTCATAATTGATTCCCACAAGCAAAATGTCACCTGTATACTGCTCAATAGAGGCCGGATACTTTCTGTCTCTGATCTGCTGCATTGCGGTCTGTGCTTTTTTATTCCACTTAAGCTCTATCACCAGTGCCGGATATACATTCCTGTATTCCGTTTTAGGCAGATAGACAAAATCCGCAAAACCGCGGCCTGTTGGCAGCTCGCGAATAGGCTTGAAATAGTACTGCATGGCGCTCAGGTATCCAATCGTAAGCACACTACTCAATGAATTTTCATCATTATACTGAATGACAGAGACATATTCCATATGAATCTTCTCGATTCCTTCCGCAACCGCATTCGCATTCATTTCCAATGTGGAATCCAGCAAGGCTGCCGATTCCTGTTGAAAAGTAATGAATTCATCCCACTTCCTGCGCTTCACAGCATTTATAAGCTCCCGCCGTATCTCCTCGTTCGGGATGAACGCCGTTTGCGTTTTCTGGTTGTATGCCAGATAGCCAAGGTGAATCAAATAGGTCAGAACATCATCTTTATTCGCAAAACTGACAGTATCATTCTGGAAAGCGGACACATCCAGCTCCACGGGCATGCCGGACAACATTTCCACGATGGCTGTCTTCAAACCGTCAAAATCCATATTGATCAGCGGGACAACCGCCTCAAAGGTGCCCGTCCCCGACCAATATCCCCGAAACTGATTCCACGTCAAAAGCTCCACGACTGCTTTCGGATTATAGACATGGCAGTCCTGGAGCAAATAGCCGTCGTACCATCTTTTTACCTCTTCGAAATCCCTTCCATGCTTCTCGCAGAGCTCCCTGACTTCCTCTTCCGTGAATCCGATATATTCTGCAAAAATCCTGGCATCCAGCATCGTAAACTCGGTAAAGTTATTGAGCGCTGATTGCGTCCTGACCTTCCTGATTGGAAGAATACCGGTCAGGTATGCCAGATGAAGGTATTTTGACGGCTCGCTTCCCTTAAATAAGCCTCTTAAAAAATTAATGTATTCATCCTGTACCGCCTGATTCATTGCTTCGTCACGAATCAGGACATCCCATTCGTCCACAATGATGACGAATTTCCGCCCGTCTGCTGCATTGATGCAGGACAACGCATCCGGCAGGGAATTGACCTCGTCAGGCAGTTCCTCCGGATAATATGCCCTCAGTTCTTTTATTATATTTTCTGTGATGAAGGAGACTGTCTGTTCAGCTCCGCCCGCAGGCTCCATGCACCACTGGATGTCTATATGAATCAGGTCATATCGATTGAGATGCTCCCTGAAATCAGGGCTCTCGCTGATCGCCAGCCCCAAAAACTGTTCCTCCGAGCCACATCCCCTGCCATAGTACGCGGCGAGCATGTCAGCCGTAACGGATTTGCCGAATCTGCGGGGGCGGCTGTTGCAGATGAACTTTGCCGTAGTGTCTATCACACTGTTGGTATATTTCAGAAGACCTGTCTTATCGACATATATTCGGGAATTCAGCACATCCTGGAATGCACTGTTCCTGGGGTTCACGAATCTTCCCATCTGCCGCATGCTCCTTTCCCTTATCGTCCTGCCCCATATTGCTGTTCTGTGTTAAGAGTATCATGGCGGAGGGTGGATTGCAAGGGAAATTTTATTTATCTCTGGAAACCGATTTCCTTCTTAAGCACCAGACATCCACTCCCAAGGGAATTCCCAGAATCTTTTGGGCAATGTTTGATAATAAACAGAAATTCAAGAATAGATTGAATATTGTTGTGGCAGAAATACAGAAACATAGTAAAACGAAAACCTGGTGTGGAATCCTGAACAGTCTGTAGCAACCGAGGCCTGTAGGAAGATTAAGGAGAAAAAAGCATACAATTTACTCGTGCAGATATTTTGGTGCTTCATAAACCTCTATCTTCTTCAAATGCGAGATTCATCACCTCATCCCTGGTCTTGTTAACGGCAATCCCCATTTTCAAACCACTTGGCTTGTCATCGTTGATAAGAATACGCTCTCCATAGGGAGCACCAAAGATTATATGGTCATATCTAATGCTGTTCGCTTGGAGAAACTCCTCGGTTATATATCTATACTCCTCTGTCCGAGAGGTTAGGAATACAATCATGTCAGATGTTGGAATTGATGCGAGAAACTCGGCTGCTCCTGGAAGCAGAGAATCAATTCCATCGATTTTATAACCATTATGCTTAACGATGGTTCCATCGAAATCAAGAATCCATGTATGCGATAATGGTGAAAGTGTTAGTTTTTCCATTAATATTTCCTCTCCTGATGGATGAATCCTCCTGTGGTCATCCGTAAGTATAGATTGCATGCTGTAGGGCAAGATTATTTAGACATCGTCATTCTAACTGCATTAATTATTTTCTGACGTTTAATAATAATCACAACAACGGCTATGCCTATACAGCAATACTTTGCTAATATAAACTGATTTATAATGGCGATTATACATCCACCCAGAATCACTCCACAAGATATTAGCAATAGGATTCTTGTGTCAAACAACTGCTTTCCGTGCAGAATTTCTCTACATACTTTCCTATAAAACAAATAATGAATAAAGCAGAACAAAAGATAACATCCAAATGTTGTATATGCAGCTGCTTGATACCCATATCTTAAAATAAATATATAATTTGTTAATAGGTTTAATGCTGCGCAAAGAATACTAGGAATTACAACCGTCACTTTTCTTTCATAGTATTCTTGAACTCTTGCAAACAGCTGGAACATATAATTAAAGTATATTCCAAGACATATCGGTATGATAGTATCTATACTTTCCTCATATTTGTATCCTCCAAAAATCAAGACAATCTCTTTACCAAAAAGCATCACCAAACATAGTAATAGTCCAATAAGTATTAATATTTGATTGGCTCGTTTAGACAGAACATCAAATTCACCCGATTTAATCTTTTGATATTGAAAAGGCGCGAAAGATGAATTAATTGCTGCAGTCACCAATCCTATTAGAGATCCTATGGCATAAGATATACTATATATTGCGACATCATGCGATCCGCACATATAATTAATCATTATTTTATCAGAACTCTGAAGTATAAATTCTGACAAATAATGTGGCATAAGCGGGATACAAAAGCCAAGCGCAAATTTCCAAACATACTTATCGATAAAAGATTTTGACTTCCTAAATACAAGAAAATAGATAAATATTCCAATCAAAGCATAAACTATTGTTGAAGCTTCCGCTCTTACTGTTGCGGTAGGACTAACAAACACTATTGAAAATGTACTAACAATAGCTGAACCGCCTGTCATTAGCAGCGTTACTACTATTAAAATCCGATAATCATAGGTATATCGTTTATATAAGGACCAACATTGAAATCCTGCCTGCGATACAAAACTCACAAACAAACATATAACAAGCGAAACCGGGAGCCCTGATAATATTGAAATTTGGTGTCTAAAGACTAAGCAGACAATCAGCCAAAAAACTGAAATCAATATTTCTAGCCCGCAAATTGATGACAAAACATATTCTTTATCTTCATACCTAACATATAAATTCATAATTCCTTTATATAAACATAAAGAAACCAGCATAAATAGAACGCTTTCCCAAGAAATATAGGTACTAAATAATCCATATTCCTCTGTAGGCATTAACCTTGTAAAAATAGGGGTAGTTATCATGCCTATCCCGCGTTGCAAAAAATTACAAATCGTGAACCATAATGTCGCCTTTAAAGGTAACGAAAAAGCATTATATTTATTTAATAACTTTTTAATCTTATTCATATCATAATCATCTTACTATATACTAACTATTAACAAGCTTTGCTCCTATCGCTCCACCCGGATGATTCGGCTTAAACATCTCTAATGTAATATCCATCCTCTTTATCAATTGCATTGCGATTTGCTGAAGAATGATTAAGTAGAGTGTTGTCGAATTGTTTGGCATAATATTCCAAGGATCACCCTCGTGTTCAAGAGGAACAATTAGTTTCTTTTCCATTGTCTGCGCCAATGTGCCATGTTCATTGCAACTTAGAAGCCAAAGGTTCACGCCTTCTCGTTTCTTAAGTAAATTAAACAGGTACACCGATTCAGCTGTACTTCCGGACTTTGTAAGCATGATTACAAGGTCTCCTGGCTTCACCATACCCATATCACCATGGACTGCTGAATTTGTGTGAAGAAACTGTGCGTCCATTCCAGCAGAGAGCATCGTTCCTTCAAACTTTTCACATATAGGTACATTCTTACCTAAGCCGGAAGCGATAATTTTATGACCAGACTTAAGCGTAGCCTCGCACTCCGTAATCAGACGATCCATATCAGCCATAGACACTCCTTTAAGCGCATCCTCAAGTTGCATCATAGTCTTGTCGAAATAGCTATAAGCACTCTCCATCTCAAGAGCTTCTTCAAGATAATAAAGGCCATTATAGAAAGCACCACAAATGGAATCATAATCTTCCCATGCATATGTGGTTAGGCTGAACCAAATAATCGCCAACAAAATTTTCATCTGTAGACGGGTTACATCGCCGTCCAGCAGTTCAAAGAAGTAGTCTTCCAGGCTTTCCCAACCATTGGATGATATTTCAAGTTTGACATCTTTCTCACCAATGTCGAGGCTGAACCGTTTCAGATTGAACTGATCATAATTGCTGAAAAGACTATAATAAAGCTTTACCCAATCATAGGCTACATCACCATAGAATTCTGTTTTACCAAAGTATCCTCTCGGATCAATCAATACAGGGATTCTATCATGGCGGAGCATTATGTTTGAGAAAGTACAGTCACCGTGAAGAAGCACAAACGTCTGTGGCGCATACTGCATCACCAGTCTTTCAACTTCCTCCTGATGATAAAAGATATTACGGCATACCTTTCCATTAACCATCACAGCGGAATCATTAGCAAATGGTACTAGATTCCTCACCTTTTTTAGACGATCATAAGTTTTATCGAGATATGCATCCCTGTAGCTTACTTCATCGTAAGGAGCTGACTCGAGACTATGGACATCTTTAAGGCAAGTAATAATTTTCTCCAGAGCATACTTTTTCTGCTCTTCTGAGAAATAGGTGTACTCATAGATATTCTTTCCGTCAATCAGCTCCATGGAAATCGGCTCATAAGAGTATATTGTAGGGATGGCATCAAAAGACAGTCCTTGAAGCTTCTTATACCAAGCCACTTCTGTGACAGCTAACTTTCGTCCTTGATTGTCAATCCCTTCCTTAATAACCTTATCGCCTTTGATAATTATCTTATTGAAAGGACGGCAACTCATTTTGGGCAAATTGTCCCACTCGCTGTAGAGACCATACTCTTTGGTTTTATGTAGTGGCTGTTCCTCAAATGTAAGACCTCTATCACGTAACCAACGAACAAACTCTCCATCCTCTGGAACTGCATCTAATACCATTTTGTCTGTAAAAATGAAATGTCCAGCTACACCATGCTGATTGCATCGTTCTTCCATGAATTTACCATTCTCATACTTCCAACGGCAATAAAAGTCTTTGGAAATACCAATGATATTATTGGCACTCTCCGGTATCTCATACTCGTCAGGAAGCACAAGGTCACACCAGATGAGCATGAAACGTTCGTTATCTGGAATGTAAGCAAGTGCTTCCTTTAGACCTGCACAAGTTCCCTGATGACCTGAGCCACAGACCAATTTATAATCTACATCTGCAAACTCGCGCAGATAATATTCCAGGACATCATACTTATAATCACCTATGACTATGAACTTCTTTTCAGGATATTTGCGGAACAAATGGAATATCATAGGTAGATTATTCACAGGAACCAGTGCTTTCGGCTTATTCCTTGTTAGAATCTGCATCCGACTTCCTTTTCCTCCAGCTTGTACAATTATATAGTTCATTTCTATACCTCTCTATAAGTTTATAAGGTTATGGCTATTGCAAAACTCGTTTTGTAAATGCTGTAAATGTCGCTGTTCATTGGTTAATAATCTAGTATTGCTAATTTCGTTTTCCCAAAATTTATAGCCTTCCTCAATTGTGCTATTAACGTCAATTTTTATACAATTTACAATTTCTTTCTTTCCTGCTTTTAAGCGAAAAATGTTTTCAAGTATTGGGTAATAAATAAATCCCTCACTCCAATAGTTTATCCATGCTGCTGTTGGATTGATGAATAAATCTCCCCAATGGATAAAACCACAATTATCCACATAAAATGTTTGAATGTTTGCCATATTGTGTCGTTTTACATATGTTAGAAACCAATCTAAATTCAATGTATTAGTGTATTCTTTCAACTCATCTCCCCAAGAGAGGCTGTGATTATTCTCAATGAGTTCTATAATCTTATTCGGATTATTTATCAACAACACCCCTAAAGTCCAATTAATTCCAAATGATTTGCTACAATGCATATCCAATGAAATGGCCTCTATGTTTTCGGCTTTAGAAAGCGTTTCTACCTTCTTTAATATTTGTGTCACCTTCTCTGGATAAAGAAGAAACATAGTATCATCGCCATCAATATTCCAAAAATTATTCAACCTTCTTTTTGCAGCGTGATATATGGGTGTTAAATGTGCATATGTTGCTTTCTCCCAATATCCAGTGTATAAATTACGAGCAACTTTTTTATTTTTTTTGCTTTTTATAAAAACAAATGGAACATCATAAAAGTTGCATTTTCTAAGTACGTCAAATTGCAGCCTTGGGTTATCACATACAAAAATAATACTTGCCTTATATTCTTTTGCTATATTTATCCAATTCTGAATGCACTTCAAAGTATATGATGCTCTTCTGTTTATTTTCAAGTACCATACTGATTTTGAATAATCTATAATAGAATCCCTTATCAAAGGAAAACTTACAACGCTTCCTAAAATTGAGCATGCACGGCTCGGAATCATATTCAATGTACTATTAATATTTATAATTCCTGTTGCACTCACCACATTTTCAAAAAAGTATTCAAATTTCTTTCCTATTTTCGTCCAAGTGCTCATCTTACCATACCCTCATGATTTACTAGCAGAACATATAGCCCTATCTAATCTCAAACAATAACTACTTCCATTTCATTTATCAAGAATTATCAATTGATTTAAGCAGTTTAATATGTTCCATTGCAATATTTTTAAATGAATGCTTTTGAGCCCATCGTATTCTTCTTTCAATTGATTTCTCAGAATAAATATAATCAAATCTATTGTATATATCCTCTACTATTCTTTCTATCTCTTTTACAGAAACATTATTTAATAGAGTTCCTGTTTCTCCATCAATCACTGCATCTGATATTCCGCCAGTATTTGACGCAACAACATACTTTCCATACATATTTGCCTCTATATATACCATGCCAAAGCCTTCAACGGAATCCTGTTGCGGCATATCTATACTAGGCATCAGAAATATATCACACTGTTTGAAATATCTAGCTTTTTCTTCTTCACTTACTCTACCAACTAAGAAAACACAATCTTCAAGATTATTCTCTTGAATTAATCTATTTATTGAATCTCTATATTTTCCATCTCCTGCTATGAAATACTTCAAACCAGGATATTTCTTTCTTAGCTGCGGAATGGCTTGTACTACAAATTGAACACCTTTTCTTTCAACTAATCTCCCCAAAGAAAGTAGACTATAATTCCTCTCTGTCTTTGTATAATTCTCAATAAAATGAATCCCTGGATGAATGATTAAAGTATTTTTATTCTTTGATATCTTACTTACCAAATTCTTTGTAAATACACTATTGCAACAAATATATCTAGCTTTATCTAGGATTAGTTTTGCACCAATTTTTTTTATGCAAGTATATAGTTTTTTATTATGAGCATTAAAATACACTTCATTTCCATGGGCAAAAACTATGAAAGGTGCCTTGTATATAACATAGCATAACAAACACGGAATTGCTGATTGCCATGTCATTGCAATATTTATCACTTCTCTTTTATTAGCGCATATATTTTTCAACCATTTCCACCTTTGTACTTTATAATCTAACTCACTATCAATATATCGAATATTATCCACTTTATAGGAGTCGTCTTCAATTGTTACGCTGATTCCATTAACTGTATAGTACTGTGTTAACTCTAATAACAGATAATATGCAAGACTTTCTATTCCTCCTCTTGTTGGATCAATACAGTCATGAACTATATTTATTATCATGAATACCTCCAAATTAGACCAGCTAAATCTCTAAACACACCACTTGAGTCCTTAATACAATTTCAATATCCGTGATTGCATTAATGGTTTCTTTTTATTTTCTTATACAGTGTTTTTACATAGAACGGAATACATTCGAAAAACTCATGAATTAGATATTGACAATACTTAAAATGAGAGCTCCATTTTCTATCTATGTTTCTATAATAGTTATATATATCATAAGGGACTATTATATCGTTCAATCTCCAATGAACAGAGTTTCCATAATTGGAGTCATGAAGCACTTCCATCCATAAAGGATATTTCGAATCAACTAAAACAGTTTTCTTTAAATCTATGGTTGTATGGTCAAACCAATACACATTATTTTGTTTTTCTGACACATCACAATACATTCCCAAAAAATGATTATATATGTCATGAGCATTAATAAGATCCCCAGTATTAATATTATATTGAATTCCATATCTTGCTGACAGGATGAAACTTTTCTCTGTTCGAATGTTTTCCACGTATTCCTTTGTTTTTTTCTGAAACTCCTCAACAAAGAGAGTGCTTATTGCATCATCATTGTCGATACGTACTGTAAGTACCCCCCAACATAAACAGATTTCAAATAGTTTGTTAACATCGAAATCCAGTTAATTGATTCTTTGTTATTGATAAAAAATGTCGTTATAAACGAATGCTCTTTTTTTAAAGATTCCATGTAGTCAATGTATTTACTTGGAGTTTCATTGTGTAAATAAATAATCCATTCATCAGGCAAACAGCTTTGATTTATAACAGAATTGACTGTATATTTCTCAAATAATATAAATCTTTTATCCAGATAGTTTGAATTTTTATAAAAATCCTCCGGAATAAGACTTTCTTCCTTCTTCGAAGCTCCAAATCGTAAATTCAAATTAAACCTCGTTACAATTATCGTTTTCATAACTGTTCTCCTATTACTGGATTATCTGCTTTTTCTGATGTATCCTCATTATCTTTTTATAAATAAAATCCTTATGCACCACTAAGAACAAAAGTAGGCATTTTAATGTAAATTTGTTTTTTAAGGCTTTAGAAAAATATTCAGTTGCCACATCAAATCTACCTCTGTCTGCTGCTGTCTTCCCACATCTATAATAATGCGAATATCTTATTCTGCTTTCCTCTCCTATGGTAATAGAATCTCTTAATATTTTTTTCAGTACTTTCTCTGTTCCCTCTACGGCAATAAGTCCTCTAGTACTTATGGTATCTCCTCCAATTCGGTATATGCTCAATGAAGGTATCCTATTATAATGCGTAATTGCTCCAATCTTTGACATTCTAATCCACATATCGTAATCTTGTCTTGCAGGCAGATTCTCATCAAACAATCCCACTTTCATTGCCATGTCTTTTCTTATTACAACTGCACTTGTTGGTCCAATACAGTCTTCATATATCAAATCACGATACATATTACCCTCATAATTTTTTTGTTCTGATGATAAGAATTCCCCATCAATTGTAACATAACGATATTTGCTTGAAATGATATCTGGATTATATTGCCCTATTGCCTCTTCAATCAATTTCAAGTAGTACTCATCCCATTCATCGTCAGAATCCAAAAAGGCTATATACTCCCCAATCGATGCCTCAATTCCTCTATTTCTAGAATAATTTGCACCCCGATTTGTATCATTAACCAACAAATGAATTTTTTTGCTATCATATTTTTTAATCTCTGATACTATTTTTAACTTTAGTGGAGAATCTTGAGGATTATCATCGACCAAAACCAATTCCCAATCCTGGAAGGATTGTTTAACAACACTTCCTATTGCTTTCTCCACAGTTTCCCATTCTGTTTTATATGTTGGCATTACTACTGATATCATTAGCTTACCTCCTACATTTGATTATCTCTGATAATCAAATGTCATCGAAACAAATAAATTGCTGTAGATGAATGTCCGCTTAACATGCAGTCTGCCAACCAGTATAAGAAAAATAATAATACATAAATTATCGACCGATTCTTTTTGCTTAATCGAGACCGCATTTCTAATACCCTAGGCAAATAAATATTATTAAAAGCGATAAAATATATTCCCAATCTATACATTATTGTTAGATATACCTGCAAGAATGTACCTACTATTCCTAACACAGAATAAAAAAATAAAACATTGTCATAATCTTTACTGTCATTTTTTTGATTATTCATTGTAATATAGGCAGTAATAAAAAAGAACAAATTAATCAAAAACGATGGTGATGTTAATACAGCATGTAAAGGTACGAATGAGCTATTATTGTCCACCAAATATCGGGCATACCTATACAACGGTCCCGTTAGAATTCTCGATAAAAATATAACAATATATTGCCAAAATACCACTAAGCCAATGCTAAAAGTAATAAAGAGTTTTTTTCGATGCCGTGTTTTGATTGAATCTTTCACCAACCAAATTATCAACATCAAGATTGCAATTATTAATGAAAAAGAATGAATAGTTGTGGCTATCAAAGAACTAACTAAAAATTTTAAATATTTATTTCTTCTTAAATAACAAAAAGAAACTAAAAGAATTGCAATAGCCATGGATTGCCGCATCAAGTTCAATGAAACATGATATTGGCAAAACATATAATAGGCATATCCTTTCCACATCGAAATATCATCTTTAAAGGCATATAAGGTATAAATCACACATCCAAGAATCAAAATCTCTGTATAAAATAAAAGCCATCCCGTTCCATTAAATATCCTAGAAATCAAATATGCAAAAAATCTATAACCATATTCAGTATATGTAGTATCGATTCTGTTTAATTCTGCAAAAGATGATACCCTATCTGCCTCCTGCATCATTAGTTTTCCATAAACTAATACATCGGTCCCAATTTCGTCTGAGCGTAAACCAGCTAATATTGACGGCAGTATTACTGCAATAACAAGTGGTATTATGTTCTTTATAGAACCATGTTTATTTCTGTTTACAGCTGTTATATTCCTATTAGTCGAATAAACAGAAGTCTTTCCACATGACTTTCCCTTTCTCTCACTTATATAAACAAAAAAGACGGATACAAATATAACGGTTAAATAAAGCAATCCAGACAAGAACAAATTCATATTATTTTGTCTCCAAAAGTAAATCATCAATCATAATAGTATTATCCAATTTCACCATCTCGACTACTATTTCTCTTCTTTTTTCTGCATATATGCACATCTTCTGATATCGTTCAATCATCTGCATAATGCCCATATATATAGATTCTACAGATTTTGGGTTAACATATACAGCCGCGGAACCTGCAATCTCTGGTATCGAACTTTTATTAGAAGCAACCGTAGGCTTTCCCCTCATCAGAGCCTCAAGCACAGGAAGACCAAATCCTTCGTTATGAGATGGGAATAACAAAAAATAACAGTTTCTATATAAATAATCCAATTCCTCATCTGTTACATATCCTTTTAATTCAACTTGGGCATGAAGAATACTATCATCAACTATTCTATGTCTAACTATTGCTGAAGCTTGACAATCATTTATACCTGTTGCAATCATTTTTAATTTTCTATCATTTTTTTCTTTTACATACATTTCAAATGCTTTTAATGCTCTAATAAAGTTTTTTTCAGGTCGCCCAGCGCTGACAAATAGTATATATTTCATTTTAACCGTATGTTCGCTATAATCGTTGTCCGGAAATGCAACAGATTGAATATAATACTTTATATCTCTTACTCCTCTGATTCTATTTAGACTTTGCATTGAATAATTCGATACTGTAAATATCGAATCCGCGCAAGCCACAATCCGCTTTAAAGCTAATTCTATCTCTAATGAATGAATATTCCTTCCTAATGCAAGCAAAATAGGATTCGCTTTAACTCCTTCTTTGAGCACCCCATCATATTTATCATAGCCCATTTCCTTATGCCTACGGTCATGAATAGTTAAACATATTCTAGTTTGAGGATTATTCCTTCGAAATGTTTCTAGTTCTTTTGCATATTTCAATGAATCATTAATGTGTGGACAGAAATATATATCTTCAGCGTTTATTTTTAATTCATGGATTCCATTCAAACTTATGATATTACCGATTTTTGTGAGGAACAAGCTACTAATAACATCTCTTGACTTCTCACAACAAATTAGTTTTACTTGCAGTTCCTCACCAGAATTTTCTCTTTTCAACAATTCCTGAACCAATCTTCGTGTGTAGTTATTCCCACCATTATATTTTCCGGATTCAGTAAAAGAAAAAGATTTCCTTACATCTACATAAATCGTCTTATGATGTTGCATAACATATTCTCCAATTTACTAATGTTCCAAGCGAAGGTAATGCCTTTCCAGCTCAGATGAGACTTCAGCAATCTCATATCCAGCTCTTTTTACATATTTCCCTGCCTCATACCTATCAATATCAACTGATTTTTCCCCTATCATGCCGAGAATCTCTGATGACCATTTTTGCTCGCCATCAGCTAGTTTCAATTGATAACTATATGGGGTAATAAGAACGTCTCTCGGAACATTATCAGATACTATTGTCCGTAGTCCATTCGCCTGAGCCTCAATAGCAACAATACCTAAACCTTCTGATGACGATGATAATATGAAAAAATCACTTGCACTAAGGTATTTTTCTACTTCATCTGTGCTCTTAATAAATGCTATATATTTATCTATTTCTTTTGATTTAGCATAATTTTGTAGCTTATCTTCTAGCTCACCCTGGCCAATAAGTATTAATCTGAAATCCTGATCAATCTTGATTAGAATTTCAAGCATCTTTAACACAAATATTTGATTTTTCTCCTTTACACACCTGCCAATTGTGCAAAGTATTTTTTTGTTTTGGAACCCAATCCTATCTCTAATCAAATCCCTATCAGCCTCAGAAAACCTAAACTTGTCTACATCTATTCCGTTCTTCAGAATTTTGAAATATTTTCCATTAATAACTTCCTCATCATAAAGCCACTTTGCAGCAGACATTGAACATGCCATGTATTCTGTTGGCGCACTCATATATTTATTTCTAAAATACTTGTGTACAATTGTCTTTATCTTCTCAAATTTTCCAACAACACTCGTATTATGTATGTGACAAATAACATTTTTTACCCCGTATTGTCTTGCTAAATTTGAATAGTACAGTCCCTGACCATTTGAACAATGTATATGTATAATATCGTAGTGCTGACTAGCTAACAGTTTTCTTAGTCCTGCTGATGTTGCTATCAATTTAAAAAAAATGATTTTAGGTTCTGAGTTAATAATAGAATATATACCTCCACCCCTTTCCATAATTTGCTCATCCAAGCGTTCTTTTTTCTTTGTATTAACAGCAAAATCAAACTGAATCTTTTTCCTATCAATATGCTTATAAATGTTGAATACGAGGCTTTCTCCTCCACCTGTTTCCAGATGCTTAATATAATGAAGAACTCTCATTGGTGAAGTTTGGTCAGCAATATATTCATTATTGTTCTCAAAATTGTCGTTCTTTATATGCTTTGTTTTATTGCAATTATTCATACAATTTATCTATCCTTGTTTACAAGCAACAGCTTATGTGCACATCCCTTGTAATTGAACCATTTGTTTTCCTCAAACTCTTCAGGGAAATAGCCATTTATAATCTTCACAGTTCGCAATAGCACCAAATAGATATGGATATCACAACTCATTGATAACCTTCAAAATATTTCCCTTAAATTGTGTATTTAAAAAGTTCTCCTCAACGCGCTTCTTACCGACTGCTCCCATTCGAATTCTCATATCCTTGTCACTCGCCAATTTCTTCAATGCATCAGCATACTTCTCCACATTCCGGTTCTCTACTTCAAGACCAGTCTTCCCGTCCAAACTAACATAATTAACTCCAGACCCCGGAATTGTGAATGTCACAGCCGGTTTCCCATAGTACATACCCTCCGCTAAAGCCAACCCAAACGCTTCATTCTTCGTAATAGATGGAAAACAAAAGATATCCATTGCTGTAAGATACCCTTTCAATACCACATCATCTACTAACCCCAAGAAATGAATCTTCTTATCATTCCCTGCCTCTGCTTTAAGATTCTCCGTTTCTTCACCTTTACCAGTAATATAAATTTGAAACCTATCATCTAACAAATGAGCCGCTTGAATCAGATACTTAAAGCCCTTATACTCTGTATGACGGCCTACTGCGAGACAGATAATCTTGTTCTTATTTATTGCTCGAATTTCTGCCGCCTTCTTTTCAACTTCTGGAGATTCTTGCAACCGTTCTACATTAATACAGTTCGGAACAACCCTACACTTCTCTTTGACATTTCTCAGCCACGGGCTTCCCTCGACATATGGAGGACTCGTGGCAATTAGAACATCAGCTCGCTCCACTAACCTCCTGTTCTGCCCAATAAAAAACTGTTTCAAAAATTTCTGCTTTACGATATCAAGATGCCAGTAAATAGCAAATTTGCAGAATTTTGGTATGTATTTCAGAAGATAACGAGCCACAAAAGGATTCGGATAATGGAAAATGATGATATCAGGGACAAACGCATCGATTGTCTCCTTTAATTTCTTCCCTATACTCCTCGACAATCCCTGTGAAGCAACTGTTTTAAATACGCCACAACGGATTACTTCAATGCCATCAACCGCATCAGTCTTATCTTCATCATTATCATTAAAGCAAATAACCTTCTGCTCATACTTACCCACAAACGAGTTCACACAGTTCTGAGCGATTTGCTCCGTGCCCCCACGAAACGGATAATAATACTTCGATACATGCAAGACTCGTTTCATGTCCCTATCTCTCCTTCAAGAACCCAATATCCTGACCTTTCAATCCTTGAGATACGGCGCATAAATTCCCCACCCCTTGTGATAAACTAAACCGTCCGCACCTTTCACCATATACCGCACCGTACTGGCGCAGTGTTCCCTGCACTCCCTGTAAAACGAACTTGGCAGCTTCACATACTCTTGGAGTTGCTCCAGCACATAGCCACACTTCTGGTACAGATATCCGTTCCCATACCGCTCAAGACATTCCAACAGTTTGTCCTCATCCAGTCCAGGCAGGCGCATAATGCATTCCACCACATCCTCCAGTCCCGCCTCCCCCTCGAAGTTGTAAAGGCTGTCCACCACTGTCTGCTCCAGACTGGTCACTAGGCTTCCACCTACCCCTACTGTATCAGCCTTCGGCTTAGGATGTACCCTGCGGTAGAAAACTCCATTGTATCGAAAATCTGTGAACCTTGTCTCTGTCGCCACAAAGACCTCGTTCCTCACGCCAGGCGCATATCCCCACACTTCGAAAGCACTGCGCAAGGCCACATATCCATCCGAAAACAGTCTGCTTCCAATCTGATACCTTGTCAGCACCGGCTCCTCCGTTTCCGTATCCATCACTGTATACAGATTCCGGTGGATTCTGTCGATGTAACCCTTTCTCTGATAATCATTCACCAGATAAGTCACGGCTGACCGCTCCCCCACCATCTCAGTGACATCCTGTAAGGTAAAGCATCCCAATTCTCGCATCCTGTCATAATACTCGACAATAAAAAGCTGTTTTTGCTCCCCATCATACTTCTTGCTCATCTCTGACACTTCCCACCTCATATCCGTCCCTGTAGCCTGTTCCCTTATCGGACAACTAAACCATCAAGCCGAATCTCTCGCTTCATCTGCCAGCCTTCAAATTGTTCGCCTAACTGACATGTAAGGCGAACTTTTTCGCCCCTTTTCACCCCCGGTGCCTTCCTTCGCAAAACGGTACAAAACTCACAGCCAGATGTCAAATAAGGCAATATAGACAAAATCCCTCTACAAAATGTACAAAAAACTATGGGAAATATAAACGAAATCAGCAAATATAGACAAAAATAAATTTAGACTTGCACTCACACCCCATTGGGTATAAAATGTTAGAAGTAATAAAAAAGTTCGCCTTACATGTCAGTAAGGCGAACTTTTTTATTATTATGGACATATAAGACTCCCACTTGCGCTCATGATGCCGGTGATAGTGCAAACTGCAACTATCCCAGGCTCACCATAGCCATCAGGAACTCTCCGGCAAAAATCAATTCCCCTCCCGCTTATCCCTCTTTTTCCACAAACATAAAAGCAGAACCGCCGTAGCCACCGTCACCAGGGCCACGAGGGCTATCGCCAGCAGCATCATACTATAATCCGGTTTCGGCACGATACGGTCCGCGCTGTTTTGTACATCCCTATTCCCGGCGGCCTCTTCTCCCCTGTTCCCTGGTTTCCCCTCCGGATTCGCCGCCTCCGTGTCGTCTCCCTTCTCGTCCTTCTGCCCTTCCGGGTCTGTCGTCTCCGCATCCACGCCCTCTCCTGTCAGTTGGCCAATCTGCGGCGCGCCGTCCGGATAAAGCTGCTCAAATTCAGCGCTGGGCGCATTGATGCAGATCCAGGTATCCTTCCGGCCGAAATAGTACCCCACATGGCCCCAGCGGTTCCCGACTCCGTCCACATACACACCGGTGTATTCCGGCAGATAATCCTCCGTATCATCCACGCTCAGGACTTCACATTCCTCCGAACCCGGATATTTCCAGAACCGGATGGTTCCCTCCAGGTTATCCGCATCCAGCTCGCCTCCCTGCTCTGTGATTTCTTCGCTGAATTCCTTCTGGAAAGAGATGCTGTCATAAATCAGCTCCATGTACTCCATGGGCATCCAGCCTACCGTGCCCCTATAGTCGTCGTACACGCCCCAGAGGATGCCCCGGCTGTCCTCATAGGTGTACATGATGGACGCCCTGTAGCCGTTCTCCCATGTGGCCACCACCTCCGGCAGCTCCGGGCTCTTGTACAGGTAGACTTTTCCGTCCGGTCCGTTGGCGGTAAACGCCCTCCCCACATGGACGCATTCTTCCGCATGCTCCTCATAAAAGGAATCCATGGGCTCGACAATCACATCCGCCCCCGCCGAAAAAGAGCATGCCAGCCAAACACATACCGCCGCCAGCCAATAAGCCACTGTTTTCCTCATAACTCCTCCTGTTCCGTCCCGTTTTACCGGGATCCACTGTCTATGATTTTTCGCACTGCATGGAACACGCATCCCATCTCCGCCTGCCGGAAATCCCCTGTCTATGATTTTTTGCGCCGCCCGGAATGCGCGTCCCGGCTCCGTTTGACGGGAATACTCTGCCTATGATTTTTCGCTCCCCGCCACCCGGGCAAGCCGCTTTCATTTTCCGCCAGCTCTCTGCCGCTAACCTACCACGCCCGGCTGAGCCGCAGGGCTATGGTCACCGCCAGGTCAATCCATCCCCCACAGACGATTCCAATCGTCCAGGAGCACAGATTTGCCGTCACGGAAAGCAGCACGGGCCTTCCCGTCTGCCAGCCAGGCTTCTCCATGAAACTGCAGTAAATCCAGGCCTCCACCGCTACCACCGCCAGCTCCACCAGCATCTGAACAGGAATCGTCAGAAAAAGCGGCAGATACATCCTGCCCAGCCAGCAAAGCAGCACGGCCGGCGGATTGGTCAGCAGGTTCACCAGCACCACCAGAAGGGCCAGATGCCGCCTGCTGCCCAGAACCGGCCAAATCTCCCCGCCAGCGCTGACAGGAAGGGCCGACCTGATTTGCCCGTCTGTGCCGGCGGCAATTCCCCCCGTTCGCCTGCCTTGCCTCCCTTCATTCGAAGTCGATACCGTCTTCTTTTTCTTCCCCAGACTTCTCTTCCCCAGACGCTTCACGCCAAGCCGCAGAATAAACGCCACAGGCAGCTCCACCACAATTGTCAGCGCCAGGGAAATGCCGAACAGTTTCGCCAGATAAATTTCCATCAGCCTTTCCTCCCTCCGTAACCCTCGATACCTTTAAGGCCGATTTCCCCTCTCTCCGCCGCCCGCCCCGCCGTCAGCAGAAGCATGGACAACACACTGCCTGCACAGCCCAGCACAGGGCCGTCCACTGCCGCAGCCACCCCGAAATATGTAGGCAGGAAGCCCAGGAACAGGGCGAATGTCAGCAGCCCAAAGGCAAATCCCGGCATCCGGGGCATGCTGCGCGCCAGCCAGTACAGGGTAATGGGCATGGTCATATTGAACAGGAACAGCGCGGCCAGCCCGGGCAGCATGGCAGTGGAGCACAGATAGCAGATTCCGGCCAGCCCAAGCGACACTGCCGTAGTCATCCGCATCCCATACCGGGCAGACGCAAAGCCTCCAGCCGCCTTTCCTCCCACCACCATAAGCACCGCCAGAAGCCCTGCCCGGAATCCGGTTTTCCACGGAAACGCCACCGCCATCCCCACATAGGAGCGCAGTATAACTACAAGAATGCAGCAAACAGCCGCTATAGCGGTGTTCCGGATGCCTTGCCCTGTATTCCCGGCAGCCTGCTTTTCGGTTTTCTGCGGACTGCTTTTTGAAGGCTGGGCCTCTGCCCCCCAATCCGCCTCCGTCCCGCGCCCCCGCACACCGGATTCCGGGATTCTCTCCGTCCCTCCTTCCCCGCCAGACACATCAAAGCGATGTGCCTTCCGGCCAGACACTTCAAAGAAACACACTTTCCGGCCCCACATCCCAAAACAATGCGCTTTCCGGCCAGAAACTTCAAAGCGATGCGCCTTCCGGCCACAAATGGCACCTGCACATAACAGCGCCATCAGGACGCCTGTCCCGAAAGCCCACATCTGCCAGGAGCCTCCCCTGCCCAGAACGGTCCCCAGGTAAATCCCCAGCGCCCCCGGCGCCACGAATACGCCCAGCCCTCTGCCCCGCCAGCTCCGCCTGTCGTCCTCCCGTATGGTCCCCACGCCGCCTCCCACATGAAACAGGGCGTTTCCGATTCCCAGCACTGCCGGATGCAGGAACGCTCCCCCCACCGTGCACAGGACGCCCGCCAGTACGAACAGGAAGGGGAAATCCGTCTCCCGCCCCTTCTTTCCTCCGCAGAGAGCGTCCAGCGCCACCCCCAGAGGCATTTGCAGCGCAAAGGCGCAGAAATTGTACACCAATATGGAAAGCCCTCTGTCTCCCCCAGGCAGGAGACTGCCGAACATGGCCAGCGCGCACATGCCATCCACCAGCAGATGCAAACCTGAATAAATCGCCGTCATACGCCCCTCTCCCCCTCTTTTCCACGAATCCTGATACAGTCCTTATAGTATCAGACGGAAAATCCGCCCGAAAGTTCCGTTTCCACCCCAATATTTTATATTGGAAATCACAAAATCTGCCAGGCAGCCCCACTCACGAGCAAAAGCCAATGGGAATCTTGCGGCAAATTTCATCGCTCGCGAGTATACACAAAAGACAGATTCTATGGTAAAATATTGACTCAGAAGGAAGCCGAACCAAAAATTCAAACAGACAAGGAGAGACACGGAATGATCATCCTGATTGCAGGCGCATCCCACACGGGAAAGACCGCCCTGGCCCAAAGGCTGCTGGAAAAATACCACTATCCCTACCTGTCCATCGACCACCTGAAGATGGGCCTCATCCGAAGCGGCTACACGGAGCTGACCCCATCGGACGATGATGCGCTGACCCCCTACCTCTGGCCCGTGGTCAGGGAGATGGTGAAGACTGCCATCGAGAACAGCCAGAACCTGATTGTGGAGGGCTGCTACATCCCCTTTGACTGGAGACAGGACTTCGAGGAGGATTACTTAAAGGAAATCCGCTACCGCTGCCTTATCATGACGCCGGATTACATCCGGAACCACTTCGCCGACATCCGCCGATACGCCTGTGTCATCGAGCAGCGCCTGGACGATTCCTGGTACGATGCCGATACCTTCCTGGAGGAAAATGCCCGCAACCTGGAGATGTGCAGGAAATACGGCAACGATTACATCCTGATTGACGACGGATACCGTGTGGACATAGATTTATAAGTCGCATAGCACAGCCAGTCATGCTGTTTATCCGGTTTTTGAGCAAGATTTAATCGCTACATATATTATAGATACCGGAAAGAGAGGCATCCCCATGGATTTTTATCAGAAAATGGCCCTTGTCTGCGGGCGCATCCCGGAGGGCCGGGTGGCAACCTACGGGCAGATTGCCCTTCTGTGCGGCAAGCCCAGGAACGCCCGCCAGGTGGGCTACGGCTTAAAGCGCGGCCTGGTCAGGACCCCGGACGGGAAACCCGCGGACATCCCCGCCCACCGCATTGTCAATGCAAAAGGCCTGCTGGCCGGGGCCGTCTATTTCGACACCCCTGACCTGCAGAAGCTCCTGCTGGAGGCGGAGGGCGTGGAGGTGAAGCGGACGGAGGAGGGCTGGAAGGTGGACCTGAAGCGCTATGGCTGGGCCAACACCCTGGAGGACTCTGTCTTCGGCCTCCCGGAATAGGCCCCCTGCCCCTTCCGGATTCTGTTCCCAAATTTTGCGTCTGCCTCCGGATTTTTCGTCTGCCTCCGGATTTTGCCCCTGCCTCTGGATTTTGCCCCTGCCTCCGGATTTTGCCCCTGCCTCCGGATTTTGCCCCTGCTTCCGGATTTTGCCCCTGCTTCCGGATTTTGCGCCTACTTCCGTATTTTGCGTCTGCCGTCTCAGGAAAGGCGGACGGCCAGCCGATATAGAAGGTAGAAAGAAAGCAGAAAACAAGTTACAGAAATATGGGAGGGACGCACATGAACGATATGACTCAGATGCTGCACACCATGGAGAACACCCTGCGCCTGCAGAACCGGGCCAGGGCCGAGAGAAGGGCCCGGAAGGCGGAGGAGGAGAAAAGGGAATTCCAGGAAAAGCTCATGCGCGCTGCAGCCAGCAAGATGGAGCTGGACGGCCTGGCATCCAAAGCCAAGGGCTCGGAGGACGCTGTCCAGCGCGACCAGCTCATCGGCATGATGGGGACAGGCTCCATGTTCTGAAAGCCGAAAGCCTCTTTGTCCCAGTGCGGGCTCTGCAGGGTCTGTCAACCCTGCGGGGCCACTGTCTCACAGAATCAATAAATCCTGTTCGTACAGCGTCTTTAAGTCCAGCCGCCTCTGACGGTCGCCGAACTGTATGAGGACCTGGGTCTTCCCCTCCTCCACGATGACGCCCTCCCCGAATTTCTTATGTCTCACAATCAGCCCCTGCCCGATGGCATCGCGGAATTTCCGGCATTTCATCTGGGCGAACAGTTCCGTACGAAAAGCCGACTTCCTGTTCAGGCCGAAGACCGACAGCATGTCCTTCGCCCGGGTGATGGCCACATAGAACAGACGGCGCTCCTCCTCATACGTCTGCCGCTCCTTCTCGTCCATATCCGCCTCCCGCTCCGGCACAGCCTCCGGAAAGATTCCGTCCGCCACGTCCATCAGATAGACCCTGTCGTACTCCAGGCCCTTGCTGGCGTGGATGGTAGAAAGGAGGAAGCAGCAGCCCGCGTCATACGCCTTCTCCTCGATGATCCTGCGCAGCACGTCCAGCCGTTCCACCAGGCCCTGAGGGCTGTCCTCATAGTGGGCGATGGCCCTGAGGATGGTAAGCTTCCCGTCGCTGATGCCCGCCCGCTTCAGATAATCCCGATACCCCATCTCCTGGGCAATCCGATCCAGAGCCGCCTCCGCCGAGTCCGACAGCAGGCTCCTGAACTGCAGCCGCACCGCCCTGCAGCTTTGTTCCGTCTTTTCCTCCAGATTGCCGAAGCGGATTGCGGCCTCCAGGACGTCCATGTCCTTTTTCTCACTGATTTCGCAGATGCGCAGCGCCGCCTGCTTGTTGATATAGGAAGACATCTTGTAGTATATCTGCAGGAACAGTTCCGTGTCCTTCGGATTCCGTGCAAAGAGGATGATGTTCCGGATGTCCTGCACCACCCGGTGGGTGAAGAAGACCATGTCCGCGTTGCGGATTCTGTAGGGAATGCCCCGCCGCTCCAGAAGATCCACCAGGGGCAGGGCGCTCTCATTGTCACGGTAGAGGACGGCGGTCTGTATCCTGCACTCCTCTGCCACTTTGGCCAGGTAGGTATACTGGGCGCCCCGGCCTTTCAGGGGAATCTCCCTGATGCCCGCCCCGGTAGGCCTGGACGCTTTCATGTGCTTGGCATGGCGCAGGACATTTTTCTGGATAAAGCAGTCCGCCGCCTCCACAATCTGGGCGCAGGAGCGGAAATTCTCCTCCATCAGGAGCACCCTGGCCCCGGGATGCTCCTGCTCAAAGGAGAGCAGGGCCTGGGGATAAGCCGCCCGGAAGCCGTAGATGCTCTGGTCCTCATCCCCCACCAGGAACAGGTTGTCCCGGCCCCCTGCCAGCCTGCGGATGATTGCATGCTGGATCCTGGAGGTGTCCTGGGCCTCGTCCACGCAGATATAGGGATATCTTTTCCGGAAATACGCCAGCGTCTCCGGGCTCTTTGCCAGGATGTTGCCGGCGTAGAGCATCTGGTCGTCATAGTCCATCAGGCCCCGGGCCCGCAGCCCCTCCCGGTAGAGCCTGTAGATCTCCGCTATGCGCCAGTCGCTCTCCTGCTCCAGCTTTTTGATTTCCGCCGCATCCAACATGCTGTTCTTGATGTAGGTGATCAATGTCCGGATTCCCTTCAAATCCCCCTCCGTGGCATAGCCGCCCTCCACCCTCTGATAGATGGCGGAAAGCATTCCGGCGATGCTCTTTTCGTCTGTCACAAGGGAGAAGGGATTCTTTCCTATGGATTGACTGTAATAGTCAATTATCTTGGCGCAGACGCCGTTGATGGTGCGGAACTCCATGCGCCTGCCAATCTCCTCCCCGAAGCGCTCCGCGAACCGGGCCGCCATGTCTCTCGTGGCGGCCACGGTGTAGGTCAGGGTCAGGATATTCTCAGAGGGTATCCCCGCGCAGTGTATCATGTAGCCCAGCCTGGTCACCAGGACGGTGGTCTTGCCGCTGCCGGGGACGGCCAGCAGCAGGACGGGGCCCTCCACCGCGCGGACGGCCTCCGTCTGCTGGGCGGTGAGGCGGATATGGAATCTGTCACGGAATTCTTCGTATGTCATCACAGGGCGCCTGCTCCTTACGTTTTATAATTCTATATAAACGGCATTTATACTGGGCACCGGTTAAATTTGCAGTGCGCCCCGACTGCAGACCGCCAGCCAAGCACGTTCCCGGGGCACCACTGTAAATCCTGGCGGTCTGCAGTATAATTCCTGCCAGCCACATAGCATAGCCGGTCATGCCGTTTATCCGGTTTTGGGCAAGATTTAATCGCTACATATATAATTTAGCATTTTCTCCCACAATGTCAATGTTGGTTTCCATATTTTATGCCCGGATTTTGTGCTTCCCCAAACCGCTGTTTTATGCTATACTAATTCAGACATGCATACAGTCAGACAGTACAGCAAAGGAGGCCCCCGGGCCGATACGGGACGATCAGATGATACAGAAAGAAAAACTTTCGCAGTTCTACTTTTCCCAGTACAAGGACTGCGCCAAAGCTCTGAAAAAGAAGAACAATGAGGGAAAAAAGACATATGTGGAGCGCCTTGACCGTCTGCTTGCGGAGCTGAAGCGTTCCAGGGAAGGGAAGGTGAGCCAGGCCCACCTGGAGGAATTCCACAGGCAGCTCAGGAACCTGGCCTATTTCGCTTTCCGGGAGAACAACCAGATCGCAATCATGAAGATACGCGACCTCATCGTAGGCGAGCTGGCGCGCCTGGACGTGGCCAGCCTGAAACCCGAGGAGCAGGAGCTGGTGACCGCAAAGCTTCTGGAATTCCTGCGCGCGGAACAGACCTTCGATATCTGCCAGAAGAGCCTGCGCTCCATTTTAGGCCAATATGTGAACGTGGAGCTGCGGGGCCAGATCATCGACCTGGTGCCCACCAGGCCGGAGACGGAGTTCCCGAAGGCACTGGAGATGTCCAGGAGGTTCATCCTCCACATAGGCCCCACCAACTGCGGGAAGACCTATCAGGCCCTGGAGCGGCTGAAGGAGGCGGAAAACGGCGTCTATCTGGGCCCCTTAAGGCTGCTGGCCCTGGAGGTCTATGAGAAGATGAAGGATGCGGGAATCCCCTGCACCATGCTCACAGGGGAGGAGCGCATCTACGAGGAGAACAGCCGGATCATTTCCTCCACGGTGGAGATGCTGGATCTGGATCAGAGATACGACGTGGCCGTCATCGACGAGGCCCAGATGATTGCCGATTCCGACAGGGGCCACTCCTGGACCAGGGCCATCCTGGGCGTTCAGGCGGCAGAAGTCCATGTGTGCTTAAGCCCCTCGGCGGAGGAGGTCGTCACCCATCTGATCGCGCTGTGCGGCGATTCCTTCGAAGTCCACAGATATGAGCGCAAGACAAGGCTGCTCTGCGAGGATGTCCCCTTCTCCTTCCCGGACGATGTGCAGGAGGGGGACGCCCTGATCGTCTTTACCAAGCGGATGGTGCTGGACATCGCGGGGCGGCTGGAGCGCAGCGGCATCCAGGTCAGCGTCATCTACGGAAGCCTCCCCCCTGAAATCCGGCGCAGGCAGATCCAAATCTTCGCGGAGGGCAAGACCCGCATCGTCGTGTCCACGGATGCCATCGGCATGGGCCTGAACCTTCCGGTGCGGCGGATCGTGTTCGTGCAGACCACCAAGTTCGACGGCAAGCAGACCCGCCCCCTGAAGACCTCGGAAATCCGCCAGATTGCGGGCCGGGCCGGGCGTTTCGGGCTATATGACACAGGGTATGTGAACGCGGTGGGGGAAGATGGCCTGGCGTTTATCCGTGAGCAATTTTACGAAGACGAGCCCAAGGTGGACCATGTCAGCCTGGGCTTCCCCCAGGTGCTCCTGGACATGGACGAGCCTCTGGACGCAGTGATGAAAATCTGGAAGTCCGTGGAGATAGAGCCGCCTTTCGAGAAGATCAGCATCGAGGAGGTACTGTTTCTGTATGAGCGGGCCTACAAGGACAGGAAGGAAATCGAGGGATTCGAGGACAAGCACATGCTCTACCGCATGCTGACCTGTTCCATCGATACCAGGAACCGGGATGTGGTGTCCCTCTGGCTGTATTACTGCAAGACCTATACGGCTGATGTGTCCCTGCACTTCCCCGCGCTGATCATGTGCTCCGACACGGGGCTGATGCGCTATGAGACCTTCTATAAGCTGCTGGACCTGTACTACCAGTTTTCGGTGCGGATGGGCAAGGAGGTGGACTTGGTCCGCCTGGACAGGGAGCGGGCCAAAACGGAGGATACCATCATGCGGTGTCTTTCCAAGGACAAGAAGATGTACATCCGCAAGTGCCAGGTCTGTGGAGCCCCTCTGTCCTTAGAGACCTCCTTCGGCGTCTGCGACAGTTGCTTCGCCCTGGCAAGGCAGGAGGGCAAATCCATCGCCTCGCTGTCTGCCAGGAAGCGGGGCCACAGGAATTCCCAGGGAGGTGCTGCGGACAGCGCCCGGAAGAACACGCCTCACCGCAAGCGCTACCACAGGCGGCAGAATATGTGATAAAAGGAAAAATACCATAATGTTTCAATGAAAGGGTTCAACGAAAGGATTCATTCTACAATGAAGACACTTGTATATCAGGATTTCCCGGCATGCGCAAAAGAGATTCGGAAAAAAGTCTTTATCGAGGAGCAGGGCTTTCAAAGTGAATTTGACGAAATAGACGGCAGTGCCGTGCACCTGGTGGCCTTCAGCGATGTCGGGACGCCTGTGGCCACCTGCCGGGTATTCCGGAATCCTGCCGTAGATTCCTATACTCTGGGGCGGCTTGCCGTTTTGAAGGCATACCGCCACCAGGATATCGGCTCCTGTCTTGTGAAAGAAGCGGAAAAATATGTCAGGAGTGCTGGCGGGAAGGATATGACCCTGCACTCCCAGTGTCAGGCCGCTCCCTTCTATCGGAAGCTGGGATTCACGGAATATGGACAGGTAGAGGACGAACAGGGCTGTCCTCACATATGGATGCGGAAGGCATTCTGACCCGGCACGATGCCCAGCGTAAATATTTCAAAGGGCTTCACGGTCATGCGATAGCGGCCGTCCTCTCCCGGGGCTGCCGCCTGGAGCCTCTCTTCGATTACATTGCTGTGATACATTTCACCGAACCAGTCCTGCCTGTCTATGGTCAGTTCCACAGCCTCCTTCGTCTCGTTCACAAATCGGACGATGATGTCCCTGTCCCCGTCTTTTTTCTTGAATCCCGTCAGGTTCAGCCCCTCGCCGCTCCATTTGAAGAAGCCCGCTCTCGGCGCCAATGTCTTTCCGCCCATGTCTTCCATGCATCCGGCAGCGTCCTTCAGGTAGCCCCGCTTTGACGCCAGGCTCACCGCCGACAGCTTCGTCTGGAAGAGATGGCCCTCCGTAAATGCCGCCGTGATTCTTTCTTTTTTGTAAGGGACGATCTCGTATGTCACGGTATGCGTCCCGGGAAGCTGTGCCGCAGGCGTGGGGAAATCGCCCCAGTCGCCCATCTCTCCGGTACAGCGCAGCAAAGTCACCGCAATGGCATTGTCCCTGTCCGGCAGCACCTCATACTCGTACAGGCCGAAGTTCGCCACCAATATGCCATCCTTTTCATCATCCATGGCCACGAAGTTCTGCTGGTGCTCGCAGCCGCTGGGGTTCTGCCACGCTTTGCCGTGGCGGTTGGGGCGCTCCACCACCTCAAGGGTAGAGTCCGCGAAATGCGTTTCCGTCTGCAGGCCGGTGGGTATCATCACCCGAATCCTGTGATCCTTCGCTGTATTGTGGATGGTGGTCTCCACCTTGAGCCCCTTCGCGCTGCGCTCCAGCCGCAACAGCGTGGTGAGGGCAAGCTCCACCAGCTCCCTGCTCCGCCCGGCCTTCCGCTCATACAGCCCGATGCACTGGCGGCGCTCCCGCTCCAGCAGCTCCTCCGCGCCGGCAGGCACCATAAGCCTGTGTTCGATTCGGTAGGTACAGCGGTACGGCTCATCCTCGATCAGCTCGATCCGCGCCTCTGTCCCCTGTGTCGTAATCTCCTCCTTGCCGGAATCCTGTATGAAGATATACTCGTTTCCGATATCTCCGCACTCCTCATAGTAGCCCACATGGGGATAGCGCTTCCCGCTCTCCTTTTCCGTCACGGAATAGCTGCCGTCCCCGTGGATCTCCACCCGGAGGAACTCGTTTTCCATCACCCGCTCCGCAGGCGTCAGGGAATGTCCTCCTACAGCGCTTTCCGATTCGCAGACCGCTGCCACAGCCATCTCTTCCACAGCCCCCGCTTCCCCGGCGGCATCCGCCTCCTCCAGGTAGCAGGTGCAATATCCGAATGCGGGCACATCCTCCGCCTCAAAGGTCACCTTCACCTGCCTGGCCATATAAGGCTGGCGGAACCTGTCGTCGGGAAGCTCATAGCCGAACCGCACGCCCATATCCTGGATGCCGGCAGGAATCCTGTTCCCCGCCGCGTCCTTCAGCACCAGTTCGGGAAGCTGCAGCCGCTCCATTTCCCCATGCTGCCTGGTGAGCCATCCGCCATAGCTCCTCTCGAAATCCACCACGGCCTCCGCCATGCCGCTGCGGTTCCAGCCGGTTGTATTGAACACCACAATGGGATATATCTTCTTTTCCGCCCCCAGCGCTTTGGTGTCGATGCGGTCTGCCATCCAGGAGCAGCTGTCCGCGAACAGCGCTTCCGCCACCTGGCGGCTCTTGTCGAAGCGGGTCTTGATCTCCGCGTTCACGGAATCCACGCTGCAGCCGCAGATGCTGTCGTGGGGATGGTTCTGCATCAGCATCTTCCAGCTATAGCGCAGAAGATCCTCCGGGTACTCCTTTCCCCACAGGGAGGCCAGCGCCGCCATGGGCTCCGCCTCTTTTTCCAGGGCATTCTCGCAGACGCGGTTCATCTGTTTCAGCGGAATGTGGGAGGACGTGGTATTGACTAAAGTAAAACGGCCGTCCGTCTCCTGGCTGGTCAGCTCCCCCCGCACCGTGGAGATATGCTCCAGCTCCCGGCTCACCGCATCCACGTACGTGTCGAAGTCCGAGTGGACGAACTCTATGTCCGGATAGAGCCTCCTCGCCGTCTCCAGCGCGGCTCCCAGGTCTTTCTGCACCGGCTGATGGTCGCAGCCGTTCATGAACAGCAGATGTCTGGTTCCCGCAAACTGCCGCGCGCTGGCCAGTTTTTCCTCCCAGTACGCCCTGGCCGCTTCCTCCTCCACCGGAATCTCTATCCCGTTGCTGTACCAGTTGGCGAAAAGGATGCCGGGAAGGGCGCTGCCGTCCGGAGATTCCCACATCATCTCCGAGTACATGGATTCGTAATCGCCGCCCTGTACCTCGTTGTTGAAGCCCACCGGCTTCACGCCGCGCCCGAACACGATTGCCTTCATCCCCGCCTGCTTTAAAAGCTGGGGCATCTGTCCCGCATTGCCGAAGGCATCGGGGAAATAGCCCACGGGGCAGAGGCCTCCGTATTCCAGCGCCTCCTGCCTTCCCACCAGGAGGTTGCGCACGTTGGCCTCTCCGCTGGTCAGGAACTCGTCCTGCAATATATACCAGGGGCCTGCCGAAAACCGCCCCTCCCTGACATGCTTCTTCAGCCTTTCCCTGTTCTGGGGCTTGATCTCCAGATAGTCGTCCATCACGATGGTCTGCCCGTCCAGATGGAAGCTCCTGAAAGCTGCGTCTTTTTCAAACAGCTCCATGGACTGGTCGATCAGGTCCACCAGCTTTATCCTGTGCTGCTCAAACGCCATGTACCATTCTCTGTCCCAGTGAGAATGGGAAATGATATGTACTACTGTCTTCATACGGTCTCTCCTTCTGATAAACCAACGGCTTTGCCATCGGCTTTCTTTGATACCTCATATGCTACCATTTTTCTTTCATCCTATCAAGCCCGAAATCTTCAAATAAATCGCTCCTCCCGGCATACTCCACAGAGAAGAACTTTTCCAACATGCTCATGGTAAGCATCTTCCCGAAACGTCTGGGACGGGTGATCAGCGTCACCTCGTCCTCGGACTCCCACCATTCCTTTATGAACATGGTCTTGTCCACGTAAAAGTTATTGCGGACCCTCATTTTTTCAAAATCCTGACATCCGATGCTGACTGTTCTCGGCATGCCTGACTCCTTCCCGGCCAATCCCCTGTCTGACACTATGCCCTTCTGTACCGACATTCATGCACCATCTGGCCAACTCAGTCATCCTGATCTGTGCCTACTCTCTTCTATCATAACACAACATGGCATGAATTACACTATTTTTTCAGTCAAACAAAATCTCCTCCACCGTCACAAAGGTATATCCCTCCTCCAGCAGCGCGTCAATGGCCTTCAGCGCAGCCGTCACGGAGGTGTCGTAATAGTCATGCATCAGGATGATGTCGTTCTCCCCGGTCTTGCTGACGATCTTCTCCGTGATCCGCCCCACGTTCCGGGAGCTCCAGTCCAGGGGATCCACAGTCCAGAGCACCGGGAACATGTTCAGCTCCTTCTCGAAGCTTTTGTCCCAGGAGCCGTAGGGAGGACGCACATACTGCACTTCCTCCCCTGTGATTTCCTTCAGTATCTCATTTGTCTTTATCAGTTCATCCTTGAATTTGTCCCGGTTGTTCTTCGTAAGCTGGATGTGGCTGTATGTATGGTTGCCGATCAGATGGCCCTCCTCGAACATCCTTTCGATAACATCTGGATGCAATTCCGCATGCTCCCCGGTGACGAAAAAGGTCGCATGTATCCCCCGCTCCTTCAGCCCGTCCAGGAGCTGAGCCGTGGATTTTTTTCTTTGAACTATCATATTTCACAAAACACCCTTGTAGTAGGTAAATATGTGTATCTGTTTTCCATGTTTATACTTTCTCCGACTTCTTTTTTACATAGCCAGTAATGCGCTGTTCGTACTTATCTTCAAAAGTAATATTATCTGTACCGACTTTTTCTTTCGTTATTTCATTGGACGATAAAAATTCCCTCTTTACTAATTTACGACATAAAGCTTCATTAAATTCTGTTTTATGCAAGCTATATTTATGCTTTGTTCTGGTTGAAAACTGTTTATATACACCACCCAACTCACCAAATTTTTTAGCCACTTCATCCAAGCTAAATACTTCCATTTGATCATATAAGAATTGATATCTATCCTCTTCATCAAGTATCTGCCATATTGCCTCCACATATTCTTTAGGCAAGATAAAATGTAGGTCTTTTGCCAATAAAGCAAATTCCTTATCTACCACTGTTGATTCAACTAATTTTAACATTCTAAGCAATATATCCTTATTAAATATCGCATGCTTCATTATTCCCTTTATATCTGTCAAGTCCACATCACATTGTTCCATATTTTCAAGAAAATCGGAAGTATTCTCAAGAATGAACTCTATTCTCAAGTTTCGAGAAATTCCTTTTATCTCAGCCAATCTCTCTGGACTAAATTCAAAATAATGCTTTTGAATTAATATTTCCAATTTATTTTCCGAAAATTTATTAAGTTTATGCGAGAATTCGTTTACTTTGTAGCCTGACACTAACTTTTCAAAACTAATATCCGATAAATCCGCAACTATTAGTTCCTTAACCACTTCGTCAGAGACATCATTCCTTGCACTGTCCTTTAATATTATATCTATATTCTTTTCAAAATACTGTAAAAGGGATTTTGTCAACCCAAACAAATTGTGATAACTCAAATAATTGTCCCATGACGCATCTGTTCGATCATGTTGCAACAAGCAGTCCCATATTTCCCGCTTATCCTTGTCCTCGAAATTCTCCAGACAATCTGTTAAGCTTTCCCAAAATGCCAGATGTTCCTTTTCAATTACCACAACACACAAATCTTCGTCTTTGTCAAATATTCTTTCAAGGATGGCTTCAACAGCTTTTGTCTCTTCCTCGCTATTTGATTCTTCACCTATAATGATATCACGAACATATGTCAGGAAATTATCATGCACATAATTCATCAAAGGTTCGTTATTCAATTCACAAAGACATTGGTAGTTGCATTCAAAAAGTCTACTTACATCGTCAGCATGTCCGAGTGCTTTATATAATGCTGCTATCATGAAATGATTTAATACAAAATACCTATCTTCAATAAAATCCTCAACTATATGATTCTCCAATCCAGCCAAGTTAAGTTGGTAGAATCTTATTTCTAATTCATCTATAACCTGCTTTACTTTTTTCCATGGAACATCAGCCATTTCAAGCAGAATATTTTCCTGACTTTCAAAAAACTCTTTTACCACACCATCGCTATAAATTTCGGCATCTTCATCCTCGTGACTTATATTGTTGTTTTCTATGTCGTAAACATCACACGCACTAATCATTAATTTGAAGTATTGATTCTTCTTCTCTGTCGATAATTGTTCGTCATACATAAATTCTGTCCATATAAAAGAACTCTCATGACATAACAACTGAATAAAATGCTCAGAATACATTCCCCTATCAATATAAGCTTTTATGTACTTGATGCTTGTCTCTGACCGATTTACCAACTGTTTTATTAAGACCTGCTGCTTATTTTTATTACTGCTATTCTCAATCAGATAATCTGTTAAATCAAAATTTAATATTTCAACCTGTCCAAATTCATAATCATAAAGGCGGTCTATTACATTAGCACAATGCTTAATAGAAAACGAGAAGTCATTTACACCTTTAAAATCCCTTATCCATATTATAAAATTCAACTCTTCTTTCGTAATACTTCCAGGATGGAAATAATTTATATAATCTGCGTAATTTTCATTAATATAACCATGACGAAGCATAAAAACCAAAAGATTATTACTCAATACATTTTCTGGCAAAATGTCTTTCGGAGTATTACTTTCAAGCAGCTGCTGTATAGTCTTTGCCTTCAGTTCTACAATTTCTTTATCGTATTTGTCCAATTCTTTTTTAACATTTTCTATCGGTTGAGTCTTGAATCTTACTCGTCTGTCATATCTTAAAAATAAATTTTTCATACGTTCACTTGAATCTTGTATATCAGTAAAATCTTCTTCACCTAAATAACTATAATGATCTGAACTTAGCGGATAATAATATACTTGAAGTTTTCCTTTTCGTATTTTTTCAAATCCAAAAGAATCTTCTAGCATCTGGTTATAACTAAACGTATTATTTGAAATTTTTATTGTTGAAACAATACCTCTATTATGTATCAATTCCGATAATATTAAAATCTTAATTTCTCTAATTGATATTGCAATATCTTGTCGTAACTTTTTCGTCTCCATTTCAAGTTTCGTTTTTTCACTATTTAATTTTTCTTGCATCTTCTTACAGGCCTCTGACTTATATCGAAATGCATCTTTCACATCTCCAGCTTCTGATTCCAACAATGCAAAATCTTTAGGACATATATTTTTGTATATCATAAGAGCCAGCATATTCTCATCATTCAAATACACATCCTGACTTTCCTTAATTGTTTTTTTATAAATCCAAAATTCATTCACTATGCTGATTAAAATACGCATATCACCAATATATGGGGACACCAATGTTACAAACTTCTGTGACACATCATGCTTTGGATACTCTTTACCTTCTTCTCTTTTCTCTCCCATTCCAAGTAAGTTTCGCATTATCTCACCTGAATTAGTAGAATTAATAACAGGAATAACGGGTATCAAAAAATCAAAAAATTTAGTCCGCTCTGTCTCGTCTTGAAAGAGGTCGTCTCTTACGGCATATACAAAGGTAATCTTTCCCCTTTTCTTTATCACATCATACTGATTTAAGATAGTATTGATTTCTCTCAGCTTTATAAAAATCGATGTACTGTTAAAACGATCCAAATCTTCTATAAACACTAAATCATATTTTGTCCGTTCAAAAAAATACAACATCTCATCTATATTTCTATTGAGTACGGACTCGTTCGAAATCTCTTCTCCTTGCGCACTTATATCACCAACAGTAATTTCTTTAATAGTAAATTTTGATGTGATGTAGCGGATAATGTAACCAACTCCAAACAGAACAACTACTAAAGCAGCAAAACGCAAAACAACTTCTTTGCAGGATGCAATACCATCTCTATATGTTTTAAGTACATTTGCAAAATCATCAGGAAAAATTAAATATATTCCTGAAAGAATAACCAATACCAATATCAATACTCCCACTATGTATTTCCAGAGATTTATGTGGTGTAATTTTCTATAGCGGCTTAACGGAATTTTTTCTGCATCTACCTTATAAAATAATTGTTTTAATATTCCTCTTTCAAGTTCGTCTTCGAATTCTTTTTTTGCAGTATTAGCATTATCATACTCTTGTTCTTCAAATAATTGCTGTACTTTATCCCATGATCTGCCATCGAAAGTTGCTAAAGAAAGGTTTATTGCCTTACAATTTGGATGCTGCTTTAAATAAGATTTAATAATACTGCTTTTACCCGCTCCATATGGACCCGTCAAAGCTATATTTCTAATCTTGAAATTTGATATAGCCCAATGAAGAGCTTTTAAGCTTTCAGCTTCACTATCTAAGGTATCTATTGGCACCAAATCAGAATACACTGTTTTTTCACCATTAATACCTGAAAATAATTTATCTTTTTTTCTAAATATTTTGTTTTTATCCATCTTTTCCCCTCGTATACTACCCATAGACTATTTTGCTTTTGTCATTCCATATTAAAACAGCATACAGATTCTCTTTCTTCTTTTAGGTACGATAATTCCAATATTGTTATACAATATCATACTCTCAGAATACTAATACAAAGGCACATGAACGCTATGTTCCATATGCCCTAATTTAAAAATTCATGTTCAAATCTTTTCTTACGGTTTCTTTGAGCAACGGCACTTCTAAACGCTTTCGTCATCGCCAGAGACAAATCCTGACAGCCTCCATCAAATGTAATGGGATGTTTTTCGCCTCTTATATCTCCCTAAGCTGCGCTTCTATAAACTCCTGCTCATTCTCTACTATAAGTGTACCGATTATAACGAAATCACCTACATTCCTTCTATTTCTTTCTTTTTCTTGTAGTCCTGAATAAAAGAAATAAATTCCTGGCTCTTTTGTATGCTTTTCTGCAATTCTTCTTCATTGACTTTATAATTCGAATCAGGTACGAATAATTCCAACGGTTCAAAATTGTAAGTCACATCATTTAAAGCTGTTTTGCTCATAACACACCTCCTCACATCATCTGTAAAATAATCCCACTTCACTGCACTTTGCCAAAAATGTCAATGATGCCATGTACATCTCCATTTTCAGAGAATCCTTTCCCAACTCACAAATACACTCCTGAAACAACTGAAATGCTTTTTTGTAATCATATTCTATATCTCTCTTCAGATAATGTATTGTTCCCTGATTTGATACTACCACAATTACCTCAATCATCGGATGTCTAATAAAGAAATGAATATCCTGCAGCGAAAAAGTCTGGGTAGAGGGATGATTGTGTAACACTACTACTGCAACAGACTCCCTTGACACAATGATATGATTGGAAAGTGTGTCCGCAAGGATATCGACCTCATGCTCCGTTCCTAATGACACTCCGAAACTGCCCAGTGGATTTTCAGCTCCCAGGTCACAAGTAATGGCAACTTCATTGCTGTCATTCCTCTCTTTTGAAAGAAGCAATACATCTTTCGCCAATTCCTGCATAATCCTGTTTCGTTCATCTGTAAATCCATCATACTTTGTAGTGGTCAAGCTTTTTTGTAACATTTGTGGCTAAAAAAATCAAGTTGC
>NZ_CAJUCP010000004.1:117295-148866 GCF_910585425.1 uncultured Acetatifactor sp. | reverse complement strand
TTGAGTCCTATAAAACGGACTCAAACCGAAACCAACACAGTTATTGACTAACACGGTGGGGATACGATTATCTTTCTCCATTCGTTGCAATAATCTTTTCCCATCTGTATTTTTCCGAAGAAAATTGCTCATCAATATAGAGTCTGTTTTTGATGCCTGATGTGTAAATACAATATTTGCGTAATGATCCCATACTTCCTTTTCCGTCCGGCTATACTGACTTCTGGTGAAATCCAAAGCTTTAAGCGAATGCTCCAAATTTAAATAGAAATTTTTTTGTCCATTTATAACCAGCGGTTTAACTGCATCAATTTTCTTGCTCCTTACTACTTTTAAATCAATATCCGGATTATCCCACCTGTTCTTTTTGTTTTCTATCCTCACGCAAATAATATTACCACTTAATTCTTTGCTTAACCTCCCCGCCCTACCAGCCAAATTCCAAAAATCAACATCGGAAAACTTTGAATTTCCAATGGCATTACTAAAGATAAAAATATTTTTTGCCGGCAAATTTACCCCTTCTAAAAGCGTTGATGTACAGAATATATAGTCAATCTCTTTTTCTTCAAACAATTTTTCTATTCTTTCCCGTATGCGTTGGGGCAATCTGCCAAAATGAAATGCAACTCCCTTTTTCAAACAATCAATAAGATAATATTCCTTATGAACATATGATTTGATTAATTCAATTAAAGATTTAATTTTAGGATTATTCTGTTCTGGCAATTTCTCTGAAAATTGCAGGGCAAATTCAATAGTATCTCCAACTGTGTTACAGTATACTATATTTTTGCAATTATTTCCAAGACGCTTTAATAAATTCCTTATATAACCTTTTTCTTTTGTCCCTAAATCATTAAAAACAATATCTTCACCTGTTTCTGTAAACATTATTCCTTTACCCTCTACATAGTCAATAAAAAACCTATTTTGAGCCACAGGCGCTTCCTTAATAATCATCTGTTCATCAATACTTTTTTCAAATAAACGCAAAAAAATATCTGCATTAGGTATATTAGGGGATGCAAAATATAACTTAATACTTTTTCTCTCGGCAAGCAAAATTGCATGGTAGTACAAAGGTGATCTTGAGTCTTTTTCCGCAATCACTTTATGTGCTTCATCCACAAACATATAATTTATTACAGGGTTCTCTTTTTCACCTAAATATGCTATCAAACGCTCTGGTGTGAAAACAAACACATATTTCAACATTTTATTTTTGTATATAGTTGGAACAACTGGATGTGCCAACACCTTATACTTTTTATCTGCAATAAGATTCTTTAACCTTGCTGTAACCTGATTTATGAGTGCCCTTGTTGGAACCAAAATTACTATATTATCTATTCCATGCCGTTCAGTAATAATATATCGAATAAAAGCGTCCATAATAAAAGACTTTCCAAAAGAAGTAGGACCAGAAAAGCTAAAGTGATTACTATCTTTCATGGCTTCAAATAACCGATACTGCGAATCCGTAAAAACCAAATCGCTAAAAGGTACTTTTTGGTAAACCTTTTTTATCTCCTTTTCTAAAGCTATCTCCAGTGTATCAACAGCTGTTTGATCCGAAATAGCAATATTTAATGATGCAAAATTACCCAGCTTTGTTAATATTGAATTTGTAAAATACTGAAATTGCATATCTCCTTTATACACATCGTATAATAAACTGATAATTTTGTATGCTTTATTTCTCCCCTCTGCTTCATGACTTCTTGATAAAATATCAGCAAAACGCAAAGCATCATCCAATTCTTTTTCAGACAATTCAACATCATCTTTCTGATATAGGAAATTGTGTGCATATTTTAGTTCCAACTTTCTTGTTAATTCATTTAAATAAGAATCTTCTAATGCCCGTTTGACCAAAGAATCCAACCAAGTCATTTTGTAATGGCCTCCATTATCTTCTTTCTTTTCGAATCAATGTCCGTAAATGGCAAAATATACATATAAAAATTATGCCCTTGCAATTTATTATCAATAATTTTCTGTTGAATACTTGCTAAATACTTATTAACTTCTGCATCCACACGATTTCTGATCAGCTTTCTGAAATCGGCAGTCGGCATTGCTTTTTCATTATCGCTTACATTCACTTGAAAACCAATAAAAATACCAAATGCATCATCTACATCAAATTTTCTATTCTTTGAAGGATAAATTAAACTTTCAAGGAACTCCCTTTCCTCCTCAGAAAAGGTTTCCTTAAATAGATTATCACTAATTAAACTTTTTTCATATTGAATACCACTTTTATGATTTCCCTTATCATTTACCCCATTCTTAAAATTACTTATAGATTTAAATGCATCCGCTATAGCTCTGTCAATGTCATGATATGTTTTTGACTCACCAAAAATCAATTGATAATTTCCATCTGCAAGCTTTAAAAAATGTACCCCGTCTGCACCATTAACATAATGACTTGTGGATGTCTTTAGTTCCAGTTTTGTTAATATTTTAGGAGCTCCCAAGTGTGTTTCCAAAAAACAAAATAATAATAATTCTCCTAATTCACCATTATTCCTGGTATACTCAACAAACTTTTCTCTTGCCTTTCTTGATAAAGTCATTGGTTTATTTTTATACTTCTCCTTTACTTGTCTTGATATAGAATAATCAATTACAGGCTCAAGAAGCATATCCACCAACAAATCATAATCGAACTCATTTGAGTTAATCTTTAATATAAAAAGATTCAGCTTATTTTTCTTATACTTATCCAAGTCTTTAGACCATAACAAATCAAAGGATTCCAGAAAGTCGGATTCTCTCAAACTTAATTTCATGTTCTACTCCTTTGTATAAAGATGACTTTTCTATATTTTACCACACGTAAATACTATTTACCACCCAAAAAGCTAATTAAGGAATTGCCCTAATTAGCTTTTTTACTTTCTCATACTACTGTATCCTTCTAATCTAAACAAGCATATTCTATTAAGCGTACTTACAAGATAATTCTTTTATTCAATATATACTATATATTTCTTCCTCCATAAAAAGCCTTGTACAATAAACTCTATTCTTTATTTGGCACAAACTGCTCCAGAACCTCCATGCTGTCTTTCGATGTATAGCCCCACAAAATGGAGCTCAGTGCCCCGATGCATTCCTGTCTTTTCCTATAATAAGTGCGTATGCTTATGTCCCTGATATGGGGCCGCAGCTTCTCGATAATCTCCTCCACGTTCCTCAGCTGCTGTGGCGAAAGATAGGAAAAGTAAAGCAGCCAGTAATAGCTCTCCCCATTCTTGTGCTTATTCCGCAGCAGATCAATGGCACTGTCCAAAAGCTTCAGCATCCTATGGCTGCGCTCAATACACTGGGCATGGTGTTCAATGTCGCTCCCCGCAATATCAGCCCCAGCCAGATAGACCGAATCCAGGAAGTCTTCAATTGTGTTCCCATATTCAATCTCGAACCTGTTGCGCACCTGCTGTACGGAAAGCTCTAGGCTCCACACCACATCCCGGTATTTTTTTAACAGCTTCCATGTATCATGATACAAAGGTTCCTCTATTGTAAGCATTGCATCCTTTTTTCCCATTCTGAGTCCCTCCCAATCCATTTCTTATACTGAACAGTCTTCTCAACATCTGCTAACCATTATTTCCGTGCAAACATAAAGAGAGCAGCAAGTAAAACCGCCGCTTCCATTCATCTATCACTTCTGTATTCTACACGCCAACTTTGCGACACACTGTCGCAAAGTTAGTACCTCGCCACAATAGCTTTCAATGTTTTAGCCCCCGTATTCTTACCCCATACAAATTAGGCCTAAAACCTGCTATAATCTGCATCACTCTTCTGTTAAGCACCTGAATCTCCCTACACAGCACATGCCATGATCCGTCAATTATACACATCCCTGACCATCCTGCATCTCCCCAAACTTTACGACAACATGTCGCAAAGTTTCCCACCTACTGAATCAGCCTTCAAACCTCCATCCTCTATCCAGACTGCCTCCCATACATGTCATGGTTTACCTCCGCACGGTAATAATTATCTATTGTCATCGTTGCGTTATAAAGCGTAGTCAGAAGGTAGGCCTTAATATTCTCTATCTTGCTGGTATTCTTCTGCAGACAGCCCGTCACATATTCAATATGAGACTGTTCCAGCCTCATAAACCTGTTCTTGACAACCGCCACCGGACGTTCCACCCCAGCAATCCGTAAGGTGCTGTTATCCGGCATCATCATGACGTCCACCACAAGCTCCACCAGCTCATCCACCTCTTCCCTCAAATGCCTGCTGTCATATGTAAAATGCCTGTATGAAATCCTGTCCCTGATTATTTCCCGGTAGATATTCATCTCCTCCACCGCATTGCCAGGGCAGGCGAAGCTGTCGGACGGGTCAATCAGATTGGGATGGATAGGCTCAGTCTCACTGGATTCAGTATCATTAAAATCAGTATTATTAGGCTTTGATTTTGGAAGTTCCTGACTTTCGGTTTTCAAAAGCACAGAATTTTGATTTTCAAAACCCTGGCTTTTTGATTCGGGAAATTGCGGGGTTCTGCCTGCCGAAATTCCTGATTTTTGATTTTCAAAACCATTATTCTTCAATCTCGGAAAATTCTGGTTTTTGATTTTCAAAATTCTGGACTTTTGATTTCCGGTATCCTTATCTACAGCAGCAGCTTCCAAGCTCCCTTTTTCATTTTGGAATCCAGCAGTTTCACTTATCGTGATTTCTTCCTGTAAACCTATGGCTTCCTGTCCTCCCGCAGCAGCTTCCTGCATATCTTCAGGGCTGCTGTCCTGACAGACGCACTCCGGCTGCAGAAGCGCTTCTCCCAAATCATCAGCTTCCTCTACCATAAAATTCTTCACATAGATGACATTGGGCCTGCCAAGCCCCGGGCGCCTCTTCTCAATCAGCCCAATCCCGTTTTCTATATCCAGCTCTTTCAGGAGTTTAACCGCCTTCTGCGTCCTGCAGCAGAGCAGTTCCATTATTTCCTCTATCGTAAAAATAATATACACCCGGTCTTCCTCGTCAAACCACCGGTTCCTGACGCTCAGGCTCATACGGTCAAGCATAAGGCCGTATAAGACTTTCGCTTCACAAGTCAGTGCCTTAAAATAATCTGCCGTAAACAGCACTTTAGGGACACGGTAAAAGTTGTACTGCTCCGCCTCTATCCCATGGAAATAATCAAACTGTATCCTCTGCATCCGCACATCCCTCGCTTTCCCTTTCCTGCTTCCATTTCTCCAAAAGCGTATAGAGCACATCCTCTATCTGCCTGTTGGTATAAGCAGGCGGAAAATAGCCCCTGACCTTTTTTAGGGAGATGGTCACGCCTCTGTCAACATTCTGTTTCTGCCCAAGAATCTCATACGCCTTATCAGCTGTCAGCTCCCTTGTCCCGCTAAGGACTCTAAGTTGCCCTGCCTGTACCATAGAGGGGAACAGGCCTTTCGTACCTATCGTTTCCGCCACCCATGCCTGCTCTTCCTTCTTGAGATAGGACAGTTTTTCACCGATTGCCAGGGAAATTTTGCTTTCGTCCACATAGCCCATCAGTTCCTGTATCAATTCCGCAAGGCGGATATAGCGCTGGACTGTCCTTCCGCTGTCACCGGCCGTCTCCCCCACTTCATCTGCAGTGAATTTCTCCCCTTTACTGCCCTGATGCTTCAAAGCCTCGTATTTCATCTTATAGGCTTTCGCTTTTTCACTGGGCAGTATGTCTTCCCGCTGGATGTTGGAGTCCACCATGATTACTGTGGCTTCATCATCATTCATTTCCCGGATAATTACGGGCATTTCATCTAAACCAGCTAGTTCACATGCCCGCCACCTGCGGTGCCCGGACACGACCTCATAGCCGCCTCCGGGGTAGGAACGGACAATCCCGGGGACCAGGATGCCATATTTTTTTACACTCTCTACTGTCTCCTGCATTTTTACATCATCCAGAACCCGGAAAGGGTGTCCCTTGAATGGATGGAGTTCCCTGATCGGGACAGATGTAATAGCTTCTCCCGAGGCCTGCCCGTCACCGCCGAACAGGTCATCATAGGATGTAAGCTTGATTTTCTGTGCACTGCTTCCCCTCATTGCCCGCCTCCCCTCTGCAGGCCAGAACCACCTGCGCCTTCCGCTTCCATAGGCTTGTCCGCACATCCAGTCAACGCAAGCACCTCCTCCGTCAGGGACAGATACCCCTCTGCCACAGCTCCCCTCGGGTCATGGAGATAAATGCTCTTCCCCTCAGCTGCCGTCTCCGCCGCCCTCACGGACAGCGGAATACAGTTCTCAAAGATATGTACCCTTTCCCCATAAACCTCCCGGATCTTAGCAGATGTCTCCCTTGCGAAATTTGTCCTGCGGTCAACCTTCGTCAACAGGATTCCCAGAATCTCCAGGGAAGAATTCAGCTTCCTGTGTATGTTGCCAATGGTCTTTATCAGCTGCTGGAGGCCCTTTACGGGCAAATAGGCGGCCTCCACAGGGACAAGCACATAATCTGCCGCCACAAGGGCATTTATCGTAATCATCCCCAGGGAAGGCATGCAGTCTATCAAAATATAGCTGTACTGCCGCCGCATCTCCTGCAGGAAGTGGCGCATCACTGTCTCCCGGCTCATAATGTTCACAAGGGCAGTCTCCAGTCCAGCCAGTTCAATGTTTGCAGGGATAAAATCAATTTCCTCCTCATGGCGAATGATACCTTCCCCCGGCCCAATTTCCTCATCATTGATGACCTTCTCCAAGATATTCACCAGTGTCACATCCAGCTTGTCCGGCTCCGAAATCCCTAAGCTTACCGCAAGGCTGCCCTGGGCATCGGCCTCCACCAGCAAGACCTTTTCCCCCGCCCTGGCAAGCCCAATCCCCAGGTTCACGCAGGTGGTTGTCTTTCCGACTCCCCCTTTTTGGTTTGATATAGCGATAATTTTACATCTGTTTGCCGTATTTTCAATACTTCCAGTACTCTTTCCATTCTCATTCACTGTTTTTTCAGATAACCTACACATATATTTTCCTCCGGCTTTCCTTATAAGCTTTTCTTCTTGCTTATCTCTTCTACTTCCTTATTTTTGCTTCTCCACTTTTTCCACTTCCGCATACATACGGAAAAACTGCTTCGTCCCCTTGTTCGCAAAGGCCTCCGATACCCGGTTGACCTGAACCTCTTCACTTCGTTCCAGAAGCTGCAAGAACCATTTCAAATCCTTTGGCGTCCCCTGCATCCTGATTTTAAGCATCCTGTCCCTCCAATCTTTCCATTATTTGCTCGCATACTCCGGATAGCGCAGCTTCACAGCCTCCCAGAAATAGACCGCATAGTCACAGCAGAACAAATCCTCCACCGTATAGCACCTGCATTCCTTCAGCTGCTCTTCACTCTCCTCGTAATTGTAGACACTGGGCATCCCATTACAGTAAAGGTTAAATGCCATCCGGATGATCCTTCCGCTGCCACTTGTCAGCCAGCCTGCCTGTAGGCATTCCAGCTTCACATCCCCTGTCTCAAAATTGTATATCTGCTGAACAAAGGCTCTTGTATCCCTACTTAAGCCCAGGCAGTAAACCAGTGCTCTATGGTACTCATCCTGGTATCTGCATTTCGGCAGAAAATCCCTATAAAAATCTTTGTGCTGCTTGTCCTTGAAAATAATTGTGTAGGCTTCTCTGTTTCTTGCGCCTGTCGCTGTATTTACAGTCATGTCATATCCTCCTTCTCCCGAATCCTAATAATTGTATTCCACCAGGAATTGTCGGAAAATAACTGCTACAATTTCCTTTTGATTACAGGGTTCGCGAAGCGGTTCCTGTAATTTGTTTAGGAAAAAGCCCGGAAGTACAGCAATACTGGCTATAAGCCCGTATCAGTTATTTGTAGACACTTCCTTAACCACTGAAAGGAAAATCGCACACCTCCTCCCATGAGACAAAGCCCCTTTCAAACCTAAAACACCTCTGTCCCTCGACAATATCTTGCTATTTTATTCAGGAAAATGATTGACACTAATAAGAAAAACAGATAATATAGATACTCAATGTCGATAAAAGTAATGATACTCCTTAGATTTCACATGCTTTATGTTGATTTAGTGTCGAGTTGCTCTTTTTTCCTGTCCCAAAGCAAAAATGAAACTGTTTTTGCTCTATTTTGCCGTCTGAACGGCATTCCAAACCTTGGACGTAAGCAGTGGAAACCCTTGATTTTTCTGGCATTCCACCAACTCAACACTATAATAACATTAGACCCCGTATACTGATTGGGATAGGGGCTGGAATTACGATGGAGGGACACAAAATAGTCTCCCTGGACCGCATTGCCCTCCTGGGCCTTCTGCTGGGGGGATTCATAGATATCCGTGGTTCTGGTATAATACACCTCCACCCCGTTCTCCTCCAGAATCTGTCCCACCGCCAGGGCCAGCGCCAGCGCGTCGTCCTTCTCCTGCCTGCCCTGGTACACCGCTCCTGGATTGCTGCCGCCATGTCCGGCATCTATCACCACCATGGCCCCACCTCCGCACACCTTTTTACATCATATGTAAGAGGCCTGGTCTATGTTCCCTTCTTTTTGCCCGCTGCCATAAAGTTTTTCCGACACCATTGACAGCCGTAGAAATTCTGCTATAGCAGGGTCTGGCAGTTCGTAACCATCCTGCCCGGGAGACCGGCTCTCCGGCCTCCTGGAGCAAAACAAAGGAACAAAAGGGGCGGAGCATGCCCTGAAGCGTCCTTTGGGGGCGCTTTTATTTATGATGGAAAGATATATTGAAATTCTAAAAAAAAGAAAGCGGGAAATCGTTCTCCTGCGCGGCAGCGGATGTGTCTATCAAAAATGCGCTTTCTGCGACTATCACACCGACAGATGTGCCGACGCCCAGGCCAATTACGTCCTGAACAGCCAGGTGCTGGCCAATGTCACCGGAAGGTTCGGCGACCTGGAGGTCATCAACAGCGGCTCCGTCTTCGAGCTGGATGCCCGGATGCTGGCCCTGATCAGGCAAATATGCCGCGAGAAGGGAATCGCCACCATCCATTTTGAATCCCACTACCTCTATCGCGACAGGATTCCCGCCCTCCGGCAGGAGTTCTCCGGTTTTCAGTTGAAGATGAAGCTGGGTCTGGAGACCTTCGACTGAGAGTTCCGGGAGCATGTGCTGAAAAAGGGGATTCCGGAGCGGAAGCCTGCCCTGATCGGCCGGGGCTTCGACGAGGCCAATCTCCTCTTCGGCATCAGGGGACAGACCCTGGATTCCATGACGCGGGACATCTCGCTGGGCCTCGCCTGCTTCGAGCGCATCTGCGTCAATATCATGTGCCCCAATACGACGCAGGTAGAACCTGACGGAAATGTGATATCCGTCTTTATGGATAAAATTTATCCGAAATACAAAGATGACCAACGGGTTGATATATTGATTCAGAATACCGATTTCGGGGTGGGCGACTGAATCCCATCGGATGCATCCGGCCCCGCCGGGAAAGAAAGGGTTTGTTATGATAAACGAATTGTTGTTGGCAGGTTCCCTGGTCTTCATATTTTCCATGGCGTTGATTTCCTACCGTTTCTTCGGCAGGACGGGGCTGTACTGCCTCTCCGCCATTGCCACCATCCTGGCCAATATCGAGGTGCTGCTCCTTGTCAATGCCTTCGGCATGGAGCAGACCCTGGGCAATGTGCTCTTCGCCGTCACCTACCTGATCACAGACATCCTCTCCGAATGCGAGGGGAAGAAAGAGGCGAACAAGGCCGTTTGGATCGGCATGTTCACCTCCCTGTTCTTCCTGCTGCTGAGCCAGAGCTGGCTCCTGTATGTGCCCGCCGAAAATGACCGGGCCATGGGGGCCATCCGGGAAATCTTCTCCAGCACCCCCAGGATGTTGGTCTCCTCCTCCATCGTCTACGCCGCAAGCCAGATCTTCGATGTGTGGCTGTGTCATAAATGGTGGGCCTTCACAGAGAGGAAGACTGGCGACAGGCGCAGGTTCCTGTGGCTCCGCAACAATGGCTCCACACTGATCAGCCAGCTTCTGAACTCGCTGCTGTTCACGCTGTTCGCCTTTTATGGCACCTATGACGCGGGGACGCTTTTGTCCATCTTCACGAGCAGCTATGTCATCTATATCTTTACATCGCTGCTGGACACGCTGGCGCTGTATCCGGCCAGGCGGATAAAGGAAGGGAAGACAGCCACCTAATCCGCAATCTCCACCCGGATGCGGCGGTTGCGCAGAAGCTCCGCTCCCTCTCCCGGCCGCTCCTCCAGATACCATCGCGCCGCATCCCACAGGGACTGGCTCACCATGTGCACGGCAAGTCCTTTTCCCCAGACAAGGCATGGAGCTTCCAGCGGATATTCCCTGTACTCCGGCATACTCTCCGCCAGCGCGGTTTGCTGTGCGTTTGGTTGTTCCCACTCTCCCTGTCCTCCGGCCGGTTTCTCCCTTTCCTCTTCCTCTTGGAAATCCTCCTGGGAGTCCTCCGCCCCCAGCCGCTCCTGCAGTTCCAGCAGATCCAGGTTCACCTCTTCCACATAACACCCTGTGAGGGACAGCACACTTCCCTCCCCCTCTTCCTTTCCCAGAGCCTGGCCGATGGTGAGGACATTCACCCAGTCCGGCAGCCCCTTCTCCAGGGCGGCATCCATCCACCGGGCAAAAGTCTCCCACAGCCGGTATCCGCCAAACACGGTGAAGTAATCCGCCACTGTCTGCCCCGTTCCATGGACAGAATCTTGAAAATCCTTCTCTCCATAGCAGTATTCCAGCCTGTGGTCAAGCCTGGATACCGTGAGAAGCCCTCCGTAGACCTCCACTTCCGTGACACCCTCCAGCTCCGGCTTCAGCCAGTCCGCAAGGAGCTTGTCCAGGCTTTGCGCCCGGTACATCCTGACGGTGCCGTCGGCGTAATACGTGCCGCTGTCCCCCTGGTAGACGCACAGGGGCCAAAAGTCCGACTGATGCGAATATTTGAATCCCCATCCAAAACGCCCTACATAGCGCTTCCCCTCTTTGATCTTCGTCCGGGAGACATCCATGTGGAAACGCATGCTTCTCTCATACTCCGGGGAATGGATGCCCACTGGAAAGCCGAAAGGCGACAGTGCGCCGTAGAATACCTTGTCATGGCGCCTCTCCCTCTCCTGTCCATAGCGCAGCACACAGTACCCCTCCACCCCTTCCGGGAACCCCATGGCTTTCAACACCGCCTGAGTCTTCTGCAGCACGTCCATCCCCTCCAGATTCTGCGCGGCCAAAGGCACGGGCTTGGGCTGGCGCAGCAGAAGCAATGACTCCCTTGCAAGGTTTTCCAGCTCCGCAGGGGGCAGCTCCACAGGAGACAATCCTTCAGAAGACACCCCCACAGAAGGCAGCCCCTCAGAAGACAGTCCTACAGGAGGCAGCTCCTCAGGAGACAGCACCTCAGAAGATAGTCCTACAGGGGGCAGCTCCACAGAAGACAATCCCTCAGAAGACAGTCCTACAGGAGGCAGCCCCTCAGGAGACAGTTCTACAGGAGACACCCCCACAAGAGCCTGCGCAGGCACCCGGCTCCTTCCCAGACCCAGGGCTTCCAGGGACAGCGGAACCTCCTTCCAGCCGAATTCCGCCCTTCTGAAAATCCTGTCCTCCCAGCCGAACTCCATCTGGCGATAGATGCGGATTCCCTCCCCGGACACCACCGCCCGGAAGCAGAACCGCTCCTGTTCCTCATAATAAACCGCCCTGGTTCCCGCAGGCAGTCGGTCATTGTCCGCGGCCAGCAGCCTGGCCAGCAGAGGACAGATCTGGGGATACAGGGGAAGCTTCCCCAGCCACTGCATGATCAGCTCCTCCGCCGCCCTCCGCTCCGAATCCTCAATGGCCGTCACCGCCAGCAGGAAGAAGAAGTCCCGCACCTGTCCCTCTGTCTGTCCATCGGCATCCTGGCCGGTATCCGTCCCCGTCTGCAGATGCTCCAGCGCCCACCGATGCAGTTGGGCAAAGGACAGAATCGGGGCCAGCACCGGCGTTTCCTCCAGGAAATACAGGCAATAGTGATAATGGAACTCCACCCGCAAGACCCTGCCGTCCGGCAGGGAGCATACCGCGCTCACCGGTTCCGGGATGGACTCCGTCTCCTGGCAAAATCCCGTAAAGGCTCTCTGCCATACCCGGGAGGGCGCGTAGAGATAGCGGATATAGGCCGGAAGATAGCATTCCCCGTCCATTTCATACAGGTATCCGTCCTCCCAGGTTCCCCGGATCCGGCTGTGGCGGAAGCCGAATCCCCGCATCAGATAATACTGCCAGAAATCCCCATTCCCCTCCAGATCGTCCATGTCCACGTCCGGAACAGGCACCCGGAAACGGTAGTCAATCTCCCTGCACATCTGCCCTGTGGCCAGGGAGCGCAACAGGCTCTCCAAAAGCTCCGTGCATCTGGGCTCCGGGAAATCCCACTGCTGCAGGTATCGGATCAGCCCCTCTGCCAGGGAGCGGGGCATCACCAGCCTTTGCGCTCCCCCGCAGAGCTTATCGAACAGCCCTCTGTCCCCCTGCAGCTCCCTCCACTCCGGCATGGCGAAAAGAGCCTCCACCCGCTCCCGGATTTCAGGGGTTTCCTCGTAGATGGATTTCTCGTAATTGTTCTGATTGTCATTGATGATCCGGGAACAGACGCGGTATACTTTCGTAGCCTTCTGCTCCAGTCCGTCCTGGCCGAAGAGCAGCTCCTCCACCTGGGGAAGCTGTCTCAGCACCTGTTCCTTCAAGGCTCCGTACAGACCTCTGGTGCTGCTGTGCTCCAGCTCCCGGAAGGCGAACTTCTGGTACAGGAATTTCAGCACACATTCCGGCAGCCCTTCGTCCTTCAGCCACTGGACATAGAGCTTCACCACACATTCGCTGCGGCTCTCGTAGTCCGCGCTGCCCAGCCGTTTGCCGTTGCGCTCAAAGAGGTAGTGCACCTGTCCTAAGCCCAGGATATGCTGCCAGGTCTCCTTCTCCGCCTCTGTGAGCTGTCCCTGGCACCCCATTTCCTTTAAATCCAGGTAGTCGGAAAAGGCATTGTGGCGCACCTTGTTGGCGGGCTGCTTCAGCATGCGCCTGGTCATGGATTTCAGGTCGCAGTCCCAGCCCTGCCTGTTGAAGATCTCCGCCACCTGTTTCCTGGCAGGGAAGGTCTGCTCCACTGAGACCTTGTACCATTCCTTGGGATATTTCATGCCTTCCCTGTACTCTTCCCCGGCAAAGTGGGGAACCAGCGCGTAGGCGATGGCCATCTCCTGGAGGAGAGCCATGGGGAGATTGTCGTGGGGGTAGGCTTCCTGTTCCATGAGGTAGGCGTACAGGCCCCTGGCGAATCCCTCCGCATACTGTTCCCCCAGGAACGTCTCCGACAGGAAAAAGCGTCTCCAGGCGTCGGCGTTTTTCGCCTGTTTGGGATTTGTAAAAAGGGCGATGAATTCATGCAGGGCGCCTGTGTCCATGCTTTGCTGTATGGCCTTCTGCTGCGCATCGGCCAGGCGCTCTAAAAGGGAAAGCTCATTTTCTCTGGCATCTGTACTGCCGGATTCCCTTTCTGTTGTCGCTTCCGGGGAACCTGCTGTGGCTGGGGTGGATTTCTGCTTATCTTCGTCTTCTTCGTTATTATCTGACGAGGCGGCTGATTCCTGCCTGCTTCCGCTTCCCCCAATGCCGCCCGTCGCTTTGGCTGATTCTTTCTTCTCATCCCCTATACTGTCACGTATCTGGGCTGACTCTTTCCTTTCATCCCCTGCGCTGTCATGCATTTGGGCTGATTGCTTCTCTTTGTTCTCCACACCGCTATGTATCCTGCCAGATTCCGTGTCATAGCTTTTTACACTTTCACTGCTGCCCTTGTCTTCCTGGTCGTCTCTGTCTCCGGTATCCCCTGCGCCTTCTCTGTACCTTCCGTTCCTGTCTTCCTCCCCTTTTCTATTTCTTTCCACCCTTCTGCCATCTGCGCTGTTCCTGTCTTCTCTGTCTCCCCTGTTCCCTGCGCTGCCCTTGTTCTCCCGGCCAGTTCCGTCCTCTCTGCTATTTACGTCCGCATCCCCCGCTCCGGCTGTCCGGGCAAAATCCAGCGCCTGCTTATAAGCCTGGTTCAGCTCCACAAAATATTCCGGCTCCTCCTCCGGGTGGTGCAGCCTGGACTGAGCCGCATAAGCGCTGCGGATGGCCTTTCTGTCACCAGTAGGGCTTATTCCCAAAAGCCCCCATATGTCACTCCTCATTTTCATGCTCCTTTTCCCAATCTTCCCAGCTATTTCCTGTTGTCACAATCCTCTTCCTGTTGTTCGACTCCTCATCACCGCCGCCTTAGCCTTCTCCTCCCCAGTCCTCTTCCTCCTCGTCCAGGCTCTCGTCTTCCTCCTCCCAGTCTTCCTCCCCATACCACCCATAGGAGGTTCTTCCGTCAAACAGCCTCTCCTCTTTTGTCTCTTGGCTCTCCTCCAGCATGGCCAGCCAGGCTCTGGCGGTCTCCTGGGCGTTCCGAACCGTCTTCTTCCTGCCGCTGCACAGCCCCCGGGTGATGCTCCCGATCATGGCTCCGATCCGCTCCCGCTGCTCTCCGGTGCTTTCCTCGAAATACGCCAGGAACCGTGCCAGCATCTCCTGGTTCTCCGGCTGCTCTATGGGCGGCAGCATGATCTTCTCCATCTCCTTTGCATACCGCTCCAGCTCTTCCGGGCTCAGAGCCTGGTTCGCCAGCAGAATCCGTCTGCGCTCCCCCATCTCGTTTTCCACCGACACATGAAGGATGCCATTGATATCATAAGTGAACTGCACGTCCACCCAGGCCTGTCCCGCCGGTTTCAGAGCCACCTCTATGTTTACCTCCCCCAGACAGACATTGTCGTCCACATAATATTCTTCCCCCTGGTAGATTTTCACCAGGATTTCCCTCTGGTAATCGCCGGTGGTGACGAATCTGTTCTTCACGGAGGCGGGGAGCGTGGAATTGCGCTCGATCATGGGGCTTAAGATATTCCTGTCCTGCCCGCTCCTGTTCCGGACTCCTATCCCCAGGGTGAAGGGGCATACGTCCGTCAGCAGCATGTCCCGGATCTCCTCCCCGCGCCTGCGGATCCCGGCGTAGATTCCCGCCCCCAGAGCCACCACCCGGTCTGTCTCGTCCAGCACCACAGGCTCTTTCCCCAGAAGCTCCGACAGGAACCGCCTCACCACCCCCAGCCTGGAGGAGCCGCCCACCATGACCAGGTCGTCTATCCGGGAAACCCTGGAATCCGCGTCCTCCAGAAGATGCAGGAAAAGCTCCTTCATCCTCCCGAAAAGGGGCATGCACAGCTCAAAGAGGATGTCCTCCGTCAACATCGCCCTGCACGCCTTTCCTCCCACGGTCAGCTCCATGTCTGCCCGCCCGGCGGAGGACAGGGCGCATTTGGATTGCTCCGCCAGATGCCGGATTCTTGCCAGCTCCTCCAGGGGGAGCCGTTCCTCCACCAGGCCGTTCTCTTTGCAGAAATAGGACTGGATGGCTCTGTCGATGTCGTCCCCGCCCAGATGGTTGTCCCCTGCCACGGCCACGATCTCTATCACATTCTCAAAACATTCCACATAAGACAGATCCAGCGTCCCGCCTCCGAAGTCGAAGACAATCAGCGTCCTGTCCTCCTCACCCGCAGCCATCCGGTAGGCCAGAGCCGCCGCCGAGGGCTCGTTGATCAGGCGTTCCACCTTGAGCCCAGCCACCTGGGCCGCTTTCTTGGTGTCGCTTCTCTGCCTGTCGTTAAAGTAGGCGGGTACGGTGACGATGGCCTCCTCGATCTCCTCCTGCAGCACCCGCTGCGCGTTCCGCTTCAGCCGCTCCAGCACCATGGCCGACAGCTCCATGGGGGTATACATCCTGCCGCCCAGGCTGTACTCCTTTGCCGTGCCCATGAAGCACTTGAAGGAAGCCACCGTGTCGTCGGGGTGGGTCAGCAGCCGCTCCTTTGCCGCCGCTCCCACCAGGAAGCCCTCCCCTTCCACATACCCCACCGCGCTGGGGAACAGCACATTCCCGTCCTCACCCGGAATCAGCTCCAGCCTGCCGTCCCTCCAGCAGGCCGCCAGGCTGTTTGTGGTCCCCAGATCTATTCCTATGATTGCCATGTCCATACCTCCCCGTCCGTTTCCAAATCTTACATATTCAGGCAAATGCAAAATTTCTAAAAATTTTTATTGCATTTTGTCTGATTTGTGCTATACTAATATGCATGGGGCATTAGCGCAGTTGGGAGCGCGCAACATTCGCATTGTTGAGGCCGTGGGTTCGAATCCCATATGCTCCATGCGCAAACAGCGGAATCCTGTGAGATGTGGGATTCCGCTGTTTTTATCATCCTTTCAGCTATGGCTGGCGCTCCATGCCCTCCGCTTCCCCTCCTGCGGATTCCTTCCGCCTGGCCAGAAGCGCGACCACCTCTACATTCCCCGTCCACGGGAACTGATCCACCGCCACTGCCCGCTCCACCGCATACCCGCGCTCCAGGAACACCCCCAGGTCACGCACCAGGCTGGTGGGCTTGCAGGATATGTATACAATCCGCTCCACACCGTAAGCAATGATCTTTCCCAGGGCCTTCGGGTGAATCCCGTCCCGGGGGGGATCCAGGATGATGAAATCCGGCTTCTCCGGAATCTCGTCCAGCGCCTTCAGCACGTCCCCGGCAATGAACTCGCAGTTCCTAAGCCCGTTCATCTCCGCGTTCTTCCGGGCTGCCTGCACGGCCTCCTCCACGATCTCCACGCCGATCACCCTGCCTGCCGCCGGGGCCATCATCTGCGCAATCGTCCCCGTGCCGCTGTAAAGGTCGTACACCACCTTGTCCGGCATCCCCTCCGGAGCGCCGCTGCCCAGCTCCCCGATATAAGACCGGGCCGTCTCGTAGAGCACCTCCGCGCCGTAGGAGTTGGTCTGGAAGAACGAAAAAACGGATACTTTAAATCGGAGCCCTAAAAGCTCCTCATAAAAATAGTCCTGTCCGTAGAGGATGTCCGTGCGGTCGCTGCGCACCACATCCGCCTGGGAGTTGTTGACAATGTGGAGGATTCCCGCGAACTTCCCCTCCAGGCCGCCATTGCGTTCCAGGCCCAACAGCTTTTCCAGGAAGCCCTCCATCAGCTGCCGCTCCGCTTCCCCGCATCCCTCTCCCCCGGCTTCTTTCTGCAGCGGCATAGCTTCCGCTTCCCCTGGAACGCCTGCCACGGATTCCGCCCGGTCTGCGGCTCTTTCGCCGTTCCCCGCCGCGGATCCCTCCGGGGCCCCACAGTCCCCCCATGGGCTCTGAGAGGTAGTCACCAGCGCCACCAGGATTTCCCCCGTCCGGGAGGCCTTGCGCACCAGCAGATGCCTCAGATACCCCTCATGGCGCATCCTGTGGAAATAAGTCACCCTCCGCGGAGCCGGATATCCCGCAAAGTATTCCAGCGCCGTCTTCAATATCAGTCGGAAATCCCCGTCCACAATCCGGCAGTCCTCCACGGTCACCACATCATAGAAGCTGCCGCGCTTGTGCATCCCCAGGGTCAGCGGGCCGTCCTTTTCCTCATCCCCGAAGGAGAATTCCATCTTGTTGCGATACCCGCAGGCCACAGGGCTTGCCTTGATGCCCTCCCACTGCCATCCGCTCTCCTGCCGCTCCAGGCAGGCATCCAGCAGGCGCTTCACCTGTCCCTCCTTGACCCTGAGCTGCTCCTCATAGGGCAGGGACAGATACGCACAGCCGCCGCACAAGCCAAAATGGGAACACGGACTGGCTGTCTCCAGAGGCGACTTCTCCATCACCTCCAGCAGACGGCCCTCCGCCTTCCCGTTTCTCACTTTGCTGACAATGAGCTTGATCTTCTGGCCGGGCAGGCTGTTCTTGACGGTGACGGGGCCCTCCTGGGTGCCGGCAATGCCCTTGCACGGAAAATCCACCCGCTCCACCGTTGCTTCATACACCTGTCCTTTTTTCATCTGTTCAGTTCTCTCCCTCGTCTACGAAGAAGTCTTCATCCTCGTCCTCTGCTTCCTCGTCGTCCTCTTCATCCTCGAACTCGTCTTCGAACTCATCCTCGAAGTCATCCAGATAGCTGGGATTCAGGTAGCGGTAGACCGCGTAGGCGATACCGGCCACTGCCGCGATGGCGCCCAGCACTGCCAGGACGCATATCACCATGTTCCACTCCTTCTTCTCCTCTTCCTTCTTTCCAAGCAGTTCATTCAGCCTGGCGATATCAATCAAATTCTCAAGCTTGTTCATAAGATTACCTCCGTCTCGGCAGATTGACTGCCCTTTATTTTCTATTGCCCAGGACCTGTCATAGAAACCGCTTCGCATTTTCTGTTATCTGGAACCTGTCATGGAAACTGCTCCGCATTTTCTACTACCCAAAACCTATTATATCATATTCATTGGAAAAATACTATAGCCTTTTCAATTTTGCAAAAGAAGCGTACATGATTTTCTGTCCGGCTTTGTCGAAAGCCACTGTCACCTTGTAGTCCCTGGGCTCCCTGTCGATCTTCAGCACGCTCCCCTCCCCGTACTTTACATGGGACACCCGGTCTCCCACCCCATAGGAAAGCGCCTCCGGGGCCTGATGGATTCCCTTGGAAATGCCCGCCAACTGGTTCAGGCTGCCGATTCCCTTTGCGATATAGGGCTTATCCGCCTTGGGCGTGGTCTTGGGACGTATGATGGCCTTGGGACGGCCAAAGGCTGCCTGGGAGCCCCCGGCGCTGCCGCCATTCCCGACTCCTGTGGCACCGACGCTCTGGGCCCGCTCTCTGCTCCTCTCCAGAAAGGCGTCCTCATCCGGAATCACGAAAGCGTCCGCCTCGTCCTTCTGCTTCTGGACCCGGCGCCTAGGCCCGGCCCCACTGCTGTCCAGAAGCTCCGGAGGAATCTCCCCCACGAAGCGGCTCACCCCATTGTACTGGGTCTCCCCCCGGACCATCCGCATCCTGGCGCAAGTCAATGTCAACTGGTCCATGGCCCTGGTGATGCCCACATAGGCCAGCCGCCGCTCCTCCTCCAGGTCCGTGGGGTCCTCGGAATTGATGGTCAGATACCCCGGGAACAGCCCGTCCTCCATCCCAGCCAGGTACACATTGGGGAATTCCAGCCCCTTGGCGGAGTGCAGGGTCATCAGCAGCACCCTGTCGTCATTCCCGTCCACATTGTCGATGTCCGCCACCAGGGCCACCTCCTCCAGGAATTCCGTCAGCGTGGGCTCCTCATGGCTCTCCGTGTAGAGCACCGCCTTTGAGATCAGTTCGTCCACATTGGCTATCCTGTCATCGCCGCCCTCGTCATCGTAGTCCGCAAGATACCCGGCGTAATCGATCCTTTCCACGATGGCCCGTATCAGCTCCGCGATGGTCTTCTCCCCCCGCTCCCCGCGAAGCACCTGAATCAGGTTTACGAAAGAGCGTATCTTTGCGGATGCTTTTCCGATGCTCATGATTTCGTCCGCCTGCTCCAGGGCCTGGTAGAACCCGATGCCGTGGAGCTGGGCATAGTCCTCCAGCTTCTCCAGGGTGGCGTTGCCGATGCCACGCCTGGGCACATTGAGGACGCGCCTCACGGCCACCTCGTCCCGGCCGCTCTCTATGGTCTTCAGATAGGCCAGGATGTCCTTGATCTCCATTCTGGAATAAAAGTTCGTACCTCCTACCACATTATATGGCACGCCCTCCATGATCATGCGCTCCTCCAGGAGACGGGCCTGGGCGTTGGTGCGGTAGAGCACCGCGCAGTCCCTGTACTTTGCGCCCTGCTCCGCCACCCGCCTGGTCACTTCCCGGGCGATGAACTCCGCCTCCTCGTAAGCCGTGTCGAACTGCCGCAGGCGCACCCTGGCCCCGCCCTCCCTGGCGGTCCACAGGGCCTTGGCCTTTCTGCCCACATTGTTGCCGATCACCGCATTGGCGGCATCCAGGATGGACTGGGTGGAGCGGTAGTTCTGCTCCAGCTTGATGGTCACCGCCTCCGGGAAATGCTCCTCGAAGTCCAGGATATTGCGGATATTGGCCCCGCGGAACTTGTAGATGCTCTGGTCGTCGTCCCCCACCACGCACAGGTTCCGGTATTTTTTCGCCAATGCCCCCACCAGCTCGAACTGCGCCGTGTTGGTGTCCTGGTACTCGTCCACCATGATGTACTGGAACCGCTCCTGATAGGAGTCCAGCACCTCCGGGCAGCTCTTGAACAGCTCCACCGTCTTCACGATGATGTCGTCAAAGTCCAGCGCGTTGTTGGCCTGCAGGGTCTCCTGGTACTCCCTGTAGGCCTTTGCGTAAATCTTCTTCATATAATCATAGTCCCCGGCGGCCTCCAGCTCGTACTGGCTCACACTTACCAGCTCGTTCTTGGCCGAGGAGACTGCACTGAGCAGCGCCCGCTCCTTGTACATCTTCGGATCCAGTTCCAGCCGCTTGATGACCGCCTTCATCACTGTCTTCTGGTCGTCGCTGTCGTAGATGGTGAAGCTGTTGTCATAGCCCAGCCTGTCGATATGGCGGCGCAGGATCCGCACGCAGGCCGAGTGGAAGGTGGAGACCCATATCTGGTCCGCGCCGAAGCCCACCAGCTTGTCCACCCTCTCCCGCATCTCCCCCGCCGCCTTGTTGGTGAAGGTGATCGCCAGGATGTTCCAGGGCTTTACGCCCATTTCTTCTATTAAATAGGCGATCCTGTGGGTCAGCACCCTCGTCTTGCCGCTGCCCGCCCCCGCTATCACCAAAAGCGGCCCGTCCACCGTGGACGCCGCCTGCCTCTGCTCCTTGTTCAGTGTATCCAGTAAACCCATTTTCACTCCCTCATTTCCATTCCACACAGGAATTCCCAATCCGCCATCGCCGCTTCCCCATGGCAAAAAGGAACGCCGCTTGTTCAAGGCAGCGTTCCCGAAGTAAGCTTCCGCTAACTTTTATATCCTGTCATTCTCGTTGAAGACATCTCCGCATTCCGGACAGAATTTCGGCGGATGCGCAGGGTCTTCGGGCTCCCATCCGCATTTATCGCACCGGTAGAGCGGCGCGCCCTCCGGCTTCTTCGCGCCGCAATCGGTACAGAACTTCCCCTGGTTCACCGCACCGCAGCTACAGGTCCACCCTGCCTCCGTGGGCTTGGGGCTGCCGCATTCCATGCAGAACTTGCCGCGGTTGTCCCCATGGCCGCATTTGCAGGTCCAGCCGGGCACCGGCGCCCCGCCTCCCCTGTTCTGGGCGGCAGGGTTCGCCGCCTGACTTCTGGCCGCCTGGTTCTGAGCTGTCTGGTTCTGGGCCGCTCCCATGGCGAACAGGGAGGAAGCGTCCATGCCTCCGGCCGCATTTGCCATGTTCATATTGGCGAAGGCCATCATGGGCCCGGTGGCCGTGTTGGAGGCCGCCGCCCTCATGGCGTCCGCCTGGGCCCCCACCAGCGTGGCAGCCGCCATGTTGGGATTGCGCATCACCGCGCTGCTCTGGAGGTCGCTGATCCGCTTCGCCGTCTCCTCGGGCATGGAGGGCGGGTTCATGGTCATGCTCACCACCACGATACCCCGGGTCTTCTCCCATTTCACCGACAGTTGGGCGTTCACCGCGTCCACCAGCTCCATCACATGGCTGGGGATGTCGGACACCCTCACCCGCAGGCTGCTGACCTTGCCCAGGGCAGGCTGCATGGCGGTCATCAGCTCAGACTTCATCTGGTTCTGGATTTCGCTGCGGCTGTACACATCTGGCACGTTCCCGCATACATTCTGATAAAAAAGCAGGGGATCCACGATCCGGAAGGAATAGGAGCCGTTGCAGCGGATGGTCACGTCCATGTCCAGGCCGATGTTGTCATCTATGTAGCGGAAGGGGATGGGCGTGGCAGTGCCGTAGCGGTTGTCCAAGATCTCCTTGGTATTGAAGAAATAGACCCTCTGGTCCTTGCCCGCGCCGCCGCCGAAGCTGAAGCGCTTGCCGATCGCCTGGAAGGTGCCCTTTAAGTTCTCCCCCAGGTCTCCGTAGAACAGGCTGGGCTCCGTGGAATTGTCATAGACGAACTCCCCGGCCTCCGCGCAGAACTCCGCAATGCCCCCCTGCTCCACGATCATCATGCACTGCCCCTCGTTGACGGCGATGATGGAGCCGTTGGAGATGATGTTGTCCCCTCCCTTGTTGCTGTTCCGGCCTCCGCTCTGGCGCTTCCTGCCCTTGGCCGCCAATATGTCATTGGAGAGGGAATCGCAGTAGAAATACTCCCTCCACTGATCCGCCAGCATGGAGCTGACGGCATCCTTTGCCGCTTTTATCAAGCCCATTGTCTCATCCTCCGCTTCCGTTTTATTTTGGTATTGTCCCTCAGGAATCCGATTCTTTATCCATTCTATCAAATTTTCCCCATTCTCTCAACCGCTTTCGAGAAATAATCTTTACAAATAGAAGATTTTCGAATAAACTAAAGGAATATACCTGCCATACGGTTATCATGATCATACTATACAATAGAAAGAAGAGATTTGATATGGGCAAAAAAGCTACGAAAGCCGCCGATAACATGTATTACCTGGCACGTTCCCAGGCCGCGGAGGAGAATCCGGATTTCTCCAGCCGGGAGAAGGCGGCTGAAATCATAGGCATAGACCGCACCAGGCTGGCCCGCATCGAGCTGGACACCATCCCTCCCTACCCGGAGGAAGTGAAGGCCATGGCGGAGGCCTACAACACGCCGGAGCTGTGCAACTCCTACTGCGCCAGGGAATGCCCCATCGGCCGCAACAGCGTGTCGGAGGTCACAATCGACGACTTCGACAGGCTGGCGCTGAAGGTCCTGGGCTCCCTGAAGGACATCGATGCCCTGCGGGCCTCCCTGATCGCCATCTCCGAGGACGGCATCATCGAGGAGAAGGAGCGCCCCGCTTTCCAGGAGATCCTGGATTCCCTCCAGAAGATCAGCAACAATGCCAACGCCCTGCGCATCTGGGCCATGAAGAATATCCGTCTGCAGCAGTAAGATGTAACAAACCGATTCCGGAGATTTCCGCTGCCCGCGAAAAAGGAATGTCCCTCCGCATTGTTTTATACGGAAAAACATTCCTTTTTGTCTTCATGCCCTGTGCTATTCCGCTGCCTTTTTGGCGAAATCCTTGGTCACCAGATCCCCGTAGGGCACCTGCTTCTCCAGCACGCCCGCGTCCTGCAGGATATTCTGGAGCAGCGAGAAGGCGTCCTCCTCAAAAACCAGGTTCTCCTTCCAGGTATCCTGCTGGTAATATCTGTCCACGATGGTGGTCAGGGTCTCCATGTCCGTCTCCGGGAACTGGGGAGAGATTGCCTTCGCGATCTCCTCCGGCGTATGGTTCTGCACATAGTCCATGCCCTTCTGCAGCGCGTCCGTGAAGGACTGCACGGTGTCCTTGTTCTTCTCCAGATAGCTCTTCTTGGCGGAGAAGGAGGTGTAGGGCACGTAGCCGGAATCCTCACCCAGGGAGGCGACTACATAGCCTTCGCCCTTCTGCTCCAGGGAGGTGGCGTGAGGTTCGAATTCCACAGTGAAGTCCCCCTGCCCGCCGGAAAACGCCGCTGCCGTAGAGCCGAAGTCGATGCTCTGGTCGATGTTCACATCCGCGGCCGGGTCGATGCCGTTCTTGCGCAGGATATACTCGAAGACCATCTGGGGCATACCGCCCGCCCTTCCGCCCAGCACATCCTTACCCTTAATCATCTCCCACGAGAAATCTTCCATAGGCTCCCTGGACACCAGGAAATTCCCCGCCCGCTGGGTCAGCTGGGCGAAGTTCACCACATAGTCCTCGGTCCCTCCGACATAAGTGTATATGGTGCTCTCGCTGCCCATGAAGCCGATGTCCGCCTCGCCGGTGAGCACTGCGGTCATGGTCTTGTCTGCCCCGAAGCCGGTCACCAGGCTCAGCTCAATCCCGGCTTCCTCGAAATAGCCCTCCTCGATGGCCACATACATGGGCGCATAGAAAATGGAATGCGCCACCTCGTTGAGCACTACCTTCGTCTTGCCCTCCTTCGCCTTGTCCGGGCTGCCCGCGCCGCAGCCGGTCATGGCCGCCACTGCCGTCAGGACGGCCAGGCAGACGGCCCCTGCCTTCTTTATCGAGAACTTCCTCATAGCTACCTCCATATGGTTTGATAAGGTATCATATGAGGGAGCGCCTGTCCCTGTTACACTTTTCTTCCGTTCAGGGGTTCTTCCCGTTCTGCTCGGCCTTCTTCCTCTGCCCGCCCTCCGCCAGCTCGTCTATCATCTTCTCTATCATCAGCTTCTTCAGGTACACATCGAAGCCCAACATGCAGATAAAGGCGAATTTGTGGAGGAAATCCATATCCTCCTCAGGCGCGTCCTGAAAGGCCTCCTGGGAAATCTTGAACTTCTCCTCCACGTCCGCTTTCATGGACTGGAGCATCTTGTCCTCCATGCCGAAGGCCTCCCTGTAGATGTCCTCCAGGTTGTAGGCCTGTCCGTTATGGAAGTACCTCTCCGTTATGGGCCCGAGGAGCGTCTGTATGTCGCTGATGGACAGGAATCCTTTATAATAATAGATGAAGACCAGCAGCATCACATGCTCCCTGGAGTATTTCTTCTTCACGGGAGGCGGCAGCAGGTCATTCTTGGCATAGTTGTTGATCATGGTCTTGGTCAGTATCTTGTCCCGGCCGGGATATCTGGCAGAGGACTGGAGGCGGCTGTCCATGAAGGTAGTGACCTGATCCATGTACAGGTCGATGTTGGGGATGTCCTCTGGGCTGATGTACTTCACCCTGTCCAGGCTTTCCCGGATGCTGTTCAATAAATCATCGTTGTCAATCGTCATATCAGTCCTCCCCCTGTTTTCCCCTCCGTGTTCTGGTGCGATGCTCTATGGCGGCTTTCTATAATATACAATAGAAAGCAAATGCGGCTTTCTATAATAATATACAATAGAAAGCAAATGCGGCTTTCTATAATAATATACAATAGAAAGCAAATACAGCTTTCTATTGTCTTACATTATATAGTATTCATTACTACATGACAACATCTACTTTCAAAATATTTTCTTAATGTTTTCCGCCTTTACTTTAGGACTTTAATATGATAAAATGTTGATATGTACGCTTCTGACTTCCATATGCGCCGGTGCGCGCTTAAATATGGTAAAATATAAAAACAGAAAAGCAACTGAGAGGTGCCAAGATGAACAAAAAAGTAAAAAGCGATGCTGTGGATTTCCTGTTCGACGCCATCCTCTGTCTGGAGAGCAGGGAGGAATGCTACAGCTTCTTCGAGGATCTGTGCACGGTCAATGAGCTGATATCCATCTCCCAGCGGCTGGAGGTAGCGGCGATGCTCAAGAACCACAGCACTTATCTGGAGATTGCCGAGAAGACAGGTGCCTCCACCGCCACCATCAGCCGTGTGAACCGGTCCCTGAACTACGGAAACGATGGCTACGACACGGTATTCGGCCGCATGCGCAGGAAAGAGGCCTCCTCCGAAGCCCCCTCCCCATAAGGCCGGCAGCCCATTGGGAGGAAGCCTCCTGTCTCCAGGGGCTCCCTCGGGGAATGGTACAGGGCTTGCGCCAAAAAGCAGGGATGCCCCCAGAGACATCCCTGCTTTTTTCTCAAATCTATCACGCGTCCGCCATTGCCATGGCGTTTTCTATGTACCTCTGCCTTACGGCTGGGCGCTCTGCTCCGCAGGAGCCGACTCCATGTCCCTGAGCGCGTCCGAGACGGCGGACCTGGCCTCCTTCTGCATCGCCTTCAGCTCCCTGCGGTTGGGCTTGGGCCGTTTGCTGGCATCCTGGTGCATATCGCATCTGCCCTGGAAGATTGCCTGCTCATCGATGACAAGGCCGTTGGTGGTAATGTCCCCGATGACTCTGGCGGTGGACGTCAGCTCTACCTTCTCAGGCACGTTCAGATTGCCGTACACCTCTCCGCCGATGATGACCTTTTTCGCGTTGATGTCGCCGTTGATGCAGCCGGACGCCCCCACGATCACGGTATCCGTCACCGTCACGTTACCGTTCACCGTACCGTCGATGCGGATCGTGCCCTCGGCGTTGAAATCGCCGCCGCACTCCGCGTTCATTCCGATGATGGTTGAAATCTGTGTCTCGTTCTTTCTCATTTTTACACCCCTTCCGCGCTTAGGCGCGCATCTCTTCATTATTCCTGACAATGTCGGTCACCCGCTGATCGCCAGCACTTCCGTGGGATTGATATACGCGCCGTCCCGCGTCACCTGATACCCCAGCTTGCCGCTATCGTCAGTGATCACGAACAGGGTGGCTCCCTGTGTGACTGTCTCTCCCTGCCTTACCTTGACCTCTCCTGTGCTCCGGTAGATCGTGGTATAGCCGTTGCCGTGGTCCACCCAGACATTGTTGCCGTACTCCGGATCCTCATTGACCACAATGACGGAACCGCTGGCGGCGGCCACCACCATGGCCCCCTTTGAAGCGGTGAAGATGCAGATCGGATTGCCGTTCCCCTCCGCAGTCTCCTCCATGCTGGCCTTCCCCGTCAGCGGGAACTGCGTAGGCATGGTCTGCTTCTCCAGCTGCTCGGAAAGCGCGGTCTCGGTCTGCGCCTTCTGGGTCACGGTCTCGCTCAGGATCCCTACCTTCTCGTTCAGGTCTGCTATCTCACCGTTGAGCCCGGCTATCTGCCCCTCCAGCTCCGCCTTCTCCTGCTCCAGTGCGGCGATGGTCTCATTCTCCGATTCCTTCTGCTGAAGCTCCCCTGCCCCCACATCCCTCTCGTACAAGAAGAACCCGATCAACGCGCCGATGATGATGCATTGAAAAAGGATGACTGTCTGCAGAATCCAGGGCCGGACGCGGAACTGCCTTACCTTACCGTCCGTGGCATCGGATGCAACGATCACCACGTGGTTATTCTTGCGTTTATGTCCCTTACGTACCATAAAAGTCACCTCCAAATAACCTTTTCCTGTCTTTCCATACTCTCATCAGAAGCTGACTCAATTCCCTCCTGAGTCAACATTTTACCATAAACACAATTCCACTTCAACGATAGGGAGCACATTTTGTTATGTTTCCACAAACAAAAAAGCTTATTTTATGCACTAAAACATAAATATAAGCTTTTTTATGAGCATTTTATACAATTATTTCAATTCGCCTTGCACATTTCCGACACTTTTCTCCAGGAGAGGTTTCCGCCGAATATGTCAAGGGCGCTCCCGATGGTCACGTTCAGGCGGCCCCTCCCCAGCTTTTTCAGCAGCTCCAGGTCCTCATAGCTGTGCACGCCCCCCGCGTAGGTCATGGGCTTCCCTCCCCATGCGCCCAGGAGAGATGCCAGCTCCCTCTCAATCCCCTCCGCCTTTCCCTCCACGTCCACCGCGTGGATCAGGAACTCGTCGCAATATGCCGAGAGCCGCTCCAGCAGCGGCTCCTCCACCCTTTCCCGGGTCTCTCTCTGCCATCTGTCCGTGACCACCCGATAACCGTCCGCGGTCTTCCTGCAGCTTAAGTCCAGCACCAGCCGGCTGCTCCCCACCGCGCCGCGCATCCGCTCCAGCCTGTCATAGTCTATCCGTCCCTCCCGGAATACATAGGAGGTGACGATGACGTGGGACGCCCCCGCCTCCAGGAACTCCCCGGCAGTCTCCGGCGTGATGCCGCCCCCGGCCTGGAGCCCGCCCGGATAGGCCCGCAGCGCCGACAGCGCCTGCCGCTTCGTGTCGGCATACCTGGGGCTGTCCACGGCGTTGAGCAGTATGACATGCCCGCCCCGGATGCCTGCCTCCCGGTAGAGCCCGGCGTAATAGGCCGCCCCCTGCTCCGCCACGAAATTCTCCCGGGCCATGTCCCCGGCGTCCCGCAGGCTTCCGCCTACAATCTGCTTCACATGGCCGTTGTGGATATCGATGCATGGCCTGAACTCCATCCCGCACCTCCTCGTCAAAAAAATTTTTTGATCTCCGCCGTATAAAACCTGCCGCAAATCACATACTAGTGGCATATCAGCCGTCCCGCGCCGAATTTGCGCAGGATCGTCTGATGTATCTTCTATTACAGATATCCACGCAGCAGAATGGAGGAAACTATGAAAAAAGGAAAGAATCTCGCAGGAGCCAAAAAGCTCCTGGCGTTGGGGCTGGTGCTTGCCTATGTATGCATGGCTACTGCCTGCACCAACAACGACAAAAAGGACAACAGCTCTGACAGCATGGCCGGAACCAGCACCCAGGATTCCGGCTCCAGCGCTGCTGGCAGCAGCACGAACGGCAGCAGTTCCGCCGCAAGCGATGCGGACGGCGCGGGCAGCAGCAGCTCCGCCACAGGAGATGCCGGGACAAATGGCAGCAACGGTTCAAATGCCGATAACGGTGTGGACAACAGCACCGGAACTGACAGCAATGTAGGCAACGGCGTGGGAGAAGGCGGCGCCACCCAGGGGGATGACGATTCCCTGCTGGACGACGCGGGCGATGCCATCGACAATGCAGTGGACGATGTCACCGACGGCATCGACAATATCACGGATGACCTCACCGGCAATGACAACAATTCCACAAACGGCAACGGCACCACCACGAACGGTACTACGAACGGCACCGGAGCGGCAGACGGGACACGCAGCCGCATGTACGGCAACCCTTCCGGCGGCGCCATAAGGTAACCATGTCTCAGGCGTTTTCCGGATGCCCCAGGCAGCTCCTGCGGCAGAAGGCATGCGCCTGAGAATGCCTTTCGCTCGCCTACTCCTCCCGCAGCGTGCCGTCCCGGTAGGCCTCCAGCAGCTCCTCCAGGTAATAGACCTGCTCCCTCAGCTCCCGTCCCACATCCGTATCCGCCACCAGCTTCCTGTGCACATAGGTCTCCACGTCAAGATAATGGGAGAACAGGTCGGATTCGTTGACGATCGCCGCACAGGCGGATTCGAAGGGCTCATGGGCCACCAGCTGCATCCCCCTGGAGCTACATACCAGCGTATACCCCGCTATGCCCGTCTTCGCCTGGTAGGCCTTGGAAAAACCGCCGTCGATGACTAAAAGCCTGCCCCCGCACTTGATGGGGGACTCCCCGTGTATCTGCTCCACGGGCACATGGCCGTTGACGATGTGGGCCTCCTTGTCGCGGAGGCCGAATTCCTTCAGGATGCGGTCCACGGTCTCCTCCTGCTCCAGCAGCCTGTAGTAGCTGTTCTTCCGCTCCTCGTGGGTCTCCTTCTCCTCTACGAAATACCGCTCAAAAGTAGCCATCTTATCCTTGCCGAACACGGGCGAGCCCTTTCCCGCCCAGATATACCACATAAGGTCCTGGCCCATGGCCCGCTCCGCCTCGTCCTTGGCGTAATACCCTCTCCTGGCGTGGTGCTCCAGGATGTCGTACAGCGCCTTTCCGCTGTACGCTTTTCCGCAAATCTCCACCCCGGCAAAGCTGCCGTCCTCCTCCATGGGCATGCAGCCGTGATAGAGGAGGTTCCCGTTGTAGATTTTGTACAGGCCGCCCTTGGAGTAGAGAAAGCGCACATGGCGCTGCAGCTTCTCGCAGTTCTGGAAGTTCTGCTGCAGCCTCCGCATGACCTCCTCTTCCTCCTCCGTCAGGGCCAGGGGATCCGCGGGATCCACCGTGGGGAAATCCATGTCCCGCATGGCGTATTCCCGTCCCTGGCTGCCCAGGCGGATGGTCCCCTTCCGGAAATCGATCCGCTCCAGCAGCACCCTGTCCTCCATGTGGAACTCCGGATGCCGCCTGATCAGCTGCCCCTCCAGCTTGAACTGGAGGATGGCCATGGCCTTGTGCATCCTGACGTCCAAATCCAGGGCCTTCCTGTTGCGGCTCTTGCCCGTGCGCACGGCGAACACGCTGCAGTCCGTGTGCTCATAGACATCCATCACGAAGGTGGCCAGGGGCAGCAGGTTGATGCCGTAGCCGTCCTCCAGGGTGTCCAGGTTCCCGTAGCGGGCCGCGATCCGGATCACATTGGCGATACACGCCATATGGCCGCTGGCGGCTCCCATCCACGCCACGTCATGGTTCCCCCACTGCACGTCCACGGAGTGGTAGGCGCACAGGGTGTCCATGATGATATGGGGCCCCGGCCCCCTGTCGTAGATGTCCCCCACGATGTGGAGATGGTCTATGACCAGGCGCTGGATCAGCTGGCTCAGGGCCACAATGAACTGAGGGGCCCGGCCAATCCGGATGATCGTGCGGATGATTTCGTTGTAGTACGCCTCTTTGTCGTGGATCTCCTCCTTCTCCGTGATCAGCTCCTCGATGACATAGGCGAAGTCCTTAGGCAGCGCCTTGCGCACCTTGGAGCGGGTATACTTGGAAGACACCCTCTTGATAACCTGCACCAGTCTGTGGAGGGAGATTTTGTACCAGTCCTCCAGATTGTCCTCTTCCTTCTTGACGATCTCCAGCTTTTCCTCCGGATAATAGATCAGGGTAGCCAGGCTCTTCTTGTCCCTGCTGCTGATCGTATTGCCGAATTCCTCATCGATCTTCTTGCGCACGGAGCCGGAGCCGTTCTTCAGCACATGGTTGAACTGCTCGTACTCTCCGTGGATGTCCGTCAGGAAATGCTCCGTGCCCTTGGGCAGGTTCATGATGGACTGGAGGTTGATGATCTCCGTGGAAGCCGCCGCAACGCTTGGGTACTGCTTCGCCAGGACTCTTAAGACCTGATTGTCTTTCTCCTTCATGTATGCTCCCCCGTTTCTCCCTGTAGGCCACTGCCTCCCATGGCCCGCAGGCCCCCATCCTCTACAGCGCGGCTTCTATCACATGGCTCATGTCATATCTGCCCGCAGGCTTCCCGGCCAGGAACTTGGCCGCCTGTACGGCCCCCTTGCCGAAGACCGCCTTGGAGTAGGCCCTGTGGGAAAAGGTGATGACCTCATCCGGCCCGGCGAATATCACGTCATGGTCGCCCACGATGGTGCCTCCCCTGACGGCGCTGATGCCGATTTCCTTCTCCGGACGCCGCTCCCGCCTGGCGCTCCTGTCATAAGCATAGGAGTAAGCGTTGCCTAACTCCTCATTGATGGCATCGGCCAGCGCCAGCGCGGTCCCGCTGGGGGCGTCCACCTTCAGGTTGTGGTGCTTCTCCACAATCTCCATGTCGAATCCCCCGGGGGCCAGCACCCCCGCCGCGTTCTTCAGGAGCTTTAAGAGAAGGTTTATCCCCAGGGACATATTGGCGGAGCGCAGCAGGGGGATGGACTTCGCGGCCTCCTCCGCCTTCTTCATCTGCTCCTCGCCAAGGCCCGTGGTGCAGAGTACGCAGGGGAGCTTTCTTTCCACGCAGTAGTCCAGCATCCGCTCCACCGCCCCGGCCGTGGAGAAATCCACCAGGCAGTCAGCCTCCACATCGCATTCCCCGATATCTGTAAAGACGGGGAATGGGTTCTTCCCGTCGTCGAACAGGTCGATTCCGGCCACCAGCTCCGCCTCTTTGTCCGCCTCCAGGAGCCCCCTGATGACCTGTCCCATCTTTCCGTTGCAGCCGTGCATGATAATCTTAACCATATCTGAATATGCCTCCATTCCAGTTCCGCATTTGTCCAGACAGTGCCAAATCCCGGCATAGAATTTCCGGC